>JBKJVD010000199.1:0-5979 GCA_046590585.1 Thermoanaerobaculia bacterium | reverse complement strand
CGGAGCATGATCGGCCAGACCATGTCGCATTACCGGGTCACCGGTAAACTGGGTAGCGGGGGGATGGGCGTCGTTTATGAAGCCGAAGACATGACCCTCGGGCGTCATGTAGCCCTGAAGTTTCTCCCGATCGAACTGGCGCAGGACGGCGCGGCTCTGGAGCGGTTCCAGCGCGAAGCCCGCGCGGCCTCGGCCCTCAACCATCCCGGCATCTGTACCGTCTACGCAATCGACCAGCACGATGGCCAGCATTTCATCGCCATGGAGTTGCTCGAAGGGCAGACGCTTTCCGAGCGCATCCGCCGCGGACCGCTCGACGTCGTGCAACTTCTCGACATCGGCATCCAGCTCGCCGATGCACTCGAGTCGGCGCACTCCCGCGGAATCGTTCATCGCGACATCAAGCCGCCTAACATTTACCTCAATTCGCGCGGCCTCGTGAAGATTCTGGATTTCGGGTTGGCCAAGATCGAGATTGCGCGTTCGAATGAGGCCTCCGAAGTTACGGCCATGCGCGATGAGTTGACCAAGGCGGGAACGACGGTCGGCACGGTCTCCTACATGTCACCGGAACAGGCGCGGGCCCAGATGACCGATGCGCGCACCGACATCTTTTCGCTCGGAACGGTGCTCTACCAGCTGGCAACCGGAGTCCTGCCTTTCCAGGGCGACACCTCGGCCGTGGTCTTCGACGCCATCCTGAACCGGGATCCTTCACCGATCACGAACTTCAATCCTTCGATTCCGGCAGAACTGGCCCGCATCATCGGCAAGAGCCTGGAGAAGGATCGGAATCTCCGATATCAGGGAGCGACTGATCTCAAGACCGACCTGCTGCGCCTGAAGCGTGACCTCGATTCCGGCCCGCGCCGGACGTCGGAGTCGAGCGAGTCACGCCGCACCACCGCTGCACCACAGGAGCGTTCGATCGCGGTGCTTTATTTCGAGAACCTCAGCGGCGTCAAAGAGGACGAGTATCTCCGTGACGGCGTCACCGAGGACATCATCACGGATCTGTCGAAGATCAAGGGGTTGAAGATCTTCTCGCGATCGACCGTGCTGAGCTATCGCGACAAGCCCGCCACGCCCGTCGAAATCGGACGGCAGCTCAACGCCGCCTTTGTGCTCACCGGAAGCATGCGCCGCGCAGGAAACCGCCTGCGCATCAACGCCCAACTCGTCGATACAGCCACCGATTTTCCGGTCTGGTCGGAACGCTACGATCGCGAGATGAAGGACGTGTTCGAGATTCAGGACGAGCTGGCGCGCAATATCGCAGATGCCCTGCGTGTGACGCTCTCGCCTCAGGAAGAGCAGGCCCTGGCGGTGAAGCCGACCGGCGATCTGCAGGCGTACGACCTGTTCCTGCGCGGCAAGAGTTATGCGCGACGGTTGACGCGCCAGGACATGGAGTTTGCGCTGCAGATGTTCGAGAACGCCGTGGCCATCGACCCGAGGTTCGCGGTGGCTCATGCGGCGATCGCAAACGTCTGCGCCCAGTATCACTACCACTACGCGCGGGGTGCGAAATGGCTGGAGCGAGCCGGGACCGCCGCGCAGCGCGCCATGGCACTGAACCCAGACGCGCCGGAGGTGGCGGTTGCGTCTGCGTGGATCCTGTACGCCGATTCGAAATTCGACGAGGCCATCGACAAGGTTCGTCTGGTGGTCGACAAGAAGCCCGACTGTGAAGGCGCCTTCTACCTTCTCGGGAGGGCCCTGTTCGCCGCCGGTCAGTATCAGGAACTGGCATGGATGGCTGACGCGGCAATCAACTCGTCAGGAGATGACTACAACGTTTTCGTCCCGATCCTCAACGCACTGGGCGCGCTCGGTAAATCGGACGCGCTTCGCAACCTGACCATGCAGGCGACTGAGGTCATCGAGAAGCATCTACGCGAAGTGCCGGAGGATGCCCGGGCCCGGACGCTGCTGGCCATCGACTACGCCGAGCTTGGCCGCACGGATGATGCGAATCGTGAAGCGAACCTCGCTGCGGCCTTGCGTCCGAATGAAGCAACGGTGCTCTACAACCTGGCATGCGTGTTTTGCAAGCTCGGTCGAACCGACGACGCGCTCAAAGCCTTGACAGGGGCATGGGAAGGCGGCTTCAAGGATCCGGCGTGGGCTCGTCGCGATCCCGACCTCGCAGGGCTCCATGGGCATGCCGAATTCGAACGTCTCTATCCGGCTTGAGTCCGTCATTTCTCGCGACTGAAGAATCCCTTGAGGCGCGTCGAGAGTTTGCCGGCCTCGGAACTCGCTTCCTGCGCCGCGTTCTGCTCGTAGTCGACGACGCCACGGAAGATCTCTTCTTCCGGCCAGTCCGAGAACCGATAGACCCAGCCTCTCCCATTTGGCTCTGCAACGGTCTGATCGAGCCGGTAGTAGCGATCCTGAAAGCGGAACGCCATCCCCGGTTCCCATTCGCGCTTCTCCCGTTTCGTGCCGAGGACGAGCGCCCACTCCTCGCTCTCGGAGTCGTCGAGGACGATCGAGTCGCCGTTGGGAAGGTGATCCTCCCGCCGCGAACCGGTCCGTTCCCGGCGTAATTCAGAGGCGAGGTCGGAGGCTGTCAGGAATCTCTGCTCCGGACGCTTCGACATGCAGCGTGTGACGACGCGGTCCAGCCAGGCCGGGATCTCGGGGCGTAGCGAGCGTGGTGCCGGCGCGGTGTCGGTCTGGTGCTTCATCGCGATTGCGATGGGCGTGTCGGCCGTGAAGGGGAGCTTGCCGGTGAGCAGTTCGAACAGGACCACGCCGAGGGAGTAGATGTCGCTCCGCCGGTCGACGCGGATCCCCATGAACTGCTCGGGTGACATGTACTCCGGAGTTCCGACGATCATCCCCGTCGCGGTAATGGTTTTCATGTCGAGGCCCGCACCGCGCGCCACTCCGAAGTCGAGCAGGTAGATCGTTCCGTTGAGCGAGACCATCACGTTGTGAGGCTTCACGTCACGATGGACGATCCCGTGGCGGTGTGCTGCGTCGAGGGCGTCGGCAATCCGGGCGATGATGGCGGCTGCCTCCGCGGGTGGATAGGCGCCGCGCTCGCGTGCTTCGACGCGCAGGTTCCGACCGTCGATGAAGTCGCAGACGAAATACATCTCACCATCGCGCACTCCGTAGTGGTGAATCTGCGGAATCGCGTCGTGCTGAAGGCGGGCCAGGATGTTGATCTCGCGCTTGAAACGCTCGGTGCCGCCCGCTTCATCCGAACCCGAGGAGGAGTGCAGGATTTTCAGCGCGAATGTGCCGCCGTTCGCAGTGTCGCTGACGCGGTAAACACTTCCCATCCCCCCGCGGCCGAGAAAATCATCGATGCGGTAGCGGTCCGCGTAAAGAAACCCGTTCGCGTAATCCGGCACCGCAACACTTCTGCCCGGCGTATGCGGCCTGACCTCGGTGGCCAGTTGTTCGAATGGAGTTGTGCCGGTGAGCGTGATCTCTCCGCAGAGACCGCACGGCTTTCCTTCCTCGACGGCGTCGAACCCGCACTGCGAACAGACCCTGGCCACGATGGTGTGATTCTATTACGGCAGGCGATTTGCGCGCAGCTTCACCGCAAACCTGGCTCGGCTATCCGGCCAACATGGCGCAATTTGGGGAGCACTCGATCAACGTCATCCTGAGTCGGCGGAGCTGCAGCCGCGCGGAGCGCTGCCGCAGCGTAGCGCGACGAAGGAACTCGAGATACGAGGCCGTGAATTCGGCTGCCGCGTTCCTGGTGTGCGGGCGTCCCGCGCCTGTTGCAAGACACGGGTGTGTGCGTGACTGGAAATCGGCGTGACATCATCTTCGATTTGACGGAGATACGACCCGATCTCGCGCGCTGTCGCCCTGACGTCCCTGCGGTCACCGGCGCCGGGGACGCGCAGATCAACATCGCATGTCAGAGCCGCATTCGGTGCAACCGCTTGTTGGGCGACTCTGAGGTAAACTTGATGGGTGACGAATACAACGGAACGCCTGTTTACAGAAGCCTTGCGCCTTTCGGATCCTGAGCGCGCAGAACTTGCTGCGAAGCTCATCGAGAGCCTCGAGCCCGAGGCGGATTCCGACGTAGACGCCGCCTGGGCGGCTGAGATCGAGCGGCGTTGTAATGCACTGGACTCAGGTACGGCAGTGACCTCCGACTGGGGTGACGTTCGTCGCCGGATCGAGAGCGAGATCTTCGGGCGTTGAAACCGATCGTCTTCGATTCGGAAGCGGAGGCCGAACTCCTCAGCGCGATCGAGAAGTACGAGCAGGAACGCGTCGGACTCGGTGACGAATTCTGGGCTGAAGTTCAGCAGGTTCTTCGGTTGGTTGGAGAGCACCCCAGTCTAGGAGGCACGATATCCCGCGTCCGAATTCAAGGAACGGCACGCAGGCTCCTCGTTCGACGCTTCCCCTACTTCGTTATCTATCGAGAACGTGCCGATCACTTACAGGTCGTTGCGGTCGCTCACCAGAGCCGTCGGCCCGGGTATTGGCGAAGCCGAGTCGGCTAACGGGCCCCTCACTCCGCTTGCCGCCGTTCCGGTCAGCGAGAAGACCTCATTGCGGTAAATGGCCTCCACCAGCGGCTCGCAACGGAGAGAGGCAACGGCGGTAGCACTGAGCTCTGCGGCGAACCCCCCCAGGACCGCGTCGAATACGGAACGCAGCGTGAATCCGTACTCGGCAGCGAGACGCTCCGCTTCCTGTCGGAAGTTCGTTCCGTCGCGGAGATCGACGATGTAGCTGCCCGGCACGAAGTGAGCGGATTCGTGAAACGGCGCTGGTGCGACGCAGGGTGGAACCAGCTGTGAATCGCCGGCTGCGCGCCGGCGCTGCGGCGGTGAGATACCGGCGGCACGCAGGAACACACGCGAAACGTATCCTGCACCTGCGCCGGACCGCCGGTCGTAGGCCACGATCACTCCGGCCGGGCCGGCGGACGCATGAAGGCTCGCGGGATCGTCAGCTTCGTCGACGAGCAGCGATCGCGGTGCAGTGCGTAGGGCAGAGAGCGGTTCGCTGTTCAGGATGGATGCGACGCGCCAGGTCGCGCTGAAGCGGGGTGATGTCTGCGCCGTCTGCGTGAACAGCAACACCTCACCTCCGTACGCGAGCAGCTGCGGTTTCGCGGACGACGATTCCGTGCCCTCGTCGACGACCAGGCCGCGACCGTCCGCTCCGCTCTCGAGGACGGCGCCTTCGGCCGCCACGCGAGCTGCGCGTACCTGTCGTCCGTCCGACCAGGCGATGACGTAGCGTCCTCCATCCCACGCGATGGTGGGACGAACGGGATACCCCTTCCGTTGTTCGACGATCAGCGGCGTCGGGTCGATCAGGGTCCCGTCGTTGCGCACGCGTGCGACGGCAAGATCGAACGGTGAAAGGGCGCAGAGGATGAAGCACTCCCGCTGGCCGGCCGACCATGCCAGCATGTAGTCGGTGCCGTTCGACGCCACGGAGACGTCGTAGTGGTAGCCGCCTTCGCGAGCAACGCGCGTCGCTGGCCGTGGCAGCGGATCGCCCGACCAGGCGATGGGACGCGCCTCGACGCATCTCGCCGGCCCCTCGCAGGAACTCGACCACGCCGCCAGAGCGCCATCGCGGGAGCTCGCAAGAGAAAAATCCTGCAGCCAGCTCGAGGAGATCGTGAATGGCTCTCGATCGATCCATTCGCCGGTCCTCGCATTCAGTCTTCGCCCCGAAGCAGAGGCCTCGCTCCACGCGACGATGTATGTGTCTCCCGCGGCATTCGCGAGGGCGTTCACTCTCGGTTGGGGAGGTGAACTGAAGTTGAAGGGATAACGCGCCACGGCGATCGGCTGAGGATCCTGAGGCGTCCCGTCGCTCGCGAACCGCCGCGCGTAAACATAGGTCCAGGAATCTGCTCCGGTTTCGGTCCACACGACCAGCGAGCCGTTGATCCCGCTGGCGGTGCTGACGGTCCGCTGAAGTGGTGCCGCCTTCGTGAGCAGTTGCGGCGGGGTCACGCCACTGTCG
>JBKJVD010000098.1:0-6639 GCA_046590585.1 Thermoanaerobaculia bacterium | reverse complement strand
GATTCGCTTTGGACTGCGGCCACTTCAGTGGCCGCTTTTGTGGCAAGGTGAGAGGTCCGTGCTACGAAGCGGGTATGCAGGTCCACCCAGGTGCCGGTTGGTCGAGTGCGACGTTAGCGCGACCTGTCCGTCCCGTCACAAAAGCGGCCACTGAAGTGGCCGCAGTCCAAAGTAAGCGCGTTGGGTGGGAAGCGAAGTTTGGAGCGATCGTCGCGCTCTCGCCGTGCCCGGCATTCTGTTTGCTCAGTCTGAGGGAAGGGAGGCACCAAACGATGGCAGAAAAGAAACGCGAACTCATCGAGCCGCACGAAGGGGACAAACGCTACATCCGTCGCGACGACCAGGGCCGGATCGCCGAGTCGGTCGACGTCGGCAAGTCGCTGTCCCAGGACCAGAAGCGCAAGGCGTCGAGCGTCTCGAAACCGGGCCAGGGTGACAAGGGCGATCGCGCTGCGGCGAAGAAGAAATAGCCGCATCCTCGACCGGCGATTCTGATGCCCACACGGAACCCGGATCTTCGGTTTCGTGCCGGATGATCGCCGGTCGCACTTCCCTCATCGCTGTCATCACCGACAACGAAAAAGCGCGACCTCTCGGTCGCGCTAAGTCATTGTGAAGATTGGTGGAGCCGAACGGGATCGAACCGATGACCTCCTGAATGCCATTCAGGCGCTCTCCCAACTGAGCTACGGCCCCATGACTGCGCTTGGGATGGTCAACAAACGCCACGGAAACGACAAAATTCCGCTACGGCGGCGGATTCTACGCGAAGCGCGCAACGCGGGCAAGCGCCACCAAGCGATCGCCGTTTCGACTCGAAGGTCGGCTACACCCGATCAGCGAGAATCGTGCTCGTCGTGTAGCGGTAATGAACGAGCCCCGTCAGCGTATCGCTCGAAAAGCAGCGCGAGTTCGTCGCGCATCCGGTCCCACCCTTCACGTTCGCGCGGGACGTACGTCATGCTCTGCAGCCGCATCGTCAATCCTTGCCGATCGAGTGTGTGGACGTTTGCGATGCGTCGCAGCAGGCTGACGATGCGATAGTAATCGGAGACCAGGTCGCCCGGGGCGAAGCGCACGTTCGCGGCGCTCGAGCGCCGCGGAGTCGACGGCGACGGATCCGCGGTCAGCCGCTCGGGATTCGCGTCGGGATTCGTGTCTGCCATCAGGGAGTGAAAAGTGACGTCAATCGGGCTCAGGGCCTGCGGGCGTCAGGAGAGGAAGAGCACGAGCCAACATCCGAAGCTGGCAGGATTTGCGCTATGCACTCGCCGGGCTCTGGCGCAGAATCCCCGCGGGATGTGACCTCGGACCCGCAGGCAGACGATCGACAGGCCATTCGGGCCACGACAGAGATTGAGGAGAGTACATGCACGGAATGGATGCTAGTTTCAGCTTGATGGGCATGTGGAACTCGATGACCATCCTCGGGAAGTCGGTCGTCGGAATCCTGGCGTTGATGTCGATCTGGTCGTTCACCATCGCCCTCGACCGGGCCTGGCGCTTTCATCGCGCCCGGAAGCAGAGTCTCGATCTCGCACACAGCATCACCCCGCTCCTCGAGCGGCACAAGATGGATGAGGCGGCACAACTCGCCAACGACGCCCGCTACAAGCAGAGCCACGTGGCCAGGGTGCTCAGCGCCGGCCTGGCTGAGTTCCAGAAAGACGCCGTGGCGGGACTGCCTGAGGATTACGACATCGTCGACTCCGGGCAGCGCGCCATCGATCGTGAAACGATGCTCGCCGTAGCCGACATGAAACGCGGCCTCGGCAACCTGGCCACGATCTCGACCACAGCGCCGTTCATCGGACTTTTCGGGACGGTCATCGGCATCATCAACGCCTTTCGCGGCATGGCCATCTCCGGATCGGGCGGACTGGGAGCAGTCTCCGCTGGCATCGCCGAGGCCCTGGCCACGACCGCGTTCGGACTCTTCGTGGCCATTCCTGCGGTCTGGCTCTACAACTACTTCCTCAACGCGGTCGATCGTTTCCAGGTCGAGATGTCGAGTTCCTCCTCGCAGCTGATCGACTTTTTCATTCGCAACGAAGCGCGCTCGCGGCCGCGAGTCTGAGGAGCAGCGATGTCCTTCACACCAGGTGGCGCCGCGGGGCCGAAGAGTGACATCAATGTCACTCCGCTGGTCGACGTCTGCCTCGTGCTGCTGATCATCTTCATGGTCGTGACCCCGATGCTTCAGCAGGGCGTCGACGTCATGCTTCCGCAGGGCGCGACGGCGGAGAAGAAGAAAGGCGACGAGGGTGACCTCATCATCTCAGTCAAGCAGGACGGCTCGGTCTTCGTCGGCCAGGACTGGATCCCCGACAACAACCTCCAGAAGTACCTCACCGCCGAATACACACGGAACCCCGAGCGAGCCGTGATGCTGAAAGCCGACAAGCGAATCAGTTTCGGCAAGGTGCGCGAGGTGATGAAGGTTGCCAACGAAGCAAAGTTTTCGCAGGTTGCGATCCTGACCGAGACGAAAAAATAGCTGACTGAAGACTCGCGCTGCGCGACGAAATCCCAGGGAGAATCATGGCCTTCTCGACAGGCGGACAAGCCGTCCAATCCGAAATCAACATCACGCCGCTGGTCGACGTGGTGCTCGTCCTGCTGATCATCTTCATGGTGGCCACGCCGATCATGCAGACAGGGCTCGACGTGGAAGTGCCGCCGAAAGTCGAGGTAGCCACCCCGCCACCTCCGAGTGAAGTCAATCAGCTCGTCGTGATCGTCAAAAGCGACGGTCTCTATCTCAATTCCCAGAAAATGGCCGACCGAAAGGCGCTGCGCGATGCACTCGCGCAGCAGATTGCCTCCCGCAAAGCTGACGATCGGATCGTCTTCATTAACGCTGAAGATCAGGTGCCGTTCGAGACTGCCGTATCCGCGATGGACGCCGCGCATGAAGCGGGAGCGAAGAAGGTCGGCTTTTTGACTGACGCGCCGGCTCCTTAGCTTTAGGCGGCTGTTGGCTGTTGGCTGTTGGGAAAGGCTAGAGACAACTCAGAACTCAGAATTTAGAATTTAGAACCTTCCGGGTTTTCAGCGGGCGAACTGACGCATCCCCACTTTACCCTCGACAGAACTGAGAGAAGGTTGCTTGATGAGATCGCCGCTCATTGACTCCCTTCTCCCCGTGGGAGAAGGGAGCTTGAGCCTCTAGCTCCGTCAACGTCGCTGCGTCTGCGGGAAACGTAGTTCACTGTATGACCGTTCAATTCTTTGTTCCTCGATTTCCTCGATTCACCCACTGAAATCCCGGAAGGATCAGAATTTAGAAAAGAATCAAGATCGGGGTCGCAAAAGACGTCGGGTGCCGCCTTCCGGCTTTTCCCAACAGCCAAAAGCCAACAGCCAACAGCCAGCCCCATGTTATCGTCCCGCCTCTCCTCCCGGAGGCGAATGGGGTCCGGTGGCTCCCGCAGTCTTCAAAACTGTTGCGTCGTACCGAGAGGTGCGATGGGTGGGTTCGACCCCCACACGCCTCCGCCACCTCGCATTGGGCTCTTGGCTGTTGGCTCTTGGCTGTTGGGAAAAGCGGTTCGTGCGCTGGATCCCCGCCGACCGGCTCTGCCAAGACATAGAACAGTCGAGCACCGCTTCTCCCAACAGCCCGGTCAGGACCGCTTCTCCCAACAGCCAACAGCCAAGAGCCGACAGCCAGGTCTCCCAATAGCCAACAGCCAAGAGCCGTCACCCGCCCTTACAATGGCGCCGGATGTCGCTGCTCTTGCACTTCTACGCATTTGCCATCGGCGCGCTGATCGGTAGTTTTATCAACGTCGTCATTCATCGCGTTCCTCGCGATGAATCGATCGTGTTTCCAGCGAGCCGCTGTCCGAGCTGCCACGCGAGGATCCGGCCGTGGGACAACGTGCCGGTGCTTGCGTGGCTCTGGCTGCGCGGTCGCTGCCGCGACTGTCGCGAACCGATCGCGGGGCGCTATCCTCTCGTCGAACTCGCGAATGCCCTCTTCTACCTCGCGATCTTCCAGCGCACCGGGCTGACGCTTGCGTTCCTTCCGATCGCGGCGCTCGTGTCGATCACGATCGCGCTGATCTTCATCGACCTCGACTTCCAGCTCCTTCCCGACGTACTCACCTATCCCGCGATCGTGATCGCGCTGCTTCTTGGATGGATGCAGTCCGGTCCCGCTGCCGACTCGATGATGCTGGCGGATTCCCTGTTGGAGTCGGCCGCAGGCGCGGTGATCGGTGCCGGAACGCTTCTGGCGATTTCGCTGACCTATCTCCTGGTCCGCCGCATCGAAGGGATGGGGGCCGGCGATACGAAGATGCTCGCCTTCATCGGTGCCGTCACTGGATGGAAAGGGCTGTTCCCGCTGATGCTGATCGCATCGATCACCGGATCGGTTGTCGGAATCGTCGTCGCGTCGCGAAGCAAAAAAGGAATGCAGGTGGCCGTCCCGTTCGGCGTCTTCCTCGGCATCGCATTCTTGGTGGTGCTGTTCTTCGGTCCTACACTGTCGTCGTGGTACGTCGCCCTCCTGCTGCGCTGACCAAACTCGGCTTCCGCCGGGACGTGCGGCTGTTTCTATTCACGCTCATCGCATTCCTGCTCACCCTGACCATCATCCTGGTGGCCCTGGTTCTGTCCACCCTCAGGCAGAGCGAGGTGATCGTGCGGGCCAGCCGCATGCCGGTGGCTTCCAGCATCGCCGACTCGGTTCCCCAGCTGACGGGCTTCGATGTCGATGAGAAACTGATCTACCTGCGCAACATCACCGGCGTGACGGGCATCAAGATTTCAGATGACCAGGGTCACAGCGCCACGTCGGGGTTCGTTGGCGAAGGGACCGAAAGGATTTCGCTGCGTCGTGGCGGCGTGCGGATCGTGGTGGCGTTCGATGCGGTGCCCACTCGCGACATCCGCACCCGCGCCATCCAGATCGCGGCGGTGACCCTGATCGCCGCGATCGCCAGCACGCTGCTGCTGCTGTTCTACCTTCCCCGCATCACGCAACCCGTCGAAGAACTGCTCGACCACGCACGCGAGTTCCGGGACCAGGAGTCACATGAGGACGAGACCGGCTATCTCATCGAGACCTTTCGGAATTCGATCGCCACCTTGCGCTCCCAGGAAGAGCAGCTCAAGCATCTTCATGAAAGCGAGAAGAGGCGCGCGGACGATCTGGAACTGGTGACTGCCACGCTGACTCGAAGCCTGACCAACGGGTTCATGGCCGTCGACCGTGATGGCAGGATCGTCGACGTGAATGCCGCCGGACGCACCCTGCTCGAAAGTCATGGGTTGCCAGTGATCACCAGCAGCGCGCTCGACTCGATCGAGGCTCATCCGTTTGGAGCGGCAGTCGGGCGGGCGTATGCGTCACGTGCTGCAGTCACCCGCGAAGAGATCGACCTGACCAGCACAGAGGGAAAGGCGGTGCTCGGCCTGACCACGGTGCCGCTGGCGAATGAAGCCGGCGACTTCACCGGGATGCTCGTCCTCTTCAGCGACCTGTCGGACGTCATCCGCATGGAGAGCCGCCTGCGCGACTCTCATACGCTCGCCGAACTCGGCCAGATTTCAGCCGGGATCGCCCACGAGTTCCGCAACTCCCTCTCCACCATCCTCGGCTATCTCAAGCTGGCCAGGCGCGACGCAACGCCTGCGGTCGTCACACGCCTGCACGTGGCTGAGGACGAATGCGCACAACTCCTCCGTGCCGTCGATGGACTGCTCGCCTTTGCGAGACCTGTCCCGATGGAACGCCAACCATTCGATGCGGCCCATGTTGTTCGTGAAGTCGTCGAACGTCTCGATCCCGGGGACGGCAACCCTCGATTCGAGCTCGAACTCGGGACCTTGCCGATCGAAGGCGACTCCGCCCTGCTCTCCCGCGCCGTCGAGAACGTCTTGAGGAACGCAATCGATGCGGTTCGCCTGACTCTACGCGGTAGCGGAGTGGTCACGGTTCAGACCGGAGACGGACGCATTCGTGTTTCGGACGACGGTGTCGGCCTCGAGGAGTCCGACGTGCCCCGCCTCCTCCTCCCCTTCCAGTCCGAGAAGCCGGAAGGGCACGGTCTCGGTCTCGCACTGACGAAAAAGATCGTCCTCGTTCACGACGGCGAGATCCGGATCACCGGCGCGCCAGGAGTCGGCGCGACGGTGGAGTTGTCATTCCCGCTCCTGGAAGAGCCATCTCAACTTTGACTAGCCGCATGCGAGTTGTCTCCCCGGCACGGCTTCGCCGTGAGAGCAGCGCCTTTCATGAGCGAGGCGCAGGACCGTTTCAGTTGAACTACGCAAGTGCAAGCTGTCTCCCTTCTCCCCGCGGGAGAAGGTGGCGCCGCAGCGCCGGATGAGGGGGCGGCGCGAAGGTGTATTGAATCCCGCGCTGATTTCAGAGCCGCGTGAGGGCTAACCGCGTCTTGCACCGTCCTCCTCAGCACACAGGTCGACAATCTACTGTTACCCGACCCTCATCCGGCGCTGCGGCGCCACCTTCTCCCACGGGGAGAAGGGAGCTTCGGCACGGCTTCGCCGTCGGAGGAGCGGTTCAGTCTTTTTCGTGAGCGAGGCGGAGGACCGTTTCAGTTGTGCTACCCGCATGCAAGCTGTCTCCCTTCTCCCCGCGGGAGAAGGGAGCTTAGGCACTGCTGC
>JBKJVD010000208.1:0-20598 GCA_046590585.1 Thermoanaerobaculia bacterium | reverse complement strand
TCTGGACCAGCTTCATGCTTTGTTTCTCCTGAACGGGCGATATCTCTATCGGGCCCTGGCGTACGAGAACGAGATGGTAACGGCGAATCGGCGGAGCGAGTCCATCATTCCGCGGGAATGCTCGATGGCCTCCCCATCCTGCGCGATGACACACGCGTCAATCCCTGCGCGAGGCCAGCGCCAGCGATGTCGATGGCGACGTCGATCGGTGAGGCGGTGCGGGAGGGAACCGAGGCCTGATGGATCTCGTCAGCGCTGGCGACGACGGCGGCGAATACGACTGCGCGCAGCGCCCATCCGCGCCTCCATCCGTGATGCTCGCCGCGAAACGCCCGGAACAGGAGCGCGCTCAGGATGGCGTACTCAGTCAGGTGCGACAGCTTGCGAATCGAGAAGTGCACGATCTCGAACGCGGGGTCACTCATCCGTCCAAATACGGTTTCGAGCAGGGTGCGAAGGAGCGAGCCGGTATGAGCGCTGGAGAAAAGGTCATTCGACGCCGCGAGGATGACGCATGTCCAGAGGATCGGAGGAAGCCAGCGCATATCGGGTTCAGGTGTTGGCTACTGGGTGGGTTCAGCTGTTGGCTGTTGGCTTTTGGCTGTTGGGAAAGGCGGAGTGTTCGAAAGAATAAAAGGGCGCTTCAACTTGCACGAGCAGAAGATCGGTCATGGCCACCTGCCCCGCTTTTCCCAACAGCCAAAAGCCAACAGCCAACAGCTGAACCCGCCAACAGCCAAGAACCCACTCACACAACGGGACGGACGAAGATCTCCCGGCCGATTTCGTCTTCGATGGCGATCGAGGTCGGGCCGCACGACATGACGACTGATGGTTTGCGTTCGATCAGCTTGACCAGCGAGCCGGGAACGACGCCGAACGCTGCGAGCTTGTTGAGTCGTGAAGGCGACTTCGGCGCGATGAAGACGACCGTGCCGCTCGAGCCGATCGGAAGGTCGACCAGGCGTGTGATCAGCGGCTCGAGCTTGCGCGAGTAGACGGCGCAGCAGCTTCCCTGAGGAATCGGTTTTCCGTGCGGGCAGCTCGGCGGATGCCCGAGAAACGTGCAGACGCGATCGACGACGCTCTCGGAGAGCATGTGCTCGAACTCGCAGGCGGATTGCTCTGCCTCTTCACGATTCGCTTCGAGCACGTGCGTGAAGAGAATTTCCGCGAGGCGATGGCGGCGGACGATTCCGCGGCCGCGCAACTCGCCGGCGGGAAGCAGCGACAGGTCATCACCGGTGCGCGAAACCTGGTTCCCGGCAATGAGTTCGGCCACGGCGGAGGCCGGGTCACCTTCGACCCGGAGCTTCGAGATCGGCACCGATTTCCGGTCGCTCTCGTTTGCGTACCAGAGGGATTCGAGAATTTCGTCAGTCTGTGGGTGGATCATCAGGTGTCTTCGCCCGCTCAGGACCGGGCTGCACTCTTGTCGCGCCGAATCAGTTTCCGGAAGAGTCCTGCGAGGAAGCCGTCCTCGACGAACTCGTAACCGCAGCTCGGGCAGCGCACCATCTCACACCCTCGCGACATCGGGCACGATCCGTGGCACGACGCTCCGTCGAACTCCAGCCCGCAGAGCGAGCACTCGTAGTTCTTTTCGGGTTTGGTGTGGGTAGTCATCAGTTCGTTCGTCAGGTCAGCGTGATGTGAAACGTCGTGAGGAACAGGTTCATTGCCCAGCCGATGCCGAAGGCGTAGACCATGATGAATGCGGCGATGGCCAGACCCATCTTCGTGCCGCGTTCCTTGAGCATCACCAGGAAGTTCGCGATGCAGGGGATGAAGAGCGTGATCACCGTCAGCGCCACGACGACCTGCACCGGCGTCAGCAGGTTCTGCTGTTGCATCTTGTAGAGGCCGGCAGCGCCGTAGTCACGGCGCAGAAAGCCGATGAGGAAAGCGTTCGTGGCCTGCGCCGGCAGTCCCAGACCGTTGACGATCAGTGGCGACATCACGTTCTGGATCTTCACGAGCAGGTTCAGCTTGTCCAGGAGATAGAGGAGTAGCGTGCCGATCACGAACAGCGGCACGGCTTCCTTGAGATACCACTCCGTGCGGGCCAGCACCTTGATCATGATGTTCGAGAGCTTCGGGAAGCGGATCGGTGGAATCTCGAAGATGAAATCTCCCACATCTCCCGGAACGACTTTGGAAGCGGCCCAGCCGACGAGAAAGATCGTTCCGATGGTGACCACGAGCCAGAGCGATGTAGCCATCACGCTGAGCGAGCCGAGCATGGCCAGGATGACGCCGAGCTGCGCCGAGCAGGGAACGCCGAGCGCGAGCAGCAGGGTGACGATCGTCGCTTCCTTCTTCGTTTCGAGGATGCGCGTCGTGAGCGTGGCCATCGTGTCGCAGCCGAGGCCGAGAACCATCGGGAGCACGGCTTTTCCGTTCAGCCCCATCTTCTTGAAGACCCGGTTGAGCATGACCGCGAGACGAGGCAGGTATCCGGAATCTTCGAGGACACCGAAGAAGAGGAAAAACGTGATGACGACGGGAAGCACGATGGCGATCGCGTAGGTCAGCGCCATGGTGACCACGCCGTACGGACCGACGAACAGGTCGTGGACGAACTGCCCCACCGCCTGTGCGGTGCTCAGGTGTGCCACCGCAAGAGAGTAAGCGGGGGCGAGTACGCCGTCAGTCACTGTATGGACATGCGGAAACGGCGCGACGAAGTCGGTGAGCTTGATGATCCAGACGTTGAGGTGGTTCTCGAAGACCTTAGTCTCCAGGAGATCGACCAGGGTGCCGGCGCCGAATTGCCCAACGAAGACGTACGCGATGTAGAGCACCCCGCCGAGGAAGGGAACTCCCCAGATCGGATGCATGCTGATGAGGCCGAGCCAGTCGCGAACGACGCTCCTCTTCTCTTCGTGCACGACGTGTTTCGCTTCGCCGAGGAGGCGATCGACCGCAGCCACGCGTGCGTTCGAGATGGCGACGCTCAGCGGCATGGGAACGCGGCTCTGGGCTTCGGCGCGAACCGAGTCGAGCGCTTCGAAGCTCGATTCCGGCAGGAGCGGGCGCAGGGTTTCGTCGCCAGCCAGGACCGACATGGCAATGCCGCGGCTGATCATCGGATCGGCGGCGTCGGTCTCGCGGGCCTCGCGAAGGAGTTGCATGATCCTCTCCGCGGCCTGCTCGATCGGCTTCGGATACTCGACTTTGGCCGTCGAGCGGCCGGGCTGAATCGATTCGCGTTTCAGGCGTTCGAGGTTCCAGCGGCGAAGCGCGGAGGTGGCGACCACCGGGATGCCGAGGGCTGCGGAAAGATTCGCAGGATCGACCTCAGTACCACGCTCTTTAGCCTCGTCGCTCATGTTGAGGCAGAGGACGAATGGCACGTTGTGCTCGGCGATCTGCAGCGAGAGAAGAACCGTGCGGCGGATGCTCCCCATTGCGCCGACCTGGATCACGTCCGCGCCGTTGCTGGTCACGAGCATGTCGCGGGCCACGCGCTCATCATCCGAGTTCGGGATGAGGCCGTTCGTACCGGGCGTATCGACGACCAGGCGGAGTTCGCCCGACAGCGTGGCTTTTGCCTTGGTGATCTCGACGGTGGTGCCGGGGTAGTTCGAAACGGTGACGTAGCGATTGGTCAGACAGCCGAAAAGCAGCGACTTTCCAACGTTCGGATTTCCGATGAGGAGAAGCTGCTTTTCCCCATTGGATTGGTCGGAACGGGCCGCGCAGTGTTCGAAAGCTAGTTGAGACATAGTCGCAAGATACGGTACAGACGCCCGAGACGCAATGGCATGATCGCGGTCATGCCGTAATGTGACAGCGGTCACCGTTCCAGTTCTGAGTGTTGAGGTCGGACCTGGATCGGGGGCGAGGCAGGCGGGCAGGTTCCCCGACAGCTCGGGCCGCTTCAGTTCCGGGCAGTCTTGCGCTTGACGGCGACTGCGGGCAGGGGAGCGGGCTCTCCGAACATCGTCAATTGCCCGCGGCGCTTCGATTCAAAAAACTCGCGCACTTCGTCCGCCGCGCGCTTCGTGACCAGTTCGCGTGGCGACTCTTCGTACCAGTCGGTGGGAAAGTACTGGTTGTACGACTCCTGCGTGAACCTGCGGCAGAGCAGGGCGATCACGCCGATGTCGGTCTCGCTCCGGATCACGCGGCCCGCTGACTGCACGACGCGATGCATTCCCGGAATCAGGTAGGCAAACTCGAACCCCATCCCGTATTGCTCGTCGTAGTAGCGCTTGAGCAGTTCCTGCTCGAAACTCACCGACGGCAGAGCCGGCCCGACCACGATGACTCCCGACAGCATGTCGCCCTGGTAGTCGACTCCCTCGGCATACATGCCGCCCGACACGGCGAGGATCAGATTTCCCTCGCGCGGCTTGTCGCGCAGGATCTGCAGGATGGCATTCCGCTCGTAGTCGGTCATGTCCGAGCGCTGGATCATGATGTTCTTGCGCACCGGTGGCATCCGGTCGGCCACTTCGCGGAGGAACGAGTAGCTCGGAAAGAGCGCCAGGAAGTTGCCGTCGGCAGCTCCCGAGATGGCGGCGACGTTCTCGCCGATCCGCTCGTAATAGTTCGCGCGCTGCTTGTAGGTCGTCTCGACGTCCGCAACGATCACGATCTTGCGGTTGTCTTTCGGGAACGGTGACGGAAGGGTCAGTTCGCAGCCGCGATTGCGTGGGACGCCGAGTGTCTTGCGAAAGAAATCAAACGGCTCGAGCGTGGCCGAGAGCGCCACGGACGCATAGGCGGACTCGAAGATCTTTCCGAGGAATCTCGAGGGGTCCTTGCAGAAGATCTTGAGCTTCAGTCCTTCTGCGTTGCGCTCGATGATGTGCGCGAATTCTTCGCCCCGCTCCTCGAGCAGGTTCGTGAACTTCACGAGGCGGAAGTAAAAGTCGACGAGTGGATCGTCCTCTTCGACGACCCGGTTCTCGATCTTCCATGAGATGTAGCTCATGACGACGCGCTCCCACTCGACGCGCTGGTCGAGGAAGAGTTCGCGGTCGGGATCGCAGAGCGCCTGCTTCTGTCCGGCCTGTTCTTCGATTTCCGAGGCCAGGGCGCGGATGTGATCGCGAAGAATCTCGAGCAGTTCTTCCCATCCCTCGATGTAGCAGTTGCGCGACATCAGGTGGTTGCGGACCGCGTCGAGCATCGGTTCATCGATCTCGGGCGAGTAGTAGCCGCGACCGCGGTCGATGAGGTTGTGGGCCTCGTCGACGATGAGGATGCAGTCACCGAAGTCGTTGTCCTGCTGGTAGGTCTTGAGTCCGACATACGGATCGAAGATGTAGTTGTAATCGCACACCACGACATCGGCCTGTTCGATGAGTTCGAGTGAGACCTCGAACGGGCAGACCTCGGTCGACTTCGACATCTCGAACACGATGTCGGGGTCGTAGTAACTCATCGTCGTGGCGATGTTGGTGATGAGACCACTACGCTGAATCTTGTCCGAGTAGCGGGCGGCGTAGGGACAGAAGTCTTCGTGGCAGATCATCTCGGTGTGCGCGCACATCTTCTGTTTGGAGCGGATGCGCAACACGCGGAACGAGCCGTCGTTGAGCAGGGAGAGCGCCTTGACGGCAGCTTCCTGCTGGAGCGTCTTCGATGTCAGGAAGAACAGCTTCTTGCCCAGTTTCAGCGCCTGCCGCACTGCCGGGTAGAGCGCGGCGATCGTTTTCCCGATTCCGGTAGGCGCAGAGACGAGGAGCATCTCCTTCTGCCAGATTGCCCGCGCCACCGAGCCGATGATCTCGTCCTGGAACGGCCGCGGCTTTTCATAGGGAAAACCGAGCCCCTCGGCGAACGCGCGCTTGGCGATGCGCAGTGACGTCGCGGCCTGAATCTGTTCGACGAGGGTCACGAGCGATGCTTCGAGCGTCGCAGCAATCGTCTCCGCGTCGTACTCCGCGTCGATGGTGCGTGTGTCGCCCGTCATCAGGTCGATCAGCACGAGTTGCGGAAGCAGTTCGTAGTCCGTGTACTCTTCGCGCAGGCTGATGAAATACGAATAGAGGAGCAGCTGGTAGAGGTGGCGCTGCAACTTGTCGGAACGGAACAACGAGTCGAGTTCGAGATCGAAATGAACGGATTTCACCTCTTCGATGACGATTCGCTTCGCGTCGCGATCGACCGAGAGCCCGTCGATCCGCCCCTGGACCGTGACGTTCCAGGCACCGAGCGTCAGCTTGTGCGTGACCGAGACTTCGGGCCGGTAGAACGGATCGTCCGCTGCGCGTTGCTCAGCGCGGCGCTGATGGATGTCCTGGCCGAGCCACATCCGGCGGAAGCCATCGCCACGCTCCACCCCGATCCGCCGGTAGGTCGACTCGTGAACGAGATCTCCCACCGAGCAGACGATCTCTTTCGCTTCATGGTCGATCCGCACCTGTAGATGTTATTACGAGTTTGCGATCTGCGGTTAGCCCCGGGGTCCACTGACGTGATTTGCACGAGCGCCCTTCCGCACGTCATCCTGAAGCCGGCGAAGCGCGGCGAAGGAACTCAATATGCGAGGATCGGAAACAACGGAACGGGCGGGTGGCGCAAAAAGGAACAGCGCCGTGATTTGAGTTGCTTCGCCGCGCTACGCCGGCTCAGCATGACGTGATTTGAACGACGCTGTACGGCGTTCAGAGCTTTTCGACGATGTCGCCGAGCACGAAGGTGTCGTAACCGCCGGCGAGGCGAAAGTCGGCGAGGTGGACGTTGCTCGGTTCCTCGCGGTCGCAGAGCCGGTCGTAAAGCTCGCGCACGTCCTGCTTTCGCGAATCGAGCATCTCTTCGGTCAATGATCCCCGCATCGAGAAAAGACGCTGAAACTCGGCTCGCGGCATTCGGAGTGGGCGATCGATCCGGTCGGAAAGCGGGTCCCACTCGCCAATGAGAATCTCATCCGTATCGCTCTCCGATCCCCTGGGGAGGCAGACCACGAGTTCGCTGTCGACGACGCGCTCGGACGTCGAACTGCTTTCCACGAGGTCGTACTCCTCGGGTTCCGTCGTCGGGTGCTGGTGATACTCCTGACGCAGCAGCATGAGGAACGACTCTTTGACCTGGATCGGTTCCGCCGTGACGAGGCCCGGTGCGAAGGGGGCGACCTCGCCGACGTCAATCTTGTCGATGCCCTTGAGTGCGGTCATGCCGAGAAGGCGGATGCCGACGTACTCGACGCCCGGCAGATTGGGCGCGAAGCCGATGTAGTGACCCCAGGGAGCCGTGATCTTGAAAAACTGCGTCGAGTCGGCTTCGAGTTCCGCTGAGAGTTCCTGCAGGAACCAGAGCGAGGCCACGATCCCTTCGTTGATGAGGTGGCCGTTGGCGTTGATGTATGTGTAGAACTCCCGGGCGTGCTGGGCATGGTCGACCGTGTCGACACCTCTGGACAGTGGCGCAAAGAAATTGCGGACCTTTCCTTCCTCGTACCCGTGTGCGATGAGGAGCGCGGCGACGTCGTCGATCTCCTTGTTCGCCTTGCCGGTCGTCAGCCGCGAGAGTTCCACGATTCCAGGTCCGTAAAACTCGGTGATGCGTTCGGAATCGGCCCCGGTCTTCATCGGCAGCAGGCGGTAATAGCCGTAGTTGACCGCGACGCGCAGTCCCTTGTTGAAGGCGAAGCCTTTCGCTTTCATCTCCGAGTAAAAGCGCTGGATCTCGATGGCAGCGCGCACGAGGCGGATGGCGCGCCGGGTCGTGTAGAACGCCCCGTCGCCGAGGAACTTTTCGAATTGAAGGGACTGACGCTCGGCCACGCTCTCGAGGCGGCGCTGGAAAAGGAGCATCTGCCGGTACGAGCGTATCTCTTCCTTCCCTCCACCGCGACGGATGTTGCCGAGCGTCTCCGAGAATGCCGAGATGTCGTAGATCAGCCCGAACCGATGCACCATCGGATCGAGCACGCCTGACCGTCCGAAGTCGAGCGGCCGGGTCGAGCGCGAATAGACGATCGGATTGCGACGATCGGCTGGAACGATGGTGCCATCGTCGGCCACCTTCATCCAGACGATGCCGCGCCGGAGTTGATTGAGGACGGCGAACTCCCGGACCCGTCGCGCCACCAGGACGAACTGTTCGCGTGCCTCGCGCGTGATCTGCGACTGCACCGACGGCTGGTCGAACAGGAATGTCTGAAAGTGAGGATCGAGCAGGTGCGCGACCGTGACCCCCTGCTCGGGAGTCGAGCCGGCGAGCGTGAGTGCGGAGCGGAAGGTTCGGTCCTTCTGAAGAAGGTCGGCGGCGATTGCCTTGAGTTTTTCGAAGGTTTCGCGCACGACGTTGAAATCGCTGCGAAGGTAGCCGGTCACGAACGACCGCAATTCGCGCAGGTCGCCGCCGATGAATTCCTCGGTGAGCAGCAGGACATCGTCCTGCAGCAGGCGGATGAAGCGCAGGGCGCGCTGCTCTTCGCCGTCCATCATGGCCGAGGTCCGGGCAGCGAGTTGCTGCATCTGCTCGCGGATCTCGGAGGACCAGCGGGCATAGACGCGGTACTTGAGCGCATCGCCCTGCGTCCGTCCCACCTGCGTGTCGAGTGTGCCGATGCGCCGCGGAATACCGGAGAAATGACGCGCCAGGTCGAAGGAATGCGCCAGCCAGAAAACAGCGTGATAGTCGTTGAGCAGGTTGGAGATCAGGGCGTTCTCAGCCACCCGCATCAGGTGGGTAACGTAGAGCTGGAAAGAGATCTGCGATCGTTCTTTGGCCGCCTGATCCCTCGTCACCAGCGCTGAGGTTTCGTCGGTAATCCAGCGTTCGAGCTTTACGTCGAGATCCTTGAGAACGGCGGATTCCGCGAGGGGAAAGCCGATCGCCGGGGGCAACGATTCGTCGGTCTGGAAAATCTTGTAGGGCTGGGGCAGGAGTCCGACCGTCCCCGGGAACAGCTCATCGAGCGCTCGACGAAGATCGAACGGGAGGAGGAAGGTCGCAGCATCCGGGCGCTGTACCAGATACGAGACGAGCGTGTTCGCCATCCGAGGGGGGAAGTATAGACGGATGAGGACGTTTGTTCCGTACAGCAATACCCGATTTGAGCGACCAGGGGCTCCGGAATCATCTGTCCGGTGTCCCCGGTCCCGCTGCGTTAAACTCCCCGCCAGAATGTCCGAGGTCGAAGCAGCAGTTTGTGACCGTTGCGCCGGTACCGGCTGGATTCCCGTGTCGAGCGACTCCCTCCGCGTAGAAGCATGCTCCTGTCAGGGTGACCTGCGCCGGCGGCATCGAGTGGGCGCCGCGAACCTGCCGAAGCGTTACGCCCATTGCTCGCTCGACACCTACAAGGACAAGTCGTCCACGGTCCTCAAGAACGCGAAAGCACGCGTCCAGGAGTTCGTCGACCTCTGGCCTTCCACCGATGAAGGCCGCGGCTTGCTGCTGATGGGTGGTTGCGGCGTCGGCAAGACACATCTCGCGGTGGCCGCGCTGCTCGACATCATCAACAGTGGCAAGTCGGGGCGGCTGCTCTTCAGCAATTTCCAGGATCTGATCCAGGAGATCCAGGCCTCGTTCGATTCGGACCAGGTGCCGAGCAAGTCCGAACTGTTGCGGCCCCTGCTCGAAGCCGACCTGCTGGTCCTCGATGAACTCGGGTCGCAGAAGCCGACGCAGTTCGTCCAGGACATCCTCTACTACGTCATCAACACCCGCTACAACGAAGAGAGAGCCACGATTTTCACCACGAACTATTTTGATACCCCAGCCGACGGCAAGGAAGAGTCGCTCACGCAGCGAATCGGCACACGCCTGAGGAGCCGCCTCTACGAGATGGCCGCGCTGATCCAATTCTCGGGGGCAACCGACTACCGCCGGATGGTGCTGTGAATCGGAGTGTGACGGATGTCCTCCGGCGCGGGCTCGACAACGCACTGGCCAACTGGCCGCTGATCCTGGTGAAACTCACAGCGAGTTTCGTTTCCGGGCTGGTGATGGTGATTGCAGTCGTCACCAGCATCGTCCCGCTCGCGCTATCCCTCGGCATCAAGGGGATGGACTTCAAGAATCCCGACGACGCAGCGCAGCTGCTCATGACGGTTCTGTCGGATCACTGGCTGGCGTTGCTGATCATTCTGGTGGTTGTCAGTGTGGCGCTGCTCGTCGTGGTGCTGCTGTCGTCGTTCGTCGAGGGCGGGGTCACGCAGATCGTCGTCGACGCCGATCGCCAGGCGACAGGACCGCAGCCCGCCCGTCCCGCCTACGCCACCTTCTCGGTCGAGCGATGGATCTCCGGCGCGAGGCAGCACTGGCTGTCGATTTTCTGGATCTACAACATCGCGTGGAGTGTTGCCGGAATCGTGCTGCTGATCCCTTTCGTGATCACGTTGCTGGCGATCCTCGCGGCGGGCCAGCAGGCCGCGGCCATCGTCATCGGATGCGCCGGACTGGCCATCTCCCTGCTGGTCTTCATCGCGGTTGCCATCCTCACGGGACTCTGGTGTCGCAAGGCGATCGTCATCGCCGTTGCGTTCGACCGGACCCCGATGGAAGCGCTGCGAGAGGCGCGGCTGGAGATCATGGCCGATCCGGGCCGGCATGTGGCCGTTGCGTTCGTGCTGGCCGCGATTTCGTTCGGGGCAGTGGGCCTGACAGGAATCGTCTCGCTCATCGGGTCGAGTGACCACACGGGAGTCCTGGCGGTGATGTTCATCCCGCTGCAGGTTGCGCTGTCGTTTGCGAACGGGATCTTTTCGGCTGGAATGACGATCTGGGGAGCGGCTGCCTTCGCCGCGCTCACTCTCGAGGGACGTGCTTGACATCGTTTGAACCTTTCTTCTCGCGGGATGCCGCAAACTTCCGCGCTTCCGCCATCCGGGCGTTTGCGAAGTTGATCAACGACCCCGCGATCATCTCGTTCGCCGGTGGCGTCCCGAGTCCGGAGACGTTTCCCGCATCGAGTTTCGCGGAGATCGCCTCGCGGATCATCACGGAGCGACCGAATGTCGTCCTGCAGTACGGACCGACGAAGGGCCTGCCGCGACTGTGCGAATCGATTGCCGCCATCTGTCGAGGGCGGGGGATGAGCGTCGCAGCGAGCGACGTGATCGTGACGACCGGATCGCAACAGGCGCTCGACCTGATCGCGCATACGCTGCTCGATCCGGGTGACGTCGTGCTCGTCGAGCTTCCTACGTACATCGGAGCCACTGCCTCGTTCTACGCGAGAAGTGCGCAGGTGCGTGGCGTGGCGCAGGACGACGATGGCGTGGTGATCGAGTCGCTCGAAGCCGCCCTCGTGGAATGTCGCAGCGAAGGACGGCCGGCGAAACTCCTTTACACGATCCCGAATTTTCAGAATCCGTCGGGACGCCTGATGTCGCAGGCTCGACGGAAGGAAGTGTTGAGGCTCGCCGGCGAGTACGGCCTGCTGGTGATCGAAGATGATCCCTACGGTGAGCTTCTGTATGTGGAGAACGCCAACACGACTGCGATGAAGTCTGCCGATTCGGGCGGACGCGTCATCTATCTCGGCTCGTTCTCTAAAGTCCTGGCGCCGGGCCTGCGCTGCGGCTGGATCGTCGCCGATCCGGCGCTCCTTGAAAAAATCGAGATCGCGAAGCAGGCTGCGGACCTCTGTTCCGGGATGCTCGACCAGTCGATCGTCGACGAGTTCTGCGCGCTCGGGCTGCTGGATCCCCAGATCGCTGCCGTGAGGGAGTTCTATCGAGGCCGGCGGGGAGTGATGCTCGAAGCCCTGAGCGAACATTTCGCGGGGCGGGCTTCCTGGACCAGCGCTGACGGCGGGCTCTTCACCTTCGTGACTCTCGAGGAAGGGATCGATACCGCCGCTCTCGTCGCCGCTTCCGTGGCTCGCGGTGTCGCCTATATTCCCGGCGCTCCGTTCTTCGTCGATGGTTCGGGCGCGAACACGATGCGCCTCACGTTCGCCAAGGAACCGGACGAGCGGATCCGGGAAGGGATCGAGCGACTCGCCTCAGTGTTGCTCTGGACGTGAGGCGTTTCAATCTGCGGCAGCATCGCGAGGTCGACAGACGCGCGCCGGGCGTTTATTCTTTCCGCCAAGTCCAGATTGGAGGCATATCCCCTTGGAGAATCATCGCGGAGGTTGGATCGAGATCATCGCCGGAGGCATGTTCTCGGGGAAGTCGGAGGAACTGATTCGCAGGCTTCGCCGCGCCGTGATCGCCCGGCAGCGCGTGCAGGTGTTCAAGCCAGTGATCGACGACCGTTTCAGCACCAGCGAAGTGGTGTCGCGCGATGATCGAAGGCTCAAGGCTCACGCCGTGGCCACGAGTGCAGAGATGCTGGCGGGCGTGGAAATCGGAGTGCAGGTGGTCGGAATTGACGAAGTGCAGTTCTTCGACGATGGAATCGTCGACGTCTGCATGCAACTCGCGGACGCTGGCATCCGGGTGATTGCCGCTGGGCTCGACCAGGATTTCATGCGCCGGCCGTTCGGTCCCATGGCTGCCTTGCTCTGCGTGGCCGAAGAGGTCTCGAAGGTCCACGCGATCTGCGTCCGATGCCGGGGAGCCGCGCAATACTCACAGCGGATGGCAGGTGGCAACGCACAGGTGGAGGTGGGCGATTCGTCGTACGAACCGCGCTGCCGATCCTGCTACGAATGGTACAAGGCGCCGGTGGAAGAGGAACCTGCGGTTCAACTCACCATCCCCCAGCCAGTCGAAGCATCGTGACGCGATTTGTCATCAGGGCTGCTTAATCTCGTCACCGGGCTGGCGGTCGTGTTTATCCGCTCGAGTGCTAACCAGTGTGTTCTGAGGACGTAAAGCCTTTTCAGATTCCGAAATTGTTGTCGCTGTTTTCTGGTATCGCCCTTGCCATGACTGGTCGCGGTTCCCAGGAGAATTCGAGCGATGCGAACGAAAGCTTCGGGCTTCACGTTGATTGAGCTGTTGATCGTCGTTGCGATCATCGGCGTGCTTGCGGCGATCGCCGTGCCGAATCTGATCATGGCGATGCACCGCGCCAGGCAGAAGAGGACCATGAGCGACATCCGCAGCATCGCCACAGCCTGGGAAGCTCGGGCCTCCGACTCCGGATGCTACAACGCCGCTGGATCCTCTTCGGTGGTTTTCGCGTCGGTGCCGATCCCGATCGTCGACCTGCAAACCTACCTGGAGCCAACCTACATCCAGAATCTGCCATTGACCGACGCATGGGGAACGACGTATCGCTGCTTCACCGACATCGCGTTCGCATCAGGCGGCGGAGCCGCGAAATACACGGTGGTCTCTGCCGGCAGGGACGGGCAGTTCAGCGCGGCCATGATCACCGGGCCGTTTGGCAACTACGATTGCGACATCATCTTTGCGACGGGTTCCTTCCAGTCGTATCCATGATCTTCTTCGTGTCCCGTGGCGCAGATGGCGTGACCCCGCGCAACTGCCAGCATTGATCGTTCGTCCTTCCTCACGGCTATACTCCCCGGCGAATGAGTCCCTTCAGCCGACGGTTCATCGCTGCCGCCGTGTTTGCCGGACTGCTCTTCTCGTCGATCCAGTGCCGGCGTGCGACGGGAGTCCAGAGCGACCCGATGGATGTCGAGGCGGAAGAGGCGCTGCTGCGTTACATCCGCATCGACACGTCGAACCCGCCCGGCAATGAAACCGCGGGCGCAGTGTTCCTGCAACAACTCCTGGTCAAAGAAGGGATCGACGCAAGACTGATCGGCCCCGATCCCAAGCGCCAGTCGGTCTACGCGCGACTCGCTTCGGGATCGAAAGAGAAGCCGCTGCTGCTGCTTCACCACATCGACGTCGTTCCGGTCATCGCTTCCGAATGGACGCAACCGCCATTCGCCGGAGTCCGTTCGAACGGGTACCTCTGGGGACGCGGCGCGCTCGACATCAAGTCGCTCGGCATTGCTGAACTCATGGCGATCATCGAGCTGAAACGTCTTCGTCTTCCCCTCGAGAGGGACGTGATCTTTCTCGCCGTCGCGGACGAAGAGCTTGGTGGCGAACTGGGATGCAAGGCGCTTCTCGAGCAACATCCTGAACTGTTCGCCGATGTAGGCTTCGTGTTGAACGAAGGTGGCTACAACGAGACCATCGTCGACAAGGTGTCCTTCTGGGGGATTGAGGTCCAGCAGAAGGTTCCACTCTGGCTGCGGATCCGGGCGAAAGGCACGCCGGGTCACGGCGCATCGCCACCCGATGATGGCGGCTCCGTGGCCAGGCTCATACGCGCCCTCGATGCAGTGCAGAAGATCGAGACTCCTTACCGGCTCACCGAATCGGTGGCGCGTTATTTTCACCAGGCAGGCAGGTCTCGAAAGGACGCTCGGGGCGCGCTGTTGCGAACGATCGCGGAGCCACTCGACGTCGAGCGCGTGAAGAGCGTCCTTTCTCCGGGGTATCGCTCCCTGCTCCGCGACACGATCGCCATCACGCGCATCCAGGCGGGCACCACGGTCAACTCTATCCCCGCAGTTGCAACCGCCGACATCGACATTCGCCTGCTGCCCGACTCAGACCCGGAAGCGATGATCGCCAGCGTCCGGGCCGCAACCGCGGGAAACGCCGAGGTGGAAATCCTGCTGCGCGGAGAAGCGGTGGCGGAGACTTCATCCGACACCGCCCTGTTCCGGTTGCTGACCGCGAAGATGAAAGCGAGCGATCCCGGCTCCGTGGTGGGGGCGGTGGTGGGCGGAGGTACGTCGGACAGCCGCTTCTTTCGCAAGCGGGGAATCGTCGCGTACGGAATCGCGCCCTTCAAGGTGAACTATTACGACGCCGATGGCGTGCACGCGAGCGACGAGCGGATCCGCGCGCGTTTCTTCGCTGAGGGCGTGCGCCTGACGCGCAGGATCGTACGCGAATTCTGCGCGTCGAAATCATGACGACGGACGGCTCGCCGGCGTCGGGCTGGCGAAACCATCGACTGGCGCTCGTTCTCTTTCCGCTTCTTGCGCTCGCGTTTTTCGCGAGACCGCTGATGACGGGTGACCTTCCGGTATTTCGCGATCATCGCGATTACTTCCAGCCGCTTCGCTACTACACCGCGGTCGAACTTCGAAGCGGGCACCTTCCCCTCTGGAATCCGTACAGCGCGTCGGGTGAGCCGTGGCTCGCGAATCCACAGACTGCCGTGTTCTACCCGCCTGCGTGGATCTTCCTGATCCTTCCATTCGCGACGGCCTACGTTCTCTATCTCGCGCTGCATCTCGCGATCCTCGGCTACGGCATGTATCGCTTGCTGGCGCTGCGGGTGTCGCGCGAAGCGGCGATTGCGGGAGCGGTGGCGCTGACCTGCTGCGGACCAGTCTTCTCGCTGATCGACATCTCGAACAACCTCACGACGTTCGCCTGGTTCCCCTGGGTCATCTGGTGTGCGCTCGGGGAAGCTTCTGCGCGTCGTTCGGGAACGCTGCTGGCGCTCTGTTTCCTTGGCGGCGAACCGTTCTACGCCGGACTGGCAGCGCTGACCTATGCGCTCCTCGTTCGCAAACCGCGGCGCATCGCGGCCACGGGACTCGTCGCGTTCGGGTTGAGCGCGATCCAGCTGCTTCCGTTCCTCGAGATGCTGCGTGGCAGCGACCGTGCGGCGGGGCTGCCGCGCGATCAGCTCTTCCACGATTCCGCTTCGATCGGTGACTGGCTGCGCATGGCCATTCCTCCTCAGCTGAGCGTGGACGTCATCGATCGTTCGTTGTCACAGCATTTCATCAGCGTCGTCTACATCGGCTTCGGCGCTGCAGTTCTGGCGCTCGTCGGAATCGTTGCCGGCCGGCGCAGGGAGGTCGCGGGATGGATGCTGCTGCTCGTGACTTCCGTGGCCATTTCGATCGCACCGCTACTGCCGCCGGTGAGCGCGATGCTCGCGAATTTTCCAGTGACTCTGTTCCGATATCCGGCGCGCCTGATTCCGGTCGGCGCGCTCGCACTTGCCGCCCTCGCTGCGCTGGGATGGGATCGTGTCCGGCCCGGCAGGCATCGCTTCGATGTCGTGGTCGTGGCGATCCTGCTGCTCGAAGTCCTGCCGTATTCGTCACGGCTTCTCATGCTTGCGCCTTTCGCCCGGAATGCGGGAGCGTACTCGCGGGAGGTGGGCGCGGATTCGAAGCTGCTGCGCGTCGGAAATCGCGCAGGCTCGGATCGTTCTGCGTGGATTGCTGGCTACCTCAATCTGTTCGATCGGCGATTCGACACCTGGTCTGCCGCGCCCGTCATGTCGCACCGCTATGGACGCTGGTTCGAGGAAGCATTCGGTGGAAGGAGGCTCGACCTCGTGGACCGGTTTCCCGCGGGGTGGATCCTGGCGACCGGCCCCATCGGTCCTCGCTTCGAGTCGGTCTCGCGGTTGCGCGGCGTCACGCTGTTCAGAAATCGACACGCGTTGCCGATGGCAGCGCTCTGGACTTCAGTGAGAGAAACCGCGGGCCCGGAGCAGGCGCTGGCCGGTGCTCTCGATCACCGCAGCGGAGGCGATGTCTTCATTTCTCCCGCCCCCTCCCTTCCTCCAGTGATGCGACGGCAGATCGTGCCGGCGCGAATCGTGACGATGAATGGACATGAAGCACATGTGGAGATCGACACGCCGCTGCCCGGCATCCTCGTGCTCATGCAACAGGATGCACCAGGCTGGCGCGTCACGGTCGATGGTGAGCCCGCGCACAAGCTTCTGGCCGACGGAATTTTCCGTGCTGTAGAGCTCACTCCCGGACTCCACAAAGTGGTTTGGAGTTACCTGCCGACGTCACTGCTCGCAGGCTTCGCGATCACGCTGGCGACACTCGCTTCCATGCAAGTCGAGGTATTTGTCAAGCGACGCGCATCGAGAAAAGTTTCTTGAAGGCAGGTGGGAACCGAGTAGTAGAATCTCGCCCTTCAAGAACTCAGAGGTCATAACGTTCAATGGTGAGTATCGACGACCGTCTCAACGGAATCATTCGCGAGTTGATCGGCAACGGAATCACGCTCGCGCAGGCCGTCGAAGCATTCGAAGGCAAGTACATCGTGGCAGCCATGTCGGTCAGCCGCGGCAATGTCACGCAGGCTTCCAAGAAGCTGGGCGTCCATCGAAATACGCTTCACAACAAACTGCGCACACAGACGATGCTGAATGGTTTCGCTGAATCAGTGCGCCCGGCTCGCCGCCGGCTTTCCGCACGGCGCGTCACTGCGCCCGTCCTGCGGAAACCCAGGGCGACCCGCGAACCCAGGTAACGCCACGGAGGGCGTGTGAGTCCCTCTCTATCTTCTCCCCACAGCTCCGAACTTCATCAGGCCATCATCGAACTGCTTCGGGAGGCAGGAAACCGGCTGCTGTCGGTCGGTGAGATCTTCCAGCGACTCGGCGATCCGGATCGCGAGCAGGGCGAAGTCGAGCGCGCCGTCAGCGATCTCGAATCCGAGGGCGCGGTCGTCCGCGTGCGTGGCAAGCGATATTCGCTGCTCGAGTTCACGCCGTTTCAATCCGGACGGATCCGCGTGCATCCCGATGGCTACGGAACCGTGCTCGGCGGCAAGGAAGACGCCGACATCTACATCGAACGCAAGGCCATGAAGGGCGCCATGAATGGCGACCTCGTGATCGTGCGCGTCGACAAGCGCAATCCGCGCTACAGGAAAGTACGCAATCGAGACCTGGTCATCGGTGAAGTGACCGAGGTGCTGCATCGCGCGCATCGCACCGTGGTGGGGCGCTTTCACGATCATCCCGAGAATCCCTGGGTCGTTCCGTTCGACTTCCGGATCGACACGGACGTGATGATCGAGCCCGACGCGACGATGGACGCGCGTGACGGCGAGATGGTCGACGTCGAGATCGATCGCTATCCCGGCCTGGGCGCCTCGCACGCCCGCGGACGCGTGGTCGAAGTGCTCGGCTTCATCGGGGAGCCAGGCGTCGACATCGAAGTGGTGGTCCGGAAGTTCCACATCCCGCATCGGTTTCCTGATGATGTCCTGCGCGAGGCCGAAGCAGTACCGGTCGAAGTCACGCCTGAGGAGATTGCCAGGCGCGTCGACATGCGCGAACAGACCATCGTCACCATCGATGGCGAGACGGCCAAGGACTTCGACGACGCAGTGCAGGTGCAGCTGTTGCCCAATGGAAACTTCCTCCTGGGCGTGCACATCGCCGACGTCTCGCACTATGTGACCGAAGGAAGCATTCTCGATCGCGAAGCCTTCGAGCGCGGAACATCCGTTTATTTTCCCGGCCGTGCCGTGCCGATGCTTCCGGAAAGGCTCTCGAACGGGATCTGCTCTCTCAACCCGCGCGTCGACCGGCTCACGTTCTCGGTCGACATGGAAATCGATCCGCGAGGCCGCTTCGTGCAGCGCAAGGTCTATCGCGCCGTCATCCGCACGAAAGAGCGGATGACCTACACCGACGTCAACGCGATCCTCAACGCTCGCACTCCGGAACTCGAGGCAAAGTACGGTTACCTGATCCCCGAGTTCGAGCGGATGCATGCGCTGTACGAAGTCCTCCGCGGACGTCGCGACGCGCGTGGTTCCATCGACTTCGATCTTCCGGAAGCTGAGGTCATCCTCGATGCTGCCGGCGACATCAGCACGATTCGCGGGACGGAACGGAATGTCGCGCACCGCATGATCGAAGAGTTCATGCTGGCCGCCAACGAAGTCGTGGCGCAGGAACTCGTGTTCGTCAACCAGCCGGGCATCTATCGCGTGCATACGCAGCCGGATTCACAGAAGCTCGAGGATCTGCGGGCCCTGCTCAAGGAATTCAAGCTGCAGCTTCGTGGCGATGTCGAAGACATCCGTCCCGGTGAGTTGCAGCGCGTGATGAAGGCGGTTGCCGGCACCCCGGAAGAGCGATTCCTCACCAACATCGTCCTCCGCTCGATGAAGCGTGCCTTCTACTTCGAGGAAAGCCTCGGCCATTTCGCACTGGCCCTCAAGAACTACTGTCACTTCACCTCGCCGATCCGCCGCTACCCCGACCTGATCATTCACCGCCGTCTCGGTGAGCTCATCGAGAAGGGTCCGCTTTACGGCGAACGCCTCGACCAGGTCGAGCGGTCCCATCCTCAGTACGCGTCGCAGTCGAGCGATCGCGAGCGCCGGGCCGAGGAGGCCTCGCGCGAGGTGATGGAGTGGAAAAAAGTCATTTTCATGCGCGACAAGATCGGCAACGAGTACACCGGCGTCGTGACCGGCGTCGTGCCGTTCGGCCTTTTCGTCGAGCTCGATGAGATCTTCATCCAGGGACTCGTCCCGGTCGCCACGATCGGCGGCGAGTTCTGGTCGTTCGCCGAGAAACTGCACCGCCTGCGCGGCGAGGCCTCGGGCCGGGAGCTGCGCCTCGGCGACCACGTCAAGATCGAGGTGAAATCGATTGATGAGGACCGTCATCAGATCGAATTCAGGCTCATCGAGATCGCTGGCGCTGTGATTGCACGCCGCGAACGCAATGACGCGGTCGACTCTCCTCCGCCCCCGGCTGCCCGGCAAACCCGCGCCGGCAAGGGACGGAAGCCGCCGCAACGATGAATACGGACGAGGATGATGGCTGATTCCAACGAACTGCCGGTTCGCATCCAGGAACTGGTCGACCAGCGACTGACGCTCGAGAAACAACTTCAGAACGAGAAGAGTGAACTCTCCGACGCGGAGTCGCGGAGTTATGACGAGCAGTACAACGTCATCCAGCGACAACTGGCGGCGTTGTTCCGCACCGCACGGGAAGACGCGCCCCGCATCACGATCATGCTGGAGCTGATGCGGATCCTCGAGAACCGCCTCGTTTACCTCCAGCACTTCGTCGTGGAGCCGACTGCGGACCATCGCGTTCTGGCCCAGCTGGTCACGCAGTTCATCGATCAGATGGCCGCGGGGCGAAGCGACGTGCTGACCAGCCTCGAAGCGATCTATTACCGAGCGGTCGCGGCCCTGTACGCGGGCGACCAGGCGACGGCCCGGCAGTGTTTCCGCGATGCGTGTGCCTCCGAGGAGTCGGATGAGGCGAACGACATCAAGTACAAGTCGTACGTGATGCTCGGACATCTGTCGCACGACGACAAGGACTTCGCCGGCGCGAAGCAGCTGCACCATGAGTCGCTTCGCTACTCGAACAACGGGAACGTCACGGCGCAGGCGCTCGCGCTCAAGGCCCTGAACTCCTACGCCCTCGGCGAGTACGACGACGCGCTGCATCTCTTCGAGGAGTCACTCGCACTTTTCGACGCGGACCAGCCGTTCTTCAATTCCTACTTCTTCCGCAACGCGCTGCTCTTCTGCGGCGCCATCTGGTTCGACCGCAAGGACCTCGCGAAGTCGGCGGACTATTATCGGCGCGTGGTCGAGAACGTCGAACCGGCTTCCTATGACGCCTTCGACGCGCTGTCCCACCTCGGGCGCATCCATTACCTTCAGGGAGACTATGCGGACGCCACGTCCACGCTCGAGCGGGCGGTGCAGTCGCATCGATACGGCGAGAACGAATATGTAGTCGACACGTGGTTCTGGATCGCGCGCGCCTGCCTCAAGCGGGACGAACGCGAGAAGGCGCGTGGCTACCTCGAAAAGATCGCGGCCACCGAAGTTGCATACGAGAAGAAGCCACAGGCCGCCGAACTCCTGCAGCGGATCGCCTAGCAGAGCCTGGTTAGAACGTACGCATCACCGCGCCCGGTGGCTCGTGGGCGTCTCGCCTGGCGTC
>JBKJVD010000183.1:0-10315 GCA_046590585.1 Thermoanaerobaculia bacterium | reverse complement strand
CTCGGCGGCGATCGTGGAGATCTTGTCGCGCACTTCCTGCGTCGCGACGTCGCGGCTCTTCTCGAGGTCGAACGCGATCATGACGACCGAGACGTTCTCCGAGGAGATCGACGTCAGTTCGTCGATGCCGCTGATCGTATTGACCGCTTCTTCGATCTTGTCGGTCAGCTCGGTCTCGATTTCTTCCGGTGCCGCACCAGGAAGCACGGTCGTCACGATGACGAACGGGAACTCGATGTTCGGGAAGCGGTCGACCCCGAGCTTCTGGTAGGAGAACGCGCCGAACACGACCAACGCGAGAATGATGACGGTCGCGAAGACCGGACGGCGAACACAGATTTCAGCTAGTTTCTGCATGATTTAGCTCTCAGGATCCTGGCTGTTGGCTCTTGGCTGTTGGCTGTTGGGAACGGACTGTGTCGTCCTGGCTCAGGCCGTTGACTTTCCCAAAAGCCAACAGCCAACAGCCAAGAGCCCGTTACAACAGCTGTCACTTCAGGTCTGCCTCGACGCGGGCGAACAGGCCAGGCCGCAGGCGGTTGTCGCGGTTCGGGAACTCAGCTTCCGCGAACATCGTTCGTGTCTTGACGTCGATCACTCCACCGATCGTCTTGATCGTGCCGGTGAAGTTCTCGTTCGGATACGGGTCAACATGAGCGGTCACCTGTTGACCTGCCTTGATCTTCCCGAGGTAGCGTTCCGGGACGGCGAAGCGGAGGCGGAGCGGCGAGGTCTGCACGACGAGAAACGCCACGCCTCCATCACCGAGCTTCGCGCCGACTTCGGTGCGCTTCTCCGCGATCACGCCGTCGACGGGTGAGCGGAGCGTTGCGTCGGCAATCTGCTGGCGGAGCAGCGCGGCCTGCGCGGCGGCGGACATCACTGCTGCGCTGGTCTGCTCGTAAACGGCCTGGGAGCGGTCGAGCATCGCGCGTGGGATCGAGTCCTTCGCTACGAGGTCCTTTTTGCGCTGCAGGTCACGCTGGGCTTCGTCACGCGCCGCCTTCGTACGCGCCACGTCGGCCTCGGCGCTCCGGAGGTTGAGTCGCATGTACTCGGAGTCGAGTTCGAGCAGCGGCTGTCCCTTCTTCACGCGTGAGCCTTCGTCGACGTACATGCGCGCCACGCGCGCCGGGTACTTCGGAGCGAGTTCGGAGCTGACGGGCGAAACGAATTCGCCGGTCGCAACGAGGCTGTCGTCGGTGGTTTGCGCGGTGGACGTCACTGCGGTCCCGGTTGCGCTAACGATCGTCGAAGTCTCCGCGGTAGACGACTTGCCGGCCGTGCCGATCGCATCGCTCACGCCCTGAACGTCGGACGGAAGCGCCGGAGCGGATGCTGTCGTTTCGGTTGCGGCCTTGCTTTCGTCCCCCGAGCCGCAGCCGGCCAGGGTGAGAGCGGTGGTCAGAAGTGCGAGTGTGAGATAAGTCGAGCGCTTCATTGATTACTCCTGTGCGGCCGGAGCCGGCGTGTCGTTGTTCATGTTGTTGGCCATTCCAACTGCTTCGCGGATCGCGCCGGCCGCATACCAGACGCGCAGCAGCGCAATGTCGCGATTGAGTGATTCCTCGGCCACGGCCCGGCGGGCACTCGCCAGCGAGTTCTCCGAGATCGACACGTCGAGCGACGTCGCTTCCTGCGCCCGATACAGTTCGTAAGCCTGCCCGTACTCCGCCTCGGCCGCTTCCAGTTGCTCACCTGCGAGGCCGCGCGAGGTTTCTGCGGAGCGGAGTTCGGCGAGTGCCGTGCGGACGTCTTCCCGCGCTGCGGTGCGCGCGGTCTCCAGATCGAGTTTCGCCTGCAACTCCTGCTCTTTCGCGCCGGCAACGCGCGCTCCCACCTCGCCCGACTGGTAGACGGGGATGTGGAAGTTGAGGGTGCCGTAGCCGTACTGCGGAGTTGGAAACGGAGAGCGCTGCTGCACGAAGCCGGCTTCGAACTTCACGGTCGGGTACGCCCAGCCACGCTGCTTGGCGACTTCGAGCTGCGCGACTCGTACATTGTTCGCTGCGATCTGCACGTCCTGCCGCTGCTCGGCGCGCGCAATCAGCGTGGCTTCGTCGGGCCGGGGCGGCAGCACTCGCTCGGGCGTGACGACGGCGATCGCTCCATTGAGGTCGAGTGCTTCGCGCAGGGCGCTCGCCGCGGTCTCGCGACCCTGCTCGATGCTGGCCAGCACGCGCTGCGCGGCCTTGACGGCAGTTTCCGCGCGAAGAATATCGACGCGGGTCACCTCGCCCGCTTCGTAGAACGCACGCGCCTGCACGCGCCGCTTCTCGGCGAGTTCAATGTTGCGCTGCTCGACGTCGAGACGGGCCTGGCTGTTGACCAGGGCCAGATAGTTCGAGGCGACCTGCAGGAGCATTCCTTCTTCCGTGGCGGTCGCGCCGGACTTTGCGCTCTCGACCTGAATCTTCGCCTGTGAGTAAGCGCGGAGTTCGCGGCGGCCGGCGTAAATCGGCTGCATCAGAGTCAGGCGATAGTCCCAGTTGTTGCGCGGCAGAATGGCGATCTGGTCGGAGCCCTCGCCGAACGTCTGCTCGAGACTGTTGCGGGTGAGGTTCCCGTCCACGTTGACGCGCGGCAGCACGTTCGAGAGCAGGTATCGTTTGTTCGCTTCCGCGACGCCGATCTGCGAGCGCGAGCGTTCGATGGAGTTGTTGACCACCAGCGCGCGCTCGAGCGCCTGCTGCAAGGTCAGGGTCTGCGCGGCCGCGACGACCGGACCCGGAATCTCCGGCGTCGTCTGGGCGGATGCAGCAAGGCAGATGAGGAGTGATGCTGCTGCGGGTATCAATCGTTTCAAGCCGTCAACTCCGTAGTGCGATCCCGCCGAAGATGACGTCGATCATGAAATCGAGGTCGGCTTCGTCCGGGGGCTGGGTCTCGTTCACGACGCGATCGATGACGATTGCATTCGTGCCTTCGACGATGAAAAGAGCGAGTCGCTGTGGATCGACCCGGCGGATCTCTCCGGCGTCCATCGCCGCTTCGATCTGCTGCACGAATCCGGCGACCGAGTGCCGGTACTGAGGCTCGCATTTGGTGCGATGCCTGCGCTGCTGCTGGGCATCACCTTCCGGGAACCGCAGGTCGAGGTAAAGCCGGAAAAATTCACGGTTCTCGTTGAAGAAGGCGATCTTCGCTCCGAGGGCGTCGCGCATCTTTTCCCGGAACGGCTTGTCGGAGAGCATCGCCGCATCGAGACGTGCGATGAGCAGCGTGATTGCGGTCTCGAAGGTCTTCTCGACGAGTTCGTCACGATCGCGGAAGTAGAGGTAGATCGTTCCCTTTGCGACTCCAGCCTCTTCCGCGATGTCCTGCATGGTCGCTGCGGCCATGCCTTTCCGGGCAATGACACGCATCGCGGCGTCCTGAATGGACTGGACGCGATACTCCTGGACGACTTCTTCTTTGGATTTGGTGGCCATAGTTGAGAACCGCTCCGTTCATGTCACTGAACGGACGGTCAGTCAAACAGATTCCACGGTCATCGTCAAGGACTAAGCGGTCAGTCCATGAAACTGGCTGTTGGCTCTTGGCTCTTGGCTGTTGGGAAAAACCAAATCAAAGACCAGCCGAAGCCCGGCTTTTCCCAATAGCCAATAGCCAACAGCCAACAGCCGAATCAAACAGTGACTGGCAGACGGCCGCGCGCTTCGATTTCGGCGAAGAGCACGCGCGCAGCGGCCCTCTGCATCACCGACTGCGGGCCGTAGGCGCACAGGTAGGTCCCAAGCGCCGGAAGCTCGCGGATGAGGTAGGGGCTCCCGAAGGAGATGCCGATGAGGCGTTGGGGCATTGCGGCGATCGCCTGGCGGGCGGCGGGGGGAACCGAAATCGAACCGTGGCCGGTGCGCGCGCGAATCGTCAGGGCCACGACGACGGTGCTGCAATCGCTCAGGCGGGACACCGCATCCACCGCCTCGGCTGAAGTTGCGCGCGCATCGATGCGTAGCGTGACACCCGGGACTCGCAGCCGGACCTCTTTCTCGAACAGCATCAGCGCCGGGTTTGTTTCGACGACGTCGCTGACGATCAGCAGGCCAAGCGGCTTGGTCACATTCACTCCGAGGTCGCCATGGACGAGCGTGATGGCACTCTCGGCGATCGTCCTCGCTGCCTCGCGGTGGCTGGCGCAATCGACGACGTCGAACAGTGTCTCCAGCGCAGGCGAAGCGTTCAGTCGCCGCTTGATGGTGAAGATGCGTTCGACCGCATCGTCGATTCTCTGCATCGCGAGGCGCCCGCTGGCAACGGCGTCCTTCACCGCGGCAATTGCCGCGGTGGCATCGGCGGACATCAGGATCTGATCGCAGCCCGCTTCGATCGCGCGGATAGCGGCCTCGCCCGGCGCGAAGTGTTCGACCACACCGCCCATGTCGAAGGCATCGGTGACGATCAGCCCATCGAAGCCAAGTTCCTCGCGCAGCAGGCCGGTGACGATTGGCCCGGAGAGCGTCGCGGGCATGGTGGCGTGATGCGGCACTTCGTCGTTGCGTGTTCCGTAGGGATTGTCCGCACGATCGGCCCTGACCGGCACGCGGGCCGGATCGAGCGCAGGCACTGAGAGATGGCCGATCATGATCGAGTCCACACCGGCTGCGATCGCAGCGCGGAACGGAGCCAGTTCCACCGCGTCGAGTCGTTCGCGGCTCACGTCGAGGATGGGGAGGGAGCGGTGCGAATCAACCGCCGTATCGCCGTGACCGGGAAAGTGCTTTACCGTTGCGAAGCCACCCTCACTCTGCACGCCTCGAATGAACGCCTCGACATAGCGGCTGACCTCTTGCGGTTCCTCACCAAAGCTGCGCGTGTTGATCACAGGATTCGCGGCATTCACATTGACGTCGGCGACTGGCGCAAGAATCTGATGGATGCCGATCGCATGCGCTTCACGCGCAGTGATGCGTCCGAGCAACTCTGCATTGGCGACATCGCCCGTGGCGGCGATGGCCATCGCCGGCGGCCACCACGTGATCTCCGGAAACCGCATCCCCGCTCCAGCTTCCAGGTCCGCGCTGACGAGCAGCGGAATCGTGGCCAGCTTCTGGAGGCGCATGTTCAGTGAGGCGGTGTCGAGAACCTGGCCGGGAAGCCAGATGATGCCGCCAACCCTGTTGACGCACACCTGGCGCACGAGTTCCTCAAACTCCGGGGATGACTCGCTCATGTATCGCCCGTGCGCGGCGTGGACGAAGAGCTGCCCGACCTTGTCGTCGAGTGTGAGCGCTTCGAGTGGCGGGAGGCTGCTCATGCGATGCTGCGCAGGAAGGATTCCACCGCGGCGTTGAATTCCGCGGGGCGCTCCATTTGCGAGAGATGTCCGGCCCTCTCCACCACCACCAGCTTCGCACCGGGAATCAGCGCAGTCATCCTCTGCGAATCGGCGAGTGGCGTGATGACGTCGGCGTCGCCGACGACGACCAGCACCGGCGCAACGATCTCTTTCGCCGTCTCCGACGAGTCGGGTCGTCCGGCCATCGCCTGCAGGGCGCCCATGACGCCTTCCGGCGTCGCACCCTGCATGATCGTCCGGATGCGCTCGCGCAGTTCGACCGGCGCGTCGGCAGTCGTCATCTTCGGCAGCATCGAGGCAACGACCGAGCCGGTTCCATCGACCCGGACCTGCTCCATCGAAGCGACGCGCGCCTGTCTCGCATCCGGCGAATCGGCCAGTTCCCTGGTGTCGACGAGGATCAACGCCTTCAGCCGCTCAGGGAACAGCCTCGCAATCGCGAAGCAGATGTAGCCGCCCATGGAGACGCCGGCAAACACAGCGCGGTCGATCGCTTTCTCATCCAGCAGAGCCACACAGCTCCGCGCGTAATCATCGATCGTCGTGGTCCCGCCATCAAACGGCGTGTCCCCGAATCCCGGAAGATCGGGAACGATGTGACGGGCCCCCTCGATGCCGAGCTGGTCCCGCCACACCGCCGACGACAACGGGAAACCATGAATCCAGACGATGGGAGTGCCGGTGCCTGTGTCGGTGTGGGTCATGGTGGGGATCATAAATGTTGAATGCTGAATGTTGAATGTTGAATGTTGAATTGAGGACCGACAACGGTTGCGATGCAAAGCGTGAATGCGAGCGCTTCGCACCAAATTCAATTCAGCATTCAGCATTAAAAAAGGCGGCCCCGTAACGGGGCCGCCCAAACAACGGAGTTGCTGGATGTTTACTGGTTCTGCTTCGAGAAGCGCGACAGCAGCTTGCGGAACACGGTCGAGTTGTTGCTCAGGGCCGTGATCAGCTTGGCGTTGGCCGGGAACTGGCCGCTGACGAAGACTGCGTCGGCGGTCGCGTTATCGATCACAGAAGCGTACGGAACGACTGCTCCGTCGCCGCTGACGATGCGGAACCGCGCGCCACCGGCGTCGAACTGCTGCGTGCCGATTGCGATGCTGCTGAACTGCCGGTGCATGTAGCTGCCGGCCGGGATGGTGAAGCGCTGCGTGCCGATGTCGAGACCGTCAGCGCGGCTGACGGTGACTTCGATCACCATGTCCGCTGCTCCGGCGCCGGCGACGAAGCCGAGATTCGTACGGAACTTGCCGTTCGAGATCAGGCCGGGGATGTACGCGACGGCCGTAGCCGGCGTGTCGTTGAGCGATTCAGTAATGAAATCGCGCACCGGCACAACGGTCTGGCCGACGGTGTCTCCGCTCGGCGACATGCTGTAGGAACGGCTCGTCACTGCGAACGGCTTGTCTCCGCCGACGATGATCGCGCCGACATTGGAAGTCGGACGCGTCTGGCCACCGAGGACGTCCGCCAGGATGCGCGATGCGTTGGCTGGAATCACGGTGGTTGCAGAGCCGAGGGGAACGACGTTGTCCGAGGTGGAGACGCCGCTCTCGATCAGAACCATTTCGATGCGGAGCGGAGTCGCCTGGAAGTTGTAGATGGCGATATCGCTCTGCCAGTTGGTGTTGTTGAAGCCCGGGGTGTGGCTCGCGACCGGAATCACATACACATCAGCGTAGTGATCTGCGCGAACCGTGCCTGCCAGCATCAGCAGGCAGGTTGCAATGAGGAAGCTGATCTTTCGCATGAGTGGCTCCCCTTAGTTCGCGCCCTGCGGCAGGCTGTCATAACCGCTGGTCGGCGAGGCAAGGTACGGGAAGTTGGCCTTGAATGTCTTGTCGTTGGCATTGACACCATCGCCAAGTGCATTGTTCGGGGTCTTGTTGAAGGCCGGCACGAGGACACCAGCAACGACCTGGAGTTCGATATCGACTACGTCATCGGTCAGACGGCGACCGTTCGGGAAGCCCTGCGTGTCGCCACCGACAACACCAAGACGGTTCGGCGATGCGGTGACTGCAGTGGTGGTGTTGAGGCGGATCATTTCGGCAGGAACGACATTGGCCGGCTTGTTGAGACCATCGACGCCCGTCAGGAAGACTGCCATCACATCGTTACGCGGTGCTGGCGGAACGGTGACACCCGGGTAGAGCAGCGGGATCAGTTTTCCGAGTTCCGGATCGAGGATGCGGTTACGGAACGTTTCGTTGGTGGTGTACAGCGGTGCGTCGCCAGCCGGCTCGAGACCGTTGAACGCATCCTTGAAGGCGAGCGAGAGAACTGCTTCATTGACGAGGGGCATGCCGAGGCGCGAGACCTGGACCAGACCGCTCAGCGACTGCGAGCGACCCGAGGCCGAACGAACCGTCACACGCGGGCGGCTGGCAGTTGCCCAGACACCGATGATGCCGCCGTTGCCAGCGACGCGTGAGATCGGAACCTGAAGCGCCAGCGACTGAACGTTGTAGCCCTTGAGACCGTCGACGCCGGTGGTGGCGCCCGGGGTCGGGATCAGGTGCAGGTTCTGGATCGGGCGAAGCGCGAGAAGATCGAACACTGAACCGAGGTCGACGAAGAACGGATCGTCGCGCTCACCGGCGAAGACTTTGCCTTCACCACTTGGGAGCGTGCCGATCGCTGAAACGGCCAGCGTCTCGTAGTTCGGGGTGGAGCGGGGTCCGATGTTGTACGGTGCGAGCTGAAATTCGCCACCGATCTGCGTGCCGGCGCCGGTGCGGCGGAGGCCGTCGATGCGCGTGACCGTGTAGAACTGGCGGATGTTCAGATCGGCGTCATCGAGCGACGTCACCTGACCGGTGTTGTACAGGAACGTGTTCTGATTCCGGACTTCCGTGCGGAAGCGGAACTGGTAGGTGATGTTCTCTTTCGCATCGCCATCGTTGTCGATGTGAATTTCATAGACCGCGTCGTCGTCGAACTTGTAGAAGTTCGGACCGGCCTGGCTGGCCTCGAACGGGATGAAGTTCGCGATGAGGGTCACGGTGTCAGGAGCATCCGGGCTCCGGAAAACGTAGGTATCAGTATTGTCGATGTACTGATCCTTCGCGGTGCCTGGCGCTTCGCGGTGTGATGATGCAAAGAGAGACGGTGCTAAGCTGAGGAAGCACAGCGTGAGAACAGCGGCGAACAGGGATCGTTTCTGGGGCATGTATCCTCCTTCATCTACTTCGGTCATTCGGGTCTGCGTCGAGTCGCAAGGCAATTGCCTTCCTCGGTACCTACGCGAGCCGTTTGAGGTCGGATGTATCGTCCGCAAGGATGATTTCTGATGAAGTTCAGCCAGCGCTTCCGCTCGCCACTGCGCCAGTCCGTTGATGGAGCGGGCGCGGCTGGAGCCGGCGGGACGATCGCTTCCTCCTCCGCCTCCCAGAAGCTGCTGACCTCCATCGCGAACGGCGACACGATCGCGTTCGAGACGTTCTATGACCGGCACTCCTCGACCATCTATGGATTACTGCTCAAGATCACATCCGACGTCTCGGATGCATCCGACCTGCTCCAGGAAACGTTCCTCCAGGCGTGGCAGAACGCTTCCCGCTACGATTCCGCTCGCGGCAGCGAGCTGGGCTGGCTGATCACGATCGCGCGAAGCCGCGCCATCGACCGCCTTCGCGCGAGGCAGACACGCTCGACGCGTGAAGATGAAAGCGCCAGAGAAGTCTTTTTGGACGGGACGCCCGTAGATCATACGAACGTCGAAGGCGACGTCGTCCAGAAAGAGATGCGGGAGATGGTCCGGGAGGCCATGAAAGACCTTCCACCCGAACAGCGTCGCGTTCTGGAACTTGCGTACTTTGAAGGTAAGTCACAATCCGAAATTGCCGCGGAGCTGTCGCAACCCCTCGGTAGCGTCAAGACCCGCGTACAACTAGGGATGAAGAAATTGAGGAACCGGCTCGCGCCGGCAATAAAACTTTGAGCCACGAGCCATTCGAAGAGTTCATCGCGCTCGACGCAGTCGGAGCGCTGAGTAGCGACGAGAAGACGCGTCTCGACGCCCATCTCGCCGGATGCGAGGCGTGTCGCTACGAACAGATGGTGACCCGTGAGGCCGCCGCGCTCATGGCGCTGGGAGTCCTCCCCGTTGCGCCACCGCCCATGGCTCGCGAACGTCTGATGCAATCGATCGCCCAGACGCCGCAGATCGCTCCTCTCCCGAAACCGGAGACCGCACCCTCACCAACCACCCCCGTCTCAAATGTCGTGCCGATTCGCAGGGCCGGAGGCGGAGCGCCGTGGCTCGCAGCCGCTGCCGCACTCCTGCTGGCGTTCGGTGCCTGGAGTCAGTACTCGCTGATGCAGGCCGGGAAACGAAACGCCGCCCTAACCCAACAACTCATGGCTACGCGCGACGAAGCGCGTGCGGCCTCCCAGCAATCCCAAGAACTCTCCAGCCGCCTCGATTCGCTGACCAGCGCGAACTCTATCGAACTGGCTGGCCAGGAAACCGCCCCCGGAGCTTCGGCGCGCGTCTTCATGAACGAAAGCTCTCGCACGGCGCTGGTGTTTTTCCAGCACCTGCCGCCGACCACGCCCGATCGCTCCTATCAGCTCTGGGTCATTCGCTCCGATCGTCCCGAGCCGGAAAGCGTTGCCGTGTTCGATGTCGGGAACGACGGTAAGGCGAGCCTCGGGCTGAAGGATCTTCCCGTGAACACGGAGATCAAGGCCTTCGCCGTGACGCTCGAGCCAAAAGGTGGCGTTCGCTCACCGACCGGCGCCAAGTATCTCGTCGGCAGCTGACACCAGTTCAGCGGTCGGCGGTCAGGAAACGCGGGAGTGCAGAAGCAGGATCGAGAGGGCAGAGGGTTCCGACCTCTGACCGCCGGCCCCTGACCGCTATTCTTTGGACCCTCCGGGTTTTCAGTGGGTGAACTGATGCGCCCATCACTATCCCGCGACAGAACTGAAAGAAGTGTGGCGGATTGAGAGATCGCCGCACATTGACTCCCTTCTCCCCGTGGGAGAAGGTGGCGCCGCAGC
>JBKJVD010000074.1:0-17283 GCA_046590585.1 Thermoanaerobaculia bacterium | reverse complement strand
TTCTCCCACGGGGAGAAGGGAGACTTGAGCCCTCTGGCTCCGTCAACCTCGCTGCGTCTGCGGGAAACGTAGTTCACTGGATGACCGTTCAATTCCTTGTCCTCGATTTCCTCGATTTACCCGTTGAAATCCCGGAAGCCTCTGATGCGATGACCATTCGAACATGAGGCACGGCGAGCGTTAGCGAAACTTCGCGCGGTTCAGTCGGTCACTGCACGGGAGTCGCCGTTCCGATCGGCAGCGTGCCTTTGGTGCAGGCCTGCAGTGCCTTGCCGGGGAGGGCGTGGTCGAGGTACGGCGCGATGATCTTCGAGGCCTCGACCAGCAGGTTCAGGTCGACTCCCGTTTCGATGCGCATCCCGTCGAGCATGTAGACCAGGTCTTCCGTGGCGAGATTGCCGGACGCGCCGGGCGCGAACGGGCAACCACCGAGTCCGCCTGCTGAAGCATCGAACGTCGTGATCCCCATCTCCAGCGCCGCGAGCGTGTTCGCGAGCGCGGTGCCGCGGGTATCGTGAAAGTGCATTGCCAGTTTCGACGGCGGAATCACCTGAAGCAGCATGCCGATCACGCCCTGCACCTGCAACGGGGTTCCAACGCCGATCGTGTCGCCCACGGAGACTTCGTAGCAGCCGAGGTCGAGGAGGCGCGCGCAGACTTCCAGCACCCGCTCCGGCTCGACCTCTCCTTCGTACGGGCAACCGAATCCCGTCGACACGTAGCCACGAACCCGAACTCCTTCGCTGAGCGCGCGCGCCACGACCGGCGCGTACTGAACGATCGAGTCGGCGACGGTCATGTTGATGTTGCGCTGGTTGAACGTGTCCGACGCAGCCGTGAAGATGGAGACCGACTTCACGCCAACCTCGAGCGCCCGCTCGAGGCCTCTCATGTTCGGCACGAGCATCGGGTAGGCGACTCCGGGGTCTTTCGGCACATCCCGGAACACCTCGGCCGAATCCGCCATCTGTGGAACCCACTTCGGACTGACGAATGCCCCGACTTCGATGACGCGCAGCCCGGCATCTCCCAGCGCGGTGATGAAGTCGATCTTTACGGCCGTCGGGATGACGACCTTCTCGTTCTGCAGCCCGTCGCGGGGACCGACTTCGACGATGTTCACCTTTTCGATGGAGAGTCTCATCTGGAATCGTTTTCCATCAGCGGACAACCGCCAGTTCCACGAGATCCTTTCCCGGCTGGACCATCTCGCCTTCCTTGCAATGGACGGCGGACACCACTCCGTCGCGAGGCGCGACGATCTGGTGCTCCATCTTCATCGCCTCGAGGATGACGAGCGGCATCCCTTTCGTGACCGAAGCGCCGACGGTCACGAGGAGTTTCAGGACCACTCCCGGCATCGGCGCGGCCATTGAGTGATCGCGATGTTTCGCCCTCGCTCGGGCACCCTTGTCGGTCACGTCGGCCGAGTAGAGTTCGCCGCCGAATGAAAAGCTCACCTGCGAGCCATCTCTCACGAACGGGACGGTGTAGTTTCGTCCATCGATCCGCAGTTCTGCTTCCCCAGCCCGGAGCGAGACCAGTTCGATCACGCGGTCGCCGATGCGGAACGTCTGTCCATCGCGCTCTACGTTGCTCTCCGTCTGGAGGCCGCCGATCGTGACGATCTTCTCGTTCATCCGATCATCTCGATCCCGCGGTGAAGCGGCTCCCGGGAGCGTCGAGCGGGACGTCCTGGGCGCAAAGTGCACACGTCGTTTCGTCGCTGGTCTCGAGGCTGAGTGACAGAAGGAATCGGAAAGGCGAGTCGAATGGATTGTCGCGGCCGCTGCGATTGAGGATCGAAGCGTATCCAACGATCCGGCCACCCTGCTGTTCGATCACTGCGGCTGTCTCACGCGTCGACTTTCCGGTGGTCACGACATCTTCGACGATCACGACCGTTTCGCCCGAGCCGATCGAGAAGCCGCGACGCAGCATCATCGCCCCCTCTTTCCGCTCCGTGAACACGAACGGAAGGTCGAGCGCCTGGGCCACGGCGAACCCGATCACGACACCGCCGAGAGCCGGGGCCACGATCTTCGAAGGAGCAAGTTCGCGGAGCTGGTCGGCGAGCGCAGCGCCCAGGGCCAGGGCGTGCCGCGGTTGCTCGAGCAGCAGCGCGCATTGCACATAGTTCGGACTGTGCAGCCCCGAGGAGAGCTTGAAGTGCCCTTCGAGAAGCGCGCGCGACTCGGTCAGGAGCGATCGGACATCCACGGCCATGGCGGGCGAGGATAACATTGCGCCGCGAGATTCGCGGGGCGTGTGCCCGGAGTCCCGGAAGGAGCCTCACCATGTCCCTGGCTGAAAAAATTCGCGCCGACCTCACCGAGTCCATGAAGGCGCGCGACGCCGAACGAACGTCCACGCTGCGCATGCTGCAGTCGTCCCTCAAGTACGAGCAGATCAACCTCAAGCGTGACCTGACCGACGGCGAGGTTCTGAGTGTCATCCAGAAGGCCGTCAAACAGCGTCTCGACTCCATCGAACAGTTCGAGAAAGCCGAGCGCCACGAGCTCGCGGCGAAGGAAAAATCCGAGATGGCGCTGCTCCGGACTTATCTCCCGGAAGAAATCAGCGACGCGGAACTCGAGGCCGGACTCCAGGAAATCATCACCGCCACGGGCGCGCTCTCGAAGAAGGATCTCGGCAAGGTAATGAAGGAAGCGACGGCAAAGTTCAAGGGTCGCGCCGACGGGAAGAAGATTCAGGAGACCGTGGCCCGCCTTCTGCCGTAATCCATGCTCACCTCACCCGAACGCGAACGCTACGCCCGTCACCTCTCCCTCTCGCAGATTGGGGAGGCGGGTCAATTGCGTCTGCGCGCCGCCTCCGTCGTCGTCGTCGGTGCGGGAGGTCTGGGCAGTCCGCTGCTGATGTACCTGGCCGCGGCTGGAGTCGGTCGTCTCGGGATCGTCGATTTTGATGTCGTCGATCGAAGCAACCTGCAGCGCCAACTCCTGTACGGCGAATCGGTGATTGGCGAGAGAAAAGTAGCGGCGGCCGGCGCGCGGCTGCACGACATCAACCCGCATGTCGAGATCGTGAGTCATGACACCCGCCTCGACGCCGCAAACGCTCTCGAGATTCTGGCGGCGTACGACGTCGTCATCGACGGAACCGACACCTTCGCGACCCGCTATCTCGTCAGCGACGCCTCCGTGCTGCTCGGCAAACCGAATGTCTACGGATCGGTGTTCGGCTTCGAAGGACAGGTCTCCGTCTTCGATGCGGCGCGCGGTCCGTGTTACCGCTGCCTCTATCCCGAGCCGCCACCCGCGGGCAGCGTGCCCTCCTGCGCCGTGGGCGGAGTCCTCGGCGTCCTCCCCGGAATCGTCGGGTCGCTGCAGGCCACCGAGGCAATCAAGCTGATCACAGGCGTGGGCGAGCCGCTGATCGGGCGCCTGCTGCTGATTGACGCGCTCACCAGTGAGTTCCGTTCCATCCGCCTGGCGAAAAATCCGCACTGCGCTAGTTGCAGCGATCGTCGTACGATCACGCGCCTCATCGAAATCAAGGAGAGTTGTGACCCCGTGAACGACAACATCACAGCAACTGAGCTCAGCGAACGCCTGAAGAACGGCGAGACCCTTTACCTGCTCGACGTTCGCGAGCCGATGGAGTGGGAGGCCGGCCATCTCGATGCGGCAACGCATGTCCCACTGCGCCAGGTTCCTGGCGCCATCGCCGGACTTCCACACGATCAGGAGATCGTCGTCATCTGCCGGAGCGGCGGACGCAGCGCCCAGGCGCAAGGCTATCTGCGTCAGAACGGCTTCGAGAAGGTGCTGAACCTCTCCGGCGGAATGAAGAGCTGGGCGATGACCGTCGATCCCTCGATCATCGTGGTGTGAGGGATTTCCACCCTCTGGGCTGCGCGCAAGTTACAGCTCTTCAATAGTTCCTCGGAGTTCCTCGGAGTTCCTCGGAGTTCCTCGGGGTTGCTCGGAGTTCCTCGGGGAGGTGCTCCGCAAGAGGCGTTACTCCACCCGAGGAACCCCGAGGAACCCGAGGAACTGGTCCCCTCACGATTTCGTAATCCACCCACCACCCAAACAAAGGTCCCCGTCATAGAAGACGACGGCCTGGCCGGGGGCGACGGCGACGAGTTTCTGGGCGAAGGTCACGCGGGCGCGATCGCCCTCGAGCATCGTCACGGTGGCCGCGACATCGGGCATGCGCGAGCGGACGCGCGCCTGAACCTCCACCACACCGGTGGGCGTCTGGCCGCTGATCCAGTGAACTCGTTCCGCGATCAGTTCCGACGTTTCGAGCGCTGACGCCGGACCGATCGTGACCCGTTTCGTGAATGGATTCACGTCGATCACGTACGTGCGATCCGGGAATCCTCCCAGCTGCAGTCCGCGACGCTGGCCGATCGTGAAGTGGTAGTAACCGTCGTGCTGCCCGACGACGTTGCCGCCGGCATCAACGATCTCACCTGCGGCTTCGCCTGGCGTGATGCCGGCTTCGCGCTCCACGATCGCGGCATAGCTGTCGGTCTGCGGCACGAAGCAGATCTCGTACGACTCCTTCTTCTTTGCGACCGAGAGCCCACCCTCCTCGGCGAGGACCCGGACCTGAGGTTTGGTCAGCTCACCCAAAGGAAACATCGCCTCGGAGAGCTGATGCTGAGACAACTCGAAGAGAAAGTACGTCTGGTCCTTGGCAAGATCGAATGCCTTGCGGAGTTCGAATCGACCCTCCGCATCGCGCGTGATCCTCGCGTAGTGTCCGGTGGCGATCTTCTCCGCTCCGGCGGCTCGCGCCTTCCGGTGGAACTGCTCGAACTTCACATGCGTGTTGCAGAGGACGCAGGGGCTCGGCGTGCTCCCGCTCAGGTATGACTGCACGAAAGGCGTGATCACCTTCTCGTGAAAGCCGCTCTCCATGTTCACGGTGAAATGCGGGATTCCCAGTTTCCAGGCCACTCGCTTCGCATCAGTGAGATCGTCGATCGTGCAACAGCCGCCATACTCCGTGGCGGCGTTCTGCAGGTTGTCGTACATCTGCATCGACAGGCCGACGACGTCGTGACCCGCCGACTTCAGCATGTACGCGGCCGTCGACGAATCGACCCCGCCCGACATCGCGACCGCGATCTTCATGGCAGCGGTGTAGACGGGAGAGGGGCAGAGAGAATTCCTCCGCCCATTCCGGTTCCTCGGGTTCCTGAGTTCCTCGGTTCCTCGGGTGGCATGAGTAGCTCAGAGAGAATCGCGTCGGACTTAGGACCCAACCCGAGGAACTCCGAGGAACCCCGAGGAACCCGAGGAACTCCTACTTCCCCGCCGCGTCCTGGGCATCCAGCACCGCGATGACCGCCATGTTTACGATGTCGTTCACTTCCACTCCGCGCTGCAGGACGTGCACCGATTTCGACAGCCCCTGCAGGATCGGGCCGATGACCTCGGCGCCTCCGAGGCGCCAGAGGAGCTTGTAGGCGGCATTGGCGGCGTCGAGGTTCGGGAAGATGAGGACGTTCGCGTCGCCCTGGATCGCGCTCCATGGATATTCGCTGGCGATCTCGGGGACGACCGCGGTGTCGGCCTGCATCTCCCCTTCGACGACGAGGTCCGGGTAGCGCTCCTTCAGGATTCCCACTGCGTCGCGCACCTTCTGCGTCTCCCAATCGCTCGTCGAACCGAAGTTCGAAAACGAGATCATCGCAATACGCGGCTCGATGTTGAAACGGCGCGCGGTCTGAGCCGTGAGTACAGCGATCTCCGCCAGCTCTTCAGCGCTCGGGTTGATATTGACGGTGGTGTCGGCGAGGACCAGCGTGCGGTTCTTGAACATCAGCAGGTACGCGCCGCTCACGTGCTTCACGCCGGGGCGCGTGCGAAGCACCTGCAGCGCCGGCTTCAGCGTCGCGGGGTAGTAAGCGCGAACACCGGAGATCACGCCGTCCGCGTCCCCTGCGTCCAGCATCATCATCGCGAAGTAGTTCCGGCTGTTCATGATCCGTCGCGCATCGGCGACCGTGACGCCGCGGCGGCGCCGGAGCTCGTGAAGCCGCTGTGAGTATTTCTCGAAGTTCTCGCACGCGTTGATGTCGATGATCGTGACCTTCGTCTCATCGATGTTGTACTTCTGGAGCAGCGAGACGACCTCCTCGCGGCGCACGAGGAGAATCGGATGCGCCAGTCCCTCATCGATGAGGATCTTTGCGGCGCGGATGATCTTCTCCTGATCGCCTTCCGGAAAGACGATGCGCTTCGGATCGCGCTTCGCGCGGAGAAAGAGGTCATGCATCAGGCCGCGCGACCGCCCGAGAAGGCTCTCCAGCTGACGGCGGTAGGCCTCGTAGTCCTGAATCGGCTCGAGTGCGACGCCGGTCTCTTCGGCGGCCCGCGCCACAGCCACCGGCACGTTGAGAAGCACGCGGTAGTCGAACGGTTTCGGGATGAGGTACTCGCGGCCGAAGGACATGCGGTCCTGGCCATACGCGCGAAGCACCGAGTCCGGGACATCTTCCTTGGCGAGGTCGGCCAGCGCGCGCGACGCAGCCAGCTTCATCTCGTCGTTGATCGTCGTGGCCCGGCAGTCGAGCGCCCCGCGGAAGATGAAGGGGAAACCGAGGACGTTGTTGACCTGGTTGGGGTAGTCGGATCGACCGGTGGCCATGATGAGGTCCGGGCGCGCTCCCACTGCCTCCTCGTACGGAATCTCGGGGTCGGGGTTGGCCATGGCGAAGACGATCGGGTTGGGAGCCATGCTCCGGACCATGTCCGCGTTGGCGATGTTGCCGGCTGACAGTCCGATGAAGACGTCCGCATCGACGAACGCGTCGGCCAGGCTGCGCCTCTCCGTCTCCGCCGCGAACTCCTCCTTGTAAGGAGTCATGTCCTCAGTGCGGCCTTTGTAAATCACGCCGTTGCGATCGGTGAGCGTGACATTCTTCTTGTCGAGCCCGAGCTTGATGTAGAGCCGCAGGCAGGCCATCGCCGCGGCGCCCGCGCCGGAGATCACGATCTTCACCTCGCCGATCTTCTTGCCCGCCACTTCGAGGGCATTGAGCAGCGCGGCCGCGGAAATGATCGCGGTGCCGTGCTGGTCGTCGTGGAAGACCGGAATGTTCATTTCTTTCTTGAGCCGATCTTCGATCTCGAAGCATTCCGGCGCGGCGATGTCCTCGAGGTTGATGCCTCCGAACGTCGGCTCCATGATCTTCACCGCGCGAATGAACTCCTCGGTGTCACGAGTGTCGAGTTCGAGGTCGAAGACGTCGATGTCTGCAAAGCGCTTGAAGAGTACGGCCTTGCCTTCCATGACCGGCTTGCCAGCGGCGGCTCCGATCGCGCCGAGCCCGAGCACCGCGGTGCCATTGCTGATCACCGCCACGAGGTTTCCCTTGTTCGTGTACTTGTAGACGTCGCTGGGATTCCTGGCGATCTCGAGGCACGGCTTCGCCACGCCGGGCGTGTACGCGAGCGCAAGATCGCGCTGCGTCGCCGTCGGCTTGGTCGGTACGACCTCGGTTTTTCCTGGCCGGATGCCTCCTGAGTGGTACTCAAGAGCTTCATCGCGGGTCTCGTCAGCCATCGTCTTCTCCGTTCTTCGTGATCCGGCCGGAGTCTATCCCGCTTCGCCCCGTGGGAGAACCGGCGCCGGCTCCAGCGCATCCATTGATACCAGCGCTGTTTACAAGCTAGTATTCAGACTTGGTTTACGTTGTTTGTTGTAAGCCCGTCTATTGATGATTGAACATCAATCAGCTTACCGTCACCAGACCGCATCCTGGCACGATCCAACCTAAACAGGAACGGCACCCGTTGCCGGGTGCCGTTCTTTGTTTTTCAATGCGTGGGGAGTTAGCGGGCAGACCGTGACTTCACTCGGGGAGTGACACCCAGGTCGGCATTCGTGCGTGCCGTGACCGGAGCACCCTTGCCACGGCGACCTGCCAGCCAGCGATCGAGAAGGATCGCGAATGCAGGGACGACGAGCAGGGTGGAGTACGTGCCCGAAAGGACGCCGATCGTGAGGATCCACGAGAAGCCGCGGATCACGTCGCCGCCGAAAGCGAGCATGGCGAGCAGCACCAGGAACACCGTACCGGAAGTCAGGACCGTTCGAGAGAGCGTCTGGTTGATCGCCAGGTTGAGATGCTCGGCCAGCGGCATAGACGATTTCATCTTCCGCTGGTTCTCGCGGACGCGGTCGTACATCACGACGGTGTCGTTGATGGAGTAACCGACGATCGTCAGGAGTGCGGCCACGACGTTGAGGGAAAATTCGAGTCGCGCCATGATGAGGAACGCAAGCGCGATCGCGACGTCGTGAATGATGCATACGACCGCGCTGAGTCCGAAGATCATGTCGAACCGCAGGCTGATGTAGATGCCCATCGCGATCGACGACAGCACGATCGCCAGGATCGCCTTCTTCTGAAGCTCGCTGCCGACCTGGGGACCGACCGTCTCCTGGTTGAGCACGTTGAACTGGCCGAGAAAGGCGCGTTCGCTGATGATCCGCATCACGCCGGAGGTCACACCCGGGACCTTCGAGATCTGGTCCATCGCCGTGAAGATCCCGACGGTGGACCGAGCATCGATGATCCGCTGCGAGAGGTCAGCGTAGTACTGCTGCGCGGCAGGATTGGTCCCCTTGAGGTCGGGATCGGCCGTACGGAGCAGGTCCGCCAGGCGATCCTTGCCGAGGTAGTTCAGGTCGTGTTTCGTGGCAGCTTCGGGATTGAGTGACTGGTTGAGTTTGCTGACCACCTGACCTGCGTAGTCGCCTTCGCGGCCCTGCTGCGGAAGGCGGATGAGCACCGCGTGATCGACGGCCTTGCCGTACTGCTGGATGGTCGCGTCGGGAAGCTGCTTGCGCAGGGTCTCGAGCGGAACATCGCCCTTGAACCGGAGCACGATGTTCGCGCCGCCGGCGAAGTCGATGCCCATGTCGACGCCCTTCATCATGAAGAATGCGAGACCGGCAAGGACGATGAGCGCCGACGCGATGACTCCGTGCCAGCGATACTTGATGAAGTCGAATTTAGGATTTACGAAAATCTGCATGGCTGTCTCCCGCGCCTCAGATGCTGATCTCGCCGGTGCGGTCAGTCGGCTTGTAGACGATGTCGAAGATCATTCTCGACACGAAGAATGCAGTGAAGACGGAGGCGCCGAGACCGATGAGCAGCGTCACGGCAAAACCCTTGATCGGGCCCGTTCCGAACTGGAAGAGGAACAGCGCCGAGATGATCGTCGTCATGTGAGTGTCGATGATGGTTGCAAAGGCGCGGCTGAAGCCCTGCTCGATCGCAGCGCGTGCAGTCTTTCCTTCGCGAAGCTCTTCACGGATGCGCTCGAACACGAGGACGTTCGTATCGACCGCCATGCCCAGCGTGAGGATGATTCCGGCGATGCCCGGCAGGGTCAGCGTGGCCTTGAAGTAAGCCATCATTCCCAGCAGGATGATGAGGTTCAGGATCAGTGCGATCACCGCGTTGATCCCTGCGCCCTTGTAGTAGGCGATGATCGCGAGGACGAGCAGCGTGAAACCGATCACCGATGCGGTCACGCCCTGGCGGATCGAGTCGCGTCCGAGTGACGGTCCGACGGTGCGCTCCTCGAGCGTCGTGAGCGAGGCCGGCAGCGAGCCGCTGCGCAGCACCAGCGCGAGATCCGAAGCCTGCTGCTGGGTAAACGACCCTTCGATCACACCCTGGTCATCGATGCGGCTGTTGATGACCGGGGCGGAAACGACCTTGTTGTCCAGAACGATCGCCAGCTGCTTTTTGAGGTTCAGGCTCGTGAGATCGCCGAACTTCGGGGCGCCCTCGGGGGTCAGCGAGAAGCCGATGACCGGCTCCTGCAGACGACCTTTCTGCACCCGCGCAGTCTTGAGATCGCGGCCCGAAACCGGAACGCTCTTGCGGACGGCGTAGTACTGCACGCCGACCGACCGTCCCATTTCGTCCTCGCGGGTCCCCGGCAGGATGTCCACCGTGTCGCGGATCGCGGCGGGGAGGGAGTTCATCAGCGTCTGTGGGTCGGACGCGGATCCGCCTTCGACGATGCGGAACTGAAGCTGTGCCGTCGTCTTGATGATGTCCTTCACGCGTGCCGGATCGTCGACGCCAGGCAACTGGATGACGATGCGGTCCTGGCCCTGCGGGGCCACGATCGGTTCGGCCACGCCGAGCGCGTCGACGCGGTTGAGGATGGTCTCGACGGCCTGCGCGATGGTGTCGTGCTTGAACTGCTGGATGGCCGTCTGCTTCATCGTAAAGCGCATCGAACTGTCCGCTCCGCGCGAGACGTCGAAGGCTCCGAGGAAGTCCTTTCCGATGCGCTCGAGGTCGGCCGTGCCTGCGCCGGCTCCCGGAATCGCGGAAAAGGAGATGTCACTGATGCGACGGACGGTCGGGACCGGAACTGCGCTCTTGGTCGCCTGACTCTTGAGCAGTTCCATCGCCTGATCCACTTCAAGGCGGGTGGCATCGCCGACGTTGACCCGCATCACGAGATGCGTGCCGCCCTTGAGGTCGAGGCCTCGCCGGATCGGCTCAGGATTGTTCTTTGTCGGAATGATCGCGACGATGAAGACGATCATCACCGCGAGGATCAACCCCACTTTCCAAATGATGCTCTTGTTCAAGATTCCCTCCGGACCGAGCGCATTTACTCGCCCGATTCGCCGGCGAGGATGCCGGTGACCGCGCTGCGCGCAACTTTGACTTTTACGTTTTCAGCAATCTTCAGGATGACAGCGTCGGCCTCAACACTCTGGACCACGCCGTAAATCCCACCGGTCGTCATCACCCGGTCGCTCTTCTTGAGTGCACTCAGCATTTCTTCCGTTTTCTTGCGCTGGGTGCTGGCCGGGCGGATGACGAGAAAATAAAATACGAGTCCGATTGCGGCAATCGGCAGGATCTGTACGATGAACGCCTCGGTTCCGGCGCTCTGCAACAATGCGATTGAGGTCATGGTCTGTGGGTTCCCGTCCGAAGGCGTCAGCGCCCTCCGATGCTCCGCTACGCGGCGTTCTCTGATTCGCCGGCAGCGTACCGCGACAGGAAGGTTTCGCGGAATGCCCCGAAAGAATTGGACGCAATAGAGTGCCGAATCGACCGCATCAAGTCAAGGTAGAACGAGACGTTGTGGATCGTGTTGTACACGCTGGCAGCGATCTCTGCATTGACGAACAGGTGCCTCAGGTAGGCACGCGACACCGTGCGGCAGGTCAGGCAACTGCATGCCGGGTCGAGCGGCCGGTCGTCCGCCTGGAACCGGGCGTTCTTGATCGAAAGCTTGCCGATGCTCGTGAAAATCGTCCCGTTTCGCGCGTTGCGGGTCGGCATCACGCAGTCGAACATGTCGATGCCTTCGGCCACTCCGTTGAGCAGATCTTCCGGAGTTCCCACTCCCATCACATAGCGGGGCCGGTCGACCGGGAGCAGCGGGGCGGTATTGCGCAGCGTCTCGAGCATCTCGTGCTTCGGCTCGCCGACCGAGAGTCCGCCGATGGCGATGCCTTCGAAGTCGAGCCCCGCAATTTCTTCGACGCTCCGCCTGCGCAGTTCGGGGTAGACGCCACCCTGCACGATCCCGAACAGCGCTGAGGCTCCCGTGCGCGCATCGAGCGACCGTTTTGCCCAGCGGTGCGTCAGTTCCATCGACGTCTCCGTCTCCTGGCGCGACAGGCCGTAGGCTGGACATTCATCGAACGCCATGGCGATGTCGACGCCGAGTCGCGTCTGGATCTCCACCGACCGCTCCGGCGAGAGGAAGTGTGCTGAGCCATCGAGATGGCTGCGGAACTCGACCCCTTCTTCGCGAATCTTTCGAATGGCGGAAAGAGAAAACACCTGGAATCCGCCCGAATCCGAGAGGATGGCGCGGTCCCATCCGATGAACTTGTGGATGCCACCCATCCGCTCGATGAGGTCGACACCGGGCCGCAGCATCAGGTGATAGGTGTTGCAGAGCATGATCGCGGGTCCGGTCCGCAGTGCTTCCGGAGCGGGATCCACAGCGTCGGAACCGAGCTGCCGGACCTGGTCGGTGGTCAGGCTCTTGATCGATCCGAGAGTGCCGACCGGCATGAACACGGGAGTCTCGATCGTGCCGTGACGCGTCGTGACGCGGCCGCGCCGCGCTGCACCATCGGTGGAGAGAAGCTCGAACGAAAGCCGCGGCGACGACAAGCTCATGCCCTACTGCAACTTCATCTGGTCGAGTTTCGTCCCGGCAGGAAGGCTCAGCGTGAAGCGTCCTGCATCGAGAGGCTGGTTGATCTTCACGTTCCTGAACTCGTAACGCGTCACATCGCCGTCGCCCTCGACGTACTCGATCTTCGAGGTCAGGAAGCTCTGCTTGTCGATCCAGAGGCGGATGCGCTTGACGCGCTTCTCGATGCTGCGGGTTTTCGGCTTGAGATCCAGCGCGTACTGAGGGCTGGACGGGCTGTCGGAAAAGGTGAAACTGAAGTATTTGGCCAGTTCGTCGATGGCGCCGGTCGCACCCATGTACTTGAAGATGCTGTCCTCGAAGCGCTTCACGTCGAGTCGCTCGGCCTTGTGCAGGTCGGGATACCACGTGGTCAGCGTTCCGCCGGCAATCAACATCTCGACGCGCCGCGGCGAGGAGTAAGACCAGCGCACGTTGTTCGGCTTCGAGAAGACGAAGGTGCCGGTTGCAACCTCAGGAGCGGCCAGCAGGGCCAGTTGCTTCTCCTGCCTGAACTCCGCCTGCAGCGTCGTGGTCTTCCGCTGCTGCTCCTGAACCTTTTTCATGACGGCCTGGAGCGTGGTTCCCGGCTTGCCGGCGGCCACGAGGGGGGTGCTCACGAGCACGAAGGCGAGTGCGAAGGAAAGCTTCCTGACGGACATGCGCAGCGGAACGCAGCTCGATGGATGGCTATTTCTCCGGGACGCGCGAAGCTTATTTCGAGTTATACTGCACAACCGCGAGGTCAATCACTATGAAAAAATCAACCATCGGGCTTCTTCTTGTGCTCGCCGTAACGTTCTCGCTCCCGGCCAGCGGCGCTGCCCTCCAGTACGACTTCACGCAGACGATCCGGAGCGATGCCGACGGTACGGCCCCCACAGACTTCGCCGGTCGTGCCCTCCTCGACGGGTCGCGGAGCCGGGTGGACTTCACCTCCGGTAACGCCTATCCCCCAGGCACTTACATGATCTCGACCGACGGCTCGCGCAAGCTGGTCTTCGTCGATCCGGGAAACAAGACCTTCACCGAGATCAGCACCTCATCGATCGTGAGCACGATCGGAACGAGCAACATCAAGATCACCGACCTCAAGTCGGAGGTCGTTCAACTCGACGATCATCAGTCGATCGCCGGCAAGCCGACCGATCACTACCGTCTCTCGGTCTCCTACACCATCACGGTGACCGCGCGGAACATGCCGCTCAGGCTCGGCGTCCGGACGGTCATCGACCAGTGGACGACGTCAGAATTCGGCGACGTGATCGCCAATGCTCTGGCCGCGTCAGAACTGACCGGGAATCCGGACATCGACGCACTGATCGCACTCGAGACGACCAAGATCAAGGGGTTTCCCCTCAAACAGCGGGTGCAGATGACCTCGACGAACCTCACCAAGCAGGTGATCGGTTCGGAACTCAAGCTCCCTGCAACCTCGACGCGTACGAAGGAAATGACGGTAACTGCCATCAAGCTGGCGAATGTCGATCCGCAGCAGTTCGCCATGCCGGCCGGGTATCGTCGCCTGGATCGCTCCGAGATGCCCGAGAAAGCGCCGATGCAGGTGCTCGACCTCGACGGAAAATCGAAGTAGTCCCGAACCTCAGCCGCGCCGCGGCCGCTTGCGGGTCAGCGGTTCGCCTGTTAGCATCCGGCCGAGTGGCCCCCGCGGTCACGGCAACGTTCAGAGTCCAAATAGCTACTGCCTGATGAGGAAGCAAGACGCCATCGGCGATCGGGATGAGAGGGTGGGCGGTACGCCGCGAGACCTCTCCTGGTCGGACATGCGGGGTAGTGATCCCGAAGTGTCTCCGCGCCCCAGACCCCGCCTCCGTCCCCGTCCCCGGACCTATGCAGCGTTCGTGATTCCGGTGGCCATCCCCCTGATCCTGGCCGCTCTGAACCTCGACCCGTCGTCCGGAAAACCGACCGCAGCATCCGCGGCGGTGCCTGCGCTCACCCTTCGCTACGCCGATCTCCAGGCGCCCGTGAAGTTCGACCTGCCGGAGCACTCAGTGCTCTACACCTTTGAAGCGGACGACACCCTGGCCGGAGTTCTCTCCGATGGCGGGATGACCCGTTCTGCCGGAGCGATGCTGACCGGCGAGATCGCGCGTCACATCGATGTCCGCCGTCTTCGGCCCGGACACCAGTTGCGCTTTCACTACGACTCGAACCGCCAGGTCGACTCGATGCAGATGCGGGTGACCGGCTGGGGCGAACTGAGTGCCCTCCGTAATGACGCCGGCCGGTTCGATGTCACGGCGCGGGAAGCCAAGCTTCGCGAGACGGAAACGAACGTCGCCGCAATCATCAATTCCTCGCTTTACGAAGCCGTGCGCGAAGCCGGCGAAGGTCCGCAACTCGTCCAGCAACTCATCGATGTCTTCCAGTGGGACATCGATTTCTTCGAACTGCAGCGAGGGGACTCGTTCAGCGTCGTCGTCAGCAAGCGCTACGCAGACGGCGACTTCATGGGCTACGGGCCGATCACCGCCGCACGCTTCACTCACGACGGCACGACGTACGAAGCATTCCGCAGCGCTTCGAGCACGTCCTCCGGTTACTACAGCGCACAGGGAGCACCCCTGCGGAAGCAGTTCCTCCGCGCCCCGCTCAAGTTCACGCGCGTCACCTCCGGCTTCACCAAGCGGCGCTTCCATCCGGTCCTGCACCTCTTTCGCCCACACAACGGTGTCGACTACGGAGCGCCAGTCGGCACTCCAGTCATGACCACGGCAGACGGCGTGGTGATGGAGACCTCATTCCGCGCCGGCGAAGGAAACTACGTCCGGATCCGGCACTCCTCCGCAACGGAAACCTGGTACCTCCACCTCTCCCGCTTCGCGAAGGGCGTGCGGAAAGGTTCGAAAGTCACTCAGGGTGACGTGATTGCGTATGTCGGGCAGAGTGGACTCGCCACCGGTCCTCATCTCGACTATCGTGTCCGCGAGAGTGGCTCATGGATGGACCCCCTGAAATTGAAGTCGATCACCCCCGATCCTCTGCGCGGCGAAGCGCTTCGATCGTTTCGCAACAATGTCGCAAGGACCCGCCCGATGCTGGCCAGCACCAGCAGCCAGGTCGCCTCGACCGCAAACAAGCGTCGGGCACTCTTCTAGCAATCCCGGGAACCCCGTCATGAAAAAGGTCATTGTTCGTGCGCCAGTGCGCGCCGATCTGGCCGGAGGCACTCTCGACCTCTGGCCTCTCTATCTGTTCCATCCAGGCTCACGAACCGTGAATGTCGCGATCTCCTTTTACGCGGAGTCCGAGGTGAGCGAGACCGGGGAAGCAGGAATCGAACTCAACCTCACCGATGCTCAGTACCGGCAGCGGTACGGATCGTTGCAGGCGCTGGCCGGCGACCCGAAAGCATCGCTGATCTATCGACTGCTCGAGCACTTCCGTCTCGACGGGATCCGGATCGTGACCCGCACCGACGCTCCGCGCGGCTCCGGTCTCGGCGGCTCGTCCGCGCTGGCAATCACCCTGGCACGCGCGTTCTCCGAACTTGCCGGGCAGCCGCTCGACGGCGAGGCCCTGATCACGCTGGTCCGCGATCTCGAAACCCGCCTGCTGGGCGTCCCTGCAGGCATCCAGGACTACTACCCGCCCGTCTTTGGTGGTCTCTCCGCCCTTCGGCTCGAGCCTGGGGCTCCCATGCGGCACCCCATCACGACTCCCGTCCAGGATCTGGCGTCGCACATGCTGCTTCACTACACCGGCGTCGCCCATTTCTCAGGCACCAACAACTGGGAACTCTACAAGCGCCAGATCGATGGGGACGCAAAGGTGCGCAAGGGGCTCTCCGAAATCGCGGCCAGTGCGATCGCGATGGAGAAGGCCCTGGAAAAAGCAGATTTTCATGCCGCAGGCGAGGCGCTGGCCTCCGAGTGGCGGAGCCGCAAGGAACTGATCGATGGGATTTCGAATCCCGAGATCGAGGCAGCCATCAGCGCTGCGACCGCGGCGGGTGCCTGGGGCGGCAAGGTCTGTGGCGCCGGCGGCGGCGGATGCATCATCTTCCTCTTCCCGCCCGAGCGCCGTGAAGCGATCGTGCACGCACTTTCCACCGTACCAGGGCGTGTGCTCGACGCCGGCCCGGTCCCTCACGGATTGACGGTCGACACGACCGGCGATGGCCAGCAGGTGCTCTTCACCCGCGGCCGCCTGATGACCCGCCCGACTTCCACGACTCTCGAGCAACTCTACGTGCACGGAGAGAGCGGCGCCTACCACCCCTACATCGTCGCGGAAGGAGTGGTCAAGCACACGGAGTCGCGCAGTGGCGTGCACCACACCGTGGTTCATTCGTACATCGCGCCGATCGGAAAAGACGATGCGAAGGTGCTCTGGTACCAGGCTTCCCGGATCGAACTGCAGGACCTCGATGTCCGCGCCGCTCCCGATCCGTCGCGCCGCATGGAGTTTCCCCTCAGCGCGGATGCACTGACGCAGAGCGTTACGAGGGCTGAAGACGGTTTCAAGCAGTTCCTCGCAGAAACCGAACGGCTTCAGCTGTTCTTCAACCCTGCGTTCAACTTCTACTCCGAGCCGAACGAATCGCGCGATGCGTTCGTGGAGCGCTGCGTCGAAGAGGCAGAACGTCAGATCAACGACCAGACCGAGCGGCTCGAAAGCACGTTCCGACGCCGCATCGACCAGTTACGCGAGAAATCCGAGCGCGAGCAGCGCGACATCGGCGTCAACGACGACGAGAACGTCAACGTCGAGCCGACCCCCGACATGAGCGTGGCCTGGGGCCAGACGCTCTACAACATCACCAGCGGACGGCCCGCCGCTCCGGCCGATGCAGGACATTCGGTCCGGCAGGTGGACTACCTCGAGAACATCGCTCAGGTACAACGGGCCTGGGAACGGGAACTTCAGGGCATTCGCGATGAACTGCTCTCCAGCGCCCGCTCGGTGGAGGAGATGTTGATCGCGCCATCAGTGCGCAACATCGAGGTCACCAAGTACCTGATCGTCTGGGGCGGCTCACAGCTCGACACCCGGGAGTGACGCTGAATGCTGAATGCTGAATGCTGAATGCTGAATGCTGAATGCTGAATGCTGAATGCTGAATGCTGAATGC
>JBKJVD010000184.1:0-21057 GCA_046590585.1 Thermoanaerobaculia bacterium | reverse complement strand
GCCGACGAGTTGTCCTGACTCTGCGGGCGTCCTGGAGCCCGACACCGGCGCTTCCACATATCTTCCGCCTGCGGCCACGGTCGCCGCTTCCAGTTGGCGCGAGTGTGCAGGCGACGTCGTGCCCATGACGATGAGCGTCCGGCCCGACACCATGCTCTGGAACTCCGGCCGGTCGCGCATGAGAACGGCGTCCAGCGCTGCTTCGTTCGCGAGCATGACGATGACGCAGTCTGCAGCGCGAAAGACTTCAGACGCCGACGCCACCACCACGGCACCGAGATCGCGAAGCGGCTCGCACTTTGCCGGCGTTCGATTCCACACGACGAGGTTCGCGCCGGCGCGAGCGAGGTTGATGGCCATCGGCGTTCCCATCACTCCCATTCCGATGAATCCGAGTTTCATGGTCTTCCCGTCACCAGTCGATGCTTCAGGAACTCCAGGATCTCGTCGCGCGCTACGATCGTCGGCTGACCCGCTTCATCAATCAGGTGCGCAGTCACGACACTGTGGGGACCACCGACGATGTGCTCAAAAAACGGCGACAGCGATTCGCGGTTCGCAGCCGAATCGGGCAGTACCCGCGGAACGAATCGATCGCCGAGTGCGCCGGCGTAGGCGGCGAAACGCTGTGCGGTGCAGAAGCGGTCGCCCGCAAACCGGTAGGCCATCACCGTGAGATCTTCGCGCTCCAGGCGCTCCCGCACTGCCGCCAGTTCATCCGGCGCGATCTCCAGGCCAGCCGGATCCTTCAGCGGCAACGAGGGCTGGGATAGCACGGGCGCCAGGACCGATTGTTCCAGCATCATGGTCAGCGCGAAATTGCCGGTGAAACACATTCCGACCGCACCCACTCCCGGTCCGCCGCATTCCTCGTGAGCGGCACGCGCGAGGGCTCGCAGCCACCGGGTCACAGGACTCGACTCATTCGCCGCAAACGCCCGGAACTCCGCGCTGATGCACGCCCGCTGAAAGATTGCTCCAGCCTCTGCGAGATCGGGGATCGCTCCATCGCGGCCGAACAGTGAGGGCATGAACACGGTGAATCCTGCGTCGCGCACCCATCGCCCGAACCGCGCGACTTCCGGGCTGATCCCGGGCATCTCCGGCATCACGATGACCGCCGGACCGGCACCGGCCACATGGACGATCTTCATCACGCCGTCCAGCGTGATCTCGCGCCGATCGAAGTCCTGCAGAGGATCTGGCTCATTCATGTTGCGCATGTCGATTGCTCCCACTCCGTAAAACACTCTGCCTGACGGCCTATCAGCGCAGAAGAGTCAGGTTCGACATTTTTCGTGTCAAACTCGCCATATGAAGACAGTCGTGGTCCTGGCCCTCGACGGCGTGATGGACTCCAGCCTTGCGATCACCTTCGACACGATCCGGACCGGGCAGACGCTCCTGTCACGCGCGGGCAAGGGCGACCGGGTGCGCCTCGTCGTTGCGGGTCATACGAAATACGTGCGAACGTCCGCGGGGCTCCGCCTCGAAGTCGACGTGACGTTCTCCGAACTGCGCAAGGAATTCCGCCGGCCCCACTGGGTCGTCGTTCCAGCGCTTGGAATGACCTCGGACGAAGCGCTTTCCGCACGTCTCGTAAGGAGCGACGCCGTCGCCGCGATGAACCTGCTCCAGCAGCTTCCGCCATCGGTGCGGGTCGCCGCGTCGTGTTCATCCGTCTTCATGCTGGCGGCGACCGGGCTTCTCCGTGGGCGCGAAGCGACGACGACCTGGTGGCTGGCGCATCTCTTCCGGGCGAAATACCCCGAGGTGAGGCTGGATGAAACGAAGATGCTGGTGCGCGACGGACCGTTTCTGACCGCGGGCTCAGCGTACTCTCAACTCGACCTGATGCTCGCGGTCGTCACCGACACGCTTGGACCCGGCGTCGCTCATCTCTGTGCCCGTTATCTGCTGATCGACCAGCGCCCGTCTCAGGCCCGGTACATGATCCAGTCGCACATGCAGCATGTCGATCCGACGGTCGTCGCTGCGGAGCGCTGGATCGACGGTCATCTATCGCACCCGATCCGCATCGCGGAACTCTCCGCCGAACTCGGCGTCTCGCCAAGAACTCTGGCGCGCCGGATCACGACCGCGACCGGAGCATCGCCGGTGAAGTTCATTCAGCGGCGGCGTCTCCTGCAGGCCACTCATTTGATTGAAACAACATCGCTCTCGATCGACGCCATCGCCGAACGCGTCGGCTATCAGGATGGAACCGCCCTCAGAAAGCTCATCAAACGCGACCTCGGCATCACTCCCGCTACCCTACGAAACTAACGCAGCCTCGCCGCGGCCCATCGCCTGAGCGGTGGCCTCTTCACTGACTCCCGCTTCGCGCTTGATGCGCGAAGGCTGGTACATGAACGGAATCTGCAGGTCGGAGGCGACGATTTCCGGAAGCAGCGGCATCAGCATCTCCACATTCATTTCCGGCCGCTTCAGCATCGGGTGTCGCAGAATCTCCAGCAGTTCGGCGTGATGCGGGTGGCCGGGTGAAGTGACATCCTCACGGGCGAACGTCTCCTCGTCGAAGGCGCCGTAGTTCGTCAGCCGCTGGAACCAGATCTCGTCCACGCCGAAACTCAGCCCGAGTTCGGCGAACTCCAGGATCTCGCGGAAGTTCTCTGCCTGGACGACGAAGTTGAACTGCAGGTAAGGGATTTCTCCCCGCCGCCGCATCCCCGCCATCGCCTCGACGTTTCTCATGAGCACCGGCCATTTGGCTGGCGTCCGGAGACGCTCGTAGGTCTCGGCGCGTGCGGCATCGAGCGACACGGAGAGAATATCGATCATCTCCGGCAGGTCGGGGAAATCATCCCACCGCTGCGGCGTGATCAACTGACCGTTGGTGATCAGGTAGAGATGCAGGCCGGGATACTCGGCACGATTCAACGCCTTGAGGATCGAGCGATAGTGCTGGCTTGCGAACGCTTCTCCTCCGCCGGAGATGTAGCTGCGACCATCGACGCGCTTGAGGAGCGGGAGAATGACGCGTTCCGCGGCCTGTGCGTAGGAATCGCGCTCCTCGGCCTTCGCCGCGATGATCTCGGTCCGGCATGACGGACAGGCGAGGTTGCATGTCGGGTCATGATTCAACTGAACCATCGATGGAAGTTCGTCGAGCACGACCTTTCGTTCGTCGATGAATTTCCGGAGGTCGGGTTCGGTGATCTCTGTCTTGCGAGGAAGTTTCTGGGCGGCGATATAGGAGCAGAGCGTGCGGCTGCAATAGCTGAAATCGCCGTCGAGCACCGAGCGGCGAATCTCCGCGGCGACGTCCGAGTTCCAGACGGCATCAGCGGACTTCGCCTTGAAGACGTTGCCCACCGGAAACGGGACCCATGCCGGACAGCAGCAGGCAAAGGCATCTCCCTCGAGCCCTGTGGCCAGGTGAGTGAAGGGCATGTGGCAGAACTTGTCGCTGAGATCGTAGTTGAACCCATTCGGTTCGTTCCCGCCAACGGCACTCTCACCGCGAATCGCGTAAGCGCGCCCCAGAAGCTGCTGCGCGGAGGTGCAGACGGCCTGAACGCGCAGCGCCCGCTCGATGACGTCGATCGCTTCATCGACGCGCCTGGCCTCGAGCAGCAGTTCGGCGCGAACGAGAAGCGCGATGCGCGACTCGGGAGCGTGATCGAGCAGCAGAGCAGTCAGTGCCAGCGGATCGCTGAAGCGGGCGTACCGTCCCGCAAAGTAATCGACGAATTTCCGAAGCACCTTCGCCTGCATCGAGACATCGACGTACGACCTGAATCTCGATTCGTGATGCCACATCGAGCCGGTATCGATCCACGTACTGACGTTGAGGAGCAACTCCGCGAATTGCCTGCTCCCTTCGCCGTCCGGCTGGATGCAACGGGCGCGTTCATGGAGTGCTTTGGTATGCCGGGCAATCGACGCGAGCGTGTCCGATCGCTTCGACTCGTCGATGGTGAACTCCATGAATGCGTGATCCACCCAGCGCTTCACGGCCAGGATCTCGCGAACGGAACTCATCCGCAGCTTCGCTGAAACGCGGCGCCTGAACGAAACGAGCCTCCCCCGGATCACGATGGAGCCTGCTCTGCCAGCTGGCTCACAAACATCTGAAGGACCTTCGAGTCCTGCATGAACGGATGGGCGAGGATCTCCTGAAGCGCAGAGTGCTCGGGATGAGCAGGCGACGTCACGTCTTTCGAAGCAAACACGGTGGCGTCTTCGTGCCCGAGGCTGTAGTACTTCTGAAAGACGATGGCGTCAGCGCCGACTTCGTTCGTGAGTTCGACGAAAGCGGGCATCTCGCGAAAGTTCGCGCTCTGCACGACGAACGCGAGCGCAAACGCGATCTCATTGTCGATCGCAAGGTCGGTGTTGACCCACCTCACGCCATTGTGTAGCCGGTTGCGCCCGAACGTCCCGGCGCGGTTCAACTCACCCATGCGCTTCAGGTTCTCCATCAGAACGTCCCATCGACCGGGACGCCTGACGTTCTCGTAGGTCTCCTTCGTCGCAGCGTCAATGGAGACGCGGAGTTCGACGATCTTTTCGGCCAGATGAGGCATCGTCGTCCAGACATGGGGCGTCAATCCGAGTCCGTTCGTGAGGATGGAGAGGCTGACATCCTTGAAGTCATCATCGCGCAGCGCCTCGAGGATGGAGCGGTAGTGGCGGCTGGCGAATGGATCGCCCCATGCGGTGAGATGGACTCCGACCTGGTTGTTTCTGAGCAGTGGCAGGATGACGCGATCGCGGGCCCGGTCGAGTTTCTCGCTCTGGGTTTTATTCGCCATCACCAGTTCCACCCGGCATGAGGGGCACGCCAGGTTGCACGAACTGTCGTGTCCCAGGGCGATGAGTCGCGGAGCGTCCGGGAGCACGGTCTCGCGATTGTCGATGATCCTGCGCAATCGCGGCGCCGTCACGTCCTCCATGCGAGGCAAAGCGTCGTTCACGATGGCTGGACACATCGTGCGGCTGCAGTACGAGTAGTCGCCATCGAAAATCGAGCGCCGGATTTCCTGAGCGCCTTCCGAGTTCCAGACCGAGTCGGCCGAATCTGCTTCCACGACGTTTCCTGCAATGAACGGAAGCCACGCTGCGCAGTCGCAGAGATAGCTCGAGCCCATGACCTGCTCCGTCGTGTTCGTCTCCGCGTTCCAGCCGAGCGACTGTGAACTCACAAGCACCTCGAACGGCCGGGGGCAGAAGCGTCCCCGCAGGTCGGCGAGGCCGTTCTGTCCGACACCGTCGATCGCCCCTCCCGCACGCTGGCGCTCGCGGAGGGCATCCATCAGGAGGCGCTGCGATTCAGGGCAGGCACTCATCGCGTTCAGTGCGCGCCGCGCGAAGGCCACCGCGTCATCGATCTGTCCGGCGGCGAGCCTGTGACGCCCCGCAACGACGAGCGGCTCCCTCCAGTTTCCAGTGGCGTCGGCAAGCCGCAAGGCGACATCAACCTGGCCATCAATTCCGTCCAGGGATAACTCGGCGGCCATTTCGCGGATCAGGAGGTTTAACAACGTGACGGATGCGGTGATGTCGCAGTACGCCCGCAACCTCGCGCCCTTGACGGTGACGTCCTCCTGGAACGCGAGCCAGCTGACCGCGTGCTGCAATGCGGAGGCGAAGCTGGGATCGGATACCACTGCCACGCCCTCATCCAGCCGGAAGAGAACGAGCCCGAGCCGTCGGGCCACCTCGGTGACGACGTCGTGGAGACGGGCCTCCCCACGGGTACTACCGAGAAGGCCCTCGAGATTCGCATGCGACCATTCGGGAAGCCTCAGGCGCCACCGGCGCTTTTTCCGGGGAGGCAATAACCGCAGTCCGCGTCTCGATCTGCTTACAACTCGACGGAGCACGCGGCCGGTCAGGCGCCGTAGGGAAAGGCGAAGGTCCAAGAGGCCGGATGATACAGTAACCCTCCGATGGGTTCACGCAGCGAAGAGCGCTGGTCCGGAGCAATTCCAGAGTTGAGATCGCTATGGATTCACCGGCGCACACTCCGCTCGCTGGTGAGGCACGATCGCAGGAAATCGTACGCCGGGACCGCAGGAGGGCTGGCCTGGTCTCTGGCCACACCGCTCGTCACGATCCTGGTTTTCTCCCTGATTTTCACCTACGGAATCCGTCTTCCGCTCGGGAACGCTCCCTACGCGATCGGATTCGCGACGGCGTACGTTCCGTGGCTTCTGCTTTCGATGTCGGTAACCGGAGCCGCGGGTTCGCTCATCGAACATCGGTACATGGTCAAGCGCGTGGTCTTTCCCATCGAGATCATCCCCGCGGATCCACTGCTGGTGCATACGCTGCCGCACCTCTTCCTGACAGTCGTCACCGCTGCGATCTGTTTCGCCGGCGGCTACGGTCACTTCCCCGAGGCGGGCCTACTCCTCTACTTCTATCTATGTGCGGCGGCACTCGCGATCAGCGCAGGCCTGCTTCTCGCGAGCCTCACCGTCGTCGTCCGTGATCTCCAGCAGGTGCTTCCTTCGCTGATCAATCTCTGGTTCTGGATCACGCCGATTGCCTGGGAACCCGGCAGGCTGCCGCCGGCAGGGCGGCTGCTGCTTCTGCTCAATCCCGCCGCCTATGTCGTTTCCGGGTATCGCTACGCGTTCATGCCGAAGAGCTTCGCGGCCCCGGGACTCATCGAGACCGCAGCATTCTGGAGCATCACCGTCGCCATGCTGGTGACCGCGACTGCATGCTTCAGGCGGCTCCGTCCTCACTTCTGGGATTGCCTCTGACCAGCATGGGTGGCGGGAGGAACGACACCAGCTCATCGGAGACCTGGCCACTACGCGACTACGTCTCGCCCGGTCTCGCTGAGGTCAGGCCGGACGCCTGCTTTCCGCACATGCGAGCCGGCGACCCGCTCCATCATCCCTGGAAGTACCTGCGCCGCGACGTACCGCACACGTGGTACGTCGACGACCGCTTCCCGTTGATGGGCTTCATGAACCGCGACGAGGCAACGCTACTCCATAACATCGCACTTCAGTTTCGTCGAAAGCGCGTTCTCGAAATTGGTTCATGGCTCGGCTGGTCCACCTGCCACATCGCAATGGCAGGAACCTTCGTCGATGTCATTGATCCCGCTCACAGCGATCCCGAATTCCGCTCGATCGTCGAAGAGTCGCTGGCCCGCTGCGGGGTCTCGGCACGCGTGCGACTGACTGGCGGCCGCAGCCCGGACAACGTGCATGAACTGGCGGCCGTCGCGGACCGGAAGTGGAGCCTGATCGTCATCGACGGCGACCACGAAGGCTCGGCGCCTCTTCGCGACACAGTCGCCTGCCTTCCTTTTGCGGATGCTGATTGCGCGTTCGTCTTCCACGATCTCGCGTCCCCCGACGTCGCCGCAGCTCTCCGCTTTCTCGAAGGTCAGGATTTCAAGATCCTCGTTTATCAGACTGCTCAGGTGATGGGCATCGCGTGGCGCGGGAAGGTCACTCCGCCGCCTCATCTGCCCGATCCTGACGTCGCGTGGCAACTTCCCCACCACCTCGTCGGCCTGCCTGTGTCGGGCGTCGACTTCAGCGTGCGCTCCCCGACGCCACTCCCGGAGAATTTCGAGCCCGAGGTGCACCCTGCGCTTCTGCCTGTTCGCGTGGAACGATCGTTTCCTGACGTCATCAAACCTGCCACGTCGACTGCCACGGTTTGCGTCGTGACCAACGAGATCATCGGCCCGTTCAAGAACGGCGGGATCGGCACCGCCATGACCGGGCTGGCCGAGACACTTGCCCGCGCAGGCCATCGAGTGACGATCCTCTACACGGGCAACCTCTGGAATCCCGACTCCGGCCTCGCGCGCTGGAAGACCCACTACGCGGCGTCAGGGATCACGCTCGTGTCTCTCGACGCCGAGGACATGCGTGGGATGACCGGACCGGTGAACGACTGCGGGTTCGGAGCGCCCTGGCTCATCTTCCAGTTCCTGCGCGCGAACCACTTCGACGTCGTGCACTTCAACGACTGTTGCGGTGAAGGTCACCTTGCGCTCGCAGCGAAAAAGCTCGGCCTTGCGTTCCAGCAGACCCTTCTCGTGGTGGCGATGCACAGTCCATCGCAGTGGGTACTGGAACTGAATCATGCCCTGCCCGCGAACCTGCTGCTCGCCGCGTACCACTACGCCGAGCATCTGAGTGTCCGTTGCGCCGATGTGGTGTGGAGTCCGAGCCGATACATGCTGGAGTGGGCACGGCAGCACGACTTCATTCTCCCCGCCGCCACGTTTGTTCAGCAGTACGCACTGCCAGGGCCGTCGCTGCCGCAGCCGGTTGCCGGCAAACCCACTCAACGACCAGATACGATCGTTTTCTTCGGGCGCCTCGAAGAACGCAAGGGACTGCGCCTCTTCTGCAATGCGCTCGACCACCTCAACCTCGAACTGGCGGCCGGGGACATCGCAGTCGTCTTTCTCGGCAAGCCAGCCTCCATGCCGGAAGGGAGCAGCCTCGATTACATCGCATCGCGCTCCCGTCACTGGCGCTTTGCCGTCAAGACGATCACCACGCTCGGCCAGCCTGAAGCGCTCGCGTATCTCCAGTCCGGCGCAAAGCTGGCCGTGATGCCGTCGCCTCTCGACAACTCTCCCTGCACCGTCTATGAGGCACTCGCCTGCGGACTCCCGTTTCTTGCCGCGCGCACCGGAGGAATTGGCGAGCTGATTCATGAAGACGACAAGGACAGGGTCCTGTTCGACTACAGCACGCCCGCGCTTCGCACCGCGCTTCTTCGTGCCATTCACGACGGCGGCTTTGTCGCGCGACCGTCGATGACGCAGGCTGAGTCGAAACAGCGATGGGCGACGATGCACGCGAACTGGCAGGGGTACCTTTCACCGCCAGCGAAACACGTCGCCGCCGACAGGGACGTCGTGGCGATCATCGAACACCGCGCCGGAATGAACCTCGACGCGACGATGCGATCGCTCGAGAACTGCGAAGGCGTGCGTCGTGCGGTTGTCCTGAACCGCAGCCGGATCTGGCTTACGGGTCTGTCTGAATCTCTTCCCACGCGGGTGATCGATCTTTCCCTCGAAGATGCGTCGATGCTGGAGCCGGAACTCGACGGCGTGGCCGGTTCGGCGGTGCTGTTCATTCACTCCGGAGTCGTCGTGAATCCAGAACCTTTCGCATCGATGAGGAAGTCACTCGAATGCGACGGAATCGACGGGCTGATTCCCGCTGCACGCCTTGGTGGCGCGCCGCCGAGGATTGTCCTGCCGCTGGGCGGAAGCGCAGCGTTCAGCCTTTTCCAGGGAGTGACGTTCACCGGCGGACTCCTGGTGCGCGGCGATTCAATGGTCAACGCGAGGGGAAACCGTTCGCTCGTTCACGGGAGCGCGTTCATGGGTCTCCCCGATTTCTGCGTGCCTGGCGGCACGGCACTGTGGCCCTGGCCGGAAACCGTGTTCGACTGCCCTCGATCGTTCGATCCGCGCGATCATCCTCCGCTTCCGGGGCGCGTCGCCGCGTACGATGACGCATCCGCCATCGACCGCTACTACATGCTGTCGACTGGCTTCGGAGCCGTCACCGGACTCTCCTCGACAGGAGGCAAACGACGACTCGCGGTCCTCGCAGCCGACCTCGGGTTCGGCACCGTCCTGCGCGCAGGCCTACGTGGACTCAAGACCGCGAAGCGACTCTGGTCCAGGCTCAGAGGCCGCCAATAATGCCGCCGAAGGATCTGATGATTCCGCGCGACGAGGGGACCGCGATCGAAGTCACTTCGCTGACGAAGAGCTTTCGCTATTTTCCTTCTCCCCTCGATCGGCTCCGCGAAGCGTTCAGCCCGTTCGGCACGAAGCATCACGTTCCTGTATCCGTCCTTCGCGACGTCTCCTTCACCATCCCACGCGGCGAGTCCGTGGCAATCATCGGACCGAACGGCGCCGGAAAATCGACGCTGCTGCACCTGATCGCCGGCCTGATTCAGCCGTCTGCCGGCACGGTGGCCGCACGCGGCAGAGTGCAGTCGCTCCTCGATCTCGGCGGCAACTTTCTGTTCGACCTCACGGGGCGCGAGAACGCGCGCTTTCAGCACGAAGTGGCGTTCCGCGAGGCCGGCAACTGGGACGAGCGGGAGCAGGTCATCCGGGAGTTTGCAGGCATCGGCGAATTCTTCGATCGTCCGGTGCGAACCTACTCGCTCGGAATGCTTCTGCGTCTCGCGTTTGCCACCGCAGTCTCGGAAGAACCGGACATTCTTCTCCTCGATGAAGTCCTGGCAGTCGGCGATGCGCGGTTTCAGCAGAAGTGCTTCCGCAGGATCCGGGAATTGCGCGACCGTGGCACGACCATCGTGATCGTCACGCATCATGTCGACGGACTTCCTGCCATCTGCGACCGGGTCCTCGTTCTCGATCACAATGAACTCGTGTTCAACGGCGGCGCTGGCGAAGGGGTCGATCGCTACTACCAGCTCTTTTTCATGTCGCCCGGACTCTCGGCTCGCGATGCATCGACCGACGAACACCGTCATGGAGACGCTGGCGCGCGGATCGTGAACTGCTTCGCGACGCACGATGGCGTCGCGCCCGTCACGTCGTTCGCTGCGGGCGAAGTCGTGAAGATCGTCGCGGACATCGAGTTCGCGCGCGCGGTTGAGGCACCACAGATCGGCTTCACTTGCGCGACCCGTGAGGGCGTGCGCGTCTACACGACCAGCAGCGGGATGCTCGGCGAGGCGCCGGAACCGGCCCATGAGGGCGAACGCCGCCGGGTGGACATCACATTCACTCTCGCGGTGGGTGTCACCGACCTGTTCATCGATATCTCGCTGTTCGAGGTCGCGCATGGGACGTTCAACGTCCTCGATGCGCGGCTCGGCGTCCTCCACCTGGTGGTCACGTCACCCCGGCACTTCGCCGGCATCACGGATCTGTCTGCAATGATCAGGACTGAGCGATTCGAATGACCGAAAACTATGTTCGCGTCGGGCCGGTGCACTTTCAAACGCTCGAGCAGGAACTCGCGCCAGTCGCGCGCTATCTGACCGGACGCTTCCTCAATGCCGGATGCGGCAGCCGCGACCTCAGCGCGTTCCTGCACTCCTGCGGCGTGACCGGCGTGACCCGCTACGACATCGCCTCGGCGGACCCCGACGTCGTGATCGGACCTCTGGAGTCGATGGCATTCCCCGACAACTCGTTCGACAGCGTTCTCTGCAACGCGGTACTCGAGCATGTCGCCGACGCCGAGACCTCGATGCGGGAACTCGCGCGGGTCACGCGTCCCGGCGGACACATTGTCGTGGCCGTACCGTTCCTGCAGCCGTTCCATGCCTGCCCCGGCGACTACCAGCGCTACACAGCGGACGGACTCGCAGAACTGGGCCGGCGCGCGGGACTGGAAGTCATCACCGTCCTGCCCGTGCACTCCATCACCCAGACTCTGGGATGGATCGCATGGGAGTACGCGCAAGAGAAGGGGGGACGACTGCGCCGCCTCCTGATCGGAGGACTGGTGTTCGCTGCGACGCGGTTCCGGACTCGCACGGATCCGCAGCTGGTCCACAACGCCAACACCTTTCAGGCGGTCTTTCGCCGGCGCGAAGAACTCGCGGGCCTCAAAGACGGATGGTTGCACCGCCCACTTCCCGCAGCGATCACCAGCGTCCCCACGATGCTCGTGCCCGATGAGCTGCGCCTGCTGCATTACCTCGCCGACGAGTACTACACCGGGTCGGGCGCCATCATCGACGCCGGTTCATTTCTCGGTGGCTCGACCGTGGCGCTGGCCGATGGCCTCCGGCGCAATCTCTGGAGGCGCGGACGTCCCGTCGAACGACTGATTCACTCGTACGACCGGTTCGAAGTCGAAGAGTGGACCCGAGGCTCGTATTTTCCAGCGGATGCCGGAGACAGCTTTCGCCCCCTCTTCGACCGCAACATCGAGCCCTACGAGACTCTGATCGAGGTCCATGCCGGCGACGCGCTGGACGTCGAATGGAGTGGCGGGCCGATCGAAATCCTCTTCATCGACATCGCGAAGCACTGGCGGGTATGCGACCGGATCACCTGGACGTTCTTCCCGCATCTCATCCCGGGACACTCCATCGTCGTCCAGCAGGACTACCTCTACCATCACTGGGTGGCGTGGCTTCACGTGACGATGGAGTACTACGCCGACTACTTCGAGTACGTCTGCGATACCGGCGTGAACTCTGTGGTCTTCCGAAACATCCGGAAGATCCCGGACGATGTCCTTCGCGAACACACGGTGGAGAGCTTGAGCATCGCCGAAAGGATTGAACTGATGGACCGCGCGATCGCACGCTTCGACGGACCGCAGCGCGAACTCATGCTCGCAGCGAAAGATCACTTCCTGGAGATGCCGGACCAATGAGCGAGGAGCAGAGCGATCTGCCATACGACCTGCTGATGAAAATTCAGCAGGGAACGATGGCCCACACGTATCGCGGGCTACCCCTGCTCAAGAATCCGTTCGACCTCGCGCTCTATCCTCTGCTACTCGCTCGGACCCGGCCGCGAACCCTCATCGAGATCGGTTCATTCGCCGGCGGAAGCGCGCTATGGTTCGCCGATCAGGCCCGAGCGCTGAGAATCGACATGCGCATCGTCTCAGTCGACCTCGCGGTCCCGCGCGACGTGAGCGATCCCGCGGTCACGTTTCTTCAGGGCGACGCCACCGCCCTCGGCGCCGTTCTCACGCAGCCGTTCATGGACTCGCTTGAACGTCCCCTCCTCGTCATCGAGGACTCCAGCCACCTTTCCGGAACGACGACCGCGGTCCTCGATTTTTTCGATCGCTGGCTGCGCGAGGGCGAGTACATCGTCATCGAGGACGGCATCCTGTCTGACATGCGTGTCGCTGACCTCTACGACGGAGGCCCTCTGCTCGCGATCAGGGAGTTTCTCGGCAGGTCTCATGGCCGTTACGAGATCGACCGGTCACTTTGCGATGCCTTCGGTCGCAACGTCACGTGGAATGTGGATGGCTACCTGCGCCGGGTTGCTCCATGAGCCACGTCTTCGATCTGGAACCGGAGTTCCTGCAACTGTACGAGCGCTGCCGGGATGCAACGATGACGTCGATCGAGCGGATGTACGCGCTGTACAAGGCGACCTGTCATGTCGTCGACCGGGGTGTAACCGGCGATTTCGTCGAATGCGGCGTCTGGCGCGGCGGCTCGGTGATGATGATCGCGCTGACGCTTCTCTCGCGTGGCTGCAACGACCGCTACCTCTGGCTCTACGATACGTTCAACGGAATGACCCCGCCCTCGGATCATGACATCCAGGAAATGAGCGGACGGACGGCGAGTGAGATCCTGTCTGAGCGGGAGCGCTCCGCGGCCGATCCCTTCTGGGGAATCGCCGGGCGAAGCGAGGTGGAAACGAATCTTCGAGGCACTGGCTATCCCGCGGATCGGGTTCGCATCGTCGAGGGAGATGTCATCACGACCATTCCGGCGAGCATTCCATCAGAGATCGCCCTGCTTCGGCTGGATACCGACTGGTACCAGTCGACGCGACACGAGCTGGAACACCTCTATCCACGAGTCAGTCGAGGGGGCGTGCTGATCGTCGACGACTACGGCTACTGGCGCGGTTCGCGAAAAGCCACCGACGAGTATTTCAGTTCCCTCAGGGATGCTCCCCTTCTGAACCGGATCGACTTCACTGGCAGGATCGCCGTCAAGCCGTGACTTCTTCCGGCCCGGGGAGCAGCAGTCGCGCCATGCGCGCGAGATGCAACTCGGCGGTGAAGAACTCCCCATGGTGCGCAATTCCGTCGCGGCTCATCCTGGAATAGCGTTCAGGATGACCATAGAGGTCGGCGATCGCACTGGCGATGTCCTCGGGATCGGGACCAGCCAGAATGCCGGTCCGTCCGTTGACGATCAGGTCAGGAATGCCGCGATATTCCGGAGCGATCGGAACGCAGCCGGCGGCAAGCGCCTCGATGATGGCAAGCGGCTGAGCCTCGATCTCATAACGCGTCGGCAGGAGTAGGAAGTGGCTGTCGCGAAGAATCCTGTTCTTCTCTACCGAGCCAGCCGCAGGAAGAATCGCGACATACTCCGCGAGCCCTTCTTCGTCGATCATCCGCTGGAGGCTCGCACGGGCCTCGGTGCGCGTCCTCGGTCCCGTGGCCGTGCCGCCATCGACCAGGAACTCTCCGACCAGCCGGCAGGTCACTGGCAGCTGATACTCGCGACGAAGCATGGCCACAGCGCGAATGACTTCTCCATATCCCTTCGAGACGATGAAATTCGACAAATAGACGAGCCGGATCTCACCCTCGGGCGCGACGCGCTGTGCGACAGGCGGATCGGCGGTGGGAGCGGCATTCGGGACGACCTCGATCGCCGCGCGGAGACGAGGCTCGAAATCGAACATGCTCACGAGGAGACCGCTCGGCACGATGATCGTCTCTGCCCGCCGGAGAGCCATGCCGATCAAGTCTCGAAGCGGCCGTGGCTGCGCGCGCCAGAACCCTCCGTAATCTCCACAGTTCGCGTGGAGCACGACTCGGTGGCCCATCATCGACGCGACTCCAATCACGAAGAGGTCCCGCATCAGGCCCGCCCGCGATTGCGTGATGATGAGGTACACGGTGGTTCGCGGCCGGGCCGCAAGAACGAGATAGCGGGCCCCGAGAAAGAGCCACTCGATGAATCGCCGCACCAGGCGCGGCACCAGCGGCCACCGGCGCCGGTCTGCCGTGTCGACGATGCAATGCGGAATCTTCCTCTCGACGAGCTGATCTCGCAGAAGCTCGAAGGTCACCGAAAGGCCGTGGCGGGGGTTGGGAAGCGGCGCAACGAGAATCAGCGGCCGCCCTGCGACGCGAGGCATGACGGGCACTCTAGCATCTACCGCCAGTCGCAGTTTTCCGGCAGGCGAGCGACTTAACCCGTTCCTGCCGACTCTGTTACCCGGTTGCGGCGGATGGTGGCTCGCGTGTCCTACTTCCCCAGCTCGTACAGATACTCCACGAATGACATCGCCGCCCCGTCGAAACCCTGCACCTTGGGGTTCGCCGACTCGATCAGGTAGTACTCGTCCGGTGCGTGTGCGCCACTGCCATGTCCCAGACCGAAGTGGCCGGACGGCAGGCTGACCGGGGCGCTCGTGAACACGTATCCGGGATAAGACCCGGCATTTCGTGGCCACAGAGGTGCGTCGATACCCGCGCGGCGCAGCACGGAGATCTGGGCCTGGATCAGTGGAGCGCTCGCGACGGTGCTGGTCGGATCGTACCCTCCGGACACGTTCACTTCGATGTCTCCGAAACCTCGCTTTGCCAGATGAGCCTTCAGCGCGGCAACGGCATCATCCTTCTTCATATCGGGCACGAGTCTCATGTCGATCTTCGCGACAGCCCGATGCGCCAGAACGGTCTTCCCCCCCGGTCCGGTGTAGCCACCTACCAGACCTTCGATGTTGACCGTCGGCTGCGACTCGAGTCGTTCGTTGGCCTGCACCCACGACAGGTCGTCGATCCAGTGCTGGACGCCGTTCTGGTTCTTGGATTTCGCCTCATCGCGACGCGCTGCCACCGCGGCAATCATCGCTTTTTCTTCCACGCTGAGCGGCCGCGGCTTCGGATAGCCATCGATCGTGATGGTGTTGCCGTCGTCCGACACGAGCGTGCCGAGCGCCTTCACTAGGTGCCACACCGGACTGTCGACCATCGCCTTCAGCGAGGAATGGATATCTTTTGCAGGGCCACGTCCCCACTTCTCACCGCTCGACACGAGTTCCAGTTCGACGACACCCTTTGCGCCAAGACTCACGGTGACGATGCCATCGAGGTCCTGCGAGGCCGACGGCATGAACACGCCTGAACATTTCCTGAGCGCCGCCTCGACTTCGGGGCGATGAACGAGCTGCCCGATATGCGGCGACCCGATCTCTTCCTCACCCTCGGCGATGAGCACGAGGTTCACAGGCATCTTCCGTCCTGCGCCCCGAATCGCGTGCAACGCGGCAAGGAATGCCGCTTCCGGTCCTTTCTGATTCACCGCACCGCGTCCGAGGATTACCTTACCGACGCCAGGCTTATCAATGAGGCGCGCCTCGAGTGGAGGCGAAGACCACTCGGCCGGATCGAACTGCTTCACGTCGTACATGAAGTACAACCCGACCGTCTTCTTCGCCCCGGCATCGAGCGTAGCGAACACCCCCGGCTTGCCATCAGTCGCGAGCACGGTGACCTGCTGAAACCCGGCATCGCGCGCCAGTTTCGCCATGTGCTCCGCCCCCGCCGGAAAATTGAGGTTCTCTGCGGCAATGGACGGAAGCGCAATCCAGTCCTGGAGACGCTTCACGGCTTCGTCATGGCGCTTCGTCACCTCGCGCCGCACCGAAGCCAGGTCATCCCCCGCTGCGTGCAAGGGGGCGGTGAAGAGTGCGGAGAGGGCCACGATGGCGACAGCGATCATCTTTCCAATCATGACCGCATTCTGCACCAGACGCGCCGGCGCGGGGAAGAACAATGGGTTGGATTCGTCGCTGAGGCCGCATCAGCTCAATACCGCAAAATAACTTCCACGGCCAGCAGTCGAGCGGGAGCCGTCACGCTTCGCCCATTCGATAATCTGATGAAAGTGTTGAGACAAGCCGCTTCAGCAGAGAAGTTTAGTGAACATCGCTACTGAAGATAAATCTTGTAGACACCCATTACGCCAGCAGCAGCGTCCGCCTGAAACACTCCAATTAACTATTGCTTCCTGCGTCGTCTCAGCGGATCATGCCACCTCGCCCATCCCTATTTTCAATGATCCTCGACTCAACGACGGGCGAAACTGCATCCAAAAGGGCAACGCAGCGAGGGGCCGGCCTCGCGCGTGCGCGCACGCAATGTGTTCGCGACGTCAGCCGGAATACGCGGCACCAATCGACGCTCGCGCCGGACGATCCGGCGCCGGCTGCACTGCTCCAGAGGACCTTCATGAAACGGATGCTCACCCTCCCAACGGCCGCCGTAGCGTTCACACTCCTCTTCCTGAGCGGCACAACCGCCGCCGCAGATCGCGCTTCGAATCCGTCAACGGCTTCAGGGGCGCCGAGGAGTTCGGGAAGTCTTCCTGACATTCCGCAATGCCGTGGGCTCCTCTCGCAGGAACTCTTCGACGTCGTGACCGCTGCGAAGGAAGACCCGGCGCGGGCATTCCGCCGCGGGACGACCACCACCCTTTCGCGCACCGAGCAGGATTGCACCAGCCGGCTGTGGAAGGAACTGCACAAGGCACCGTCACGCGCACAGCGGAAGGCGGCGGCGAAGCTGGCGCGCGCCGAGTCGCGAAAGAGCAGAGAGCGCGAGGAAGAAGAACAGAGAAGGACGTCCGGGCCCCTCTCCGCTACCGGGCGCCGGGCCCTCTCGCGGCTCCAACGCGAGTCACGCGAAGCCGCGAGCTTCATCATCACTCCATACGCAGGCGCTCCATCCGACGTGCGTCCCGTGCAGGCAGTCCGCACTCCTCCTCTGCGCAAGGTCCATCCGATTCCTCCCCCGAAGCGCGGTGATCTCGATGACGACGAGGGTCACGTCGAACCGGTCCGTCCGGTGCCGCCGACCGAAGTGGGCGCTCCCGACGGACCCCGGCAGGAGTCGTTCGGCGCACAGCTCTCGGCACCGACGGCGACCGGCATCGGCTTCGACGGCATTGGCGTCGGTCTGGGCGGATTCAGCCCGAGCAGCAATCCTCCAGACGTCAACGGCCATGTCGGCGCAACGCAGTATGTGCAGTGGAACAACAGCAGCTTCGCAGTCTTCAGCAAGGCCGGTGCACTCCTCTACGGTCCCGCCGCAGGCAACACACTCTTCCAGTCCCTCGGCGGTGTGTGCGCGTCGCACAACGACGGCGACCCCGTCGTCAACTACGACCTCCTGGCCGGACGCTGGGTCCTCTCCCAGTTCGTCGTCGGCGCGACTCCAAACGCATCGCACCAGTGCTTCGCCGTCTCGCTGACCGACGACGCGCTCGGCGCCTACTACCTCTACGACTTCGTCACCGATCCGACGAACTTCGTCGACTATCCGCACGTCGGTGTCTGGCCTGACGGCTACTACATGACGACGCACGTGTTCAACGCGGCCGGAACCGCCCAGGTCGCGGCACGTGTCCATGTGTTCGAGCGCGACAAGATGATCCTCGGGCAGCCGGCCCGCCAGGTCCAGAAAGACCTCAGCAAGGATGGCGGCTCGTTCCAGTACGGATTTCTCCCGGCCGACCTGGACAGTGTCACTCCACCGCCTGCGGGTGAAGCGTCGTTCGTGATCGGACCGAACGGACAGTTCACCAACCGCACGGACTCGACCCGCGTCGCAGTCACGTGGGGGGTGACGCCCACGATCTCGTTCACGGAGGCGGTGATCGCTACCGTGGGAATCGTATCGCCCGCGTGTGTGAACAATACCGCCGCCCAGCAGAGACGCGACTGCGTTCCGCAGCCGTCACCGGCAGTCGGCGCGGACTACCTCGACAACATCGCGTTCCACTACATGTACCGCCTCGCCTACCGCAACTTCGGCGGCGCGCCGGTCCAGGAGTCGCTGGTCGCCAGCGCCGTCACTGCAGGCAGCGCGAGCACGCCCGGCCACGGCGCGATCAAGTGGATCGAGTTCAGGAACGCAGGGAGTTCCACCGCGACCCCGACCGTGTTTCAGGCAGCCACATTCGATCCCGACACCTCCTACCGCTGGCTGCCGTCCGCCGCGATGGACAAAGATCACAACATCGCCATCGGCTACAGCAAATCGAGCACGACGATCTTCCCCGGCATCTACATGACCGGACGGCTCGGAACTGACACGATCAACACGATGGGCGCAGAGACCACCGTGACCGCAGGCCTCGGCTCGCAGACGTCCGGCGCGGGCAACCGCTGGGGCGATTACAGCGCCATGACACTCGACCCCGTTGACCAGTGCACATTCTGGTTCACGAGTGAGTACCTCAAGACGAACGGCGCCTTCAACTGGTCGACTCGCATCGCCAGCTACAAGTTTCCTTCATGCACCGCGGCCGCTGCGTGGGCCACGGTATCGGGGACGATCACGTCGTGTGTGACCGGCGTTCCGCTCTCCGGAGTGGTCGTCTCTCTGAGTAACGGTTTCGCAGGGACGAGCAACGCGTCCGGCGTCTACACGATCCTCGTGCCGGCCGGCACCTATTCGGCGAGCGCCGCCGACACTGACCGCAACTGCGCGACGGGTTCGCCAGCGACGGTCTCGGTCATCGCCACGAGCGGAGCAACGACCACCCAGGGCTTCTGCATGACGGGAACGTCGAACCTGCAGACGAACGGGCTGACGATCGACGACGCAACTTCGGGGAACAGCAACGGAATCGTCAACCGCAACGAGTGCATCAAACTGTCCCTCCCGATCAAGAACAACGGCTGCGGAAACGAGACTGCAATCTCGGCAACTCTCTCGACGGCCACGGCGAACGTGACGGTCACCCAGGCGACATCTGCCTACCCGGACCTGGCCATCGACGCGAGCGCAGCCAACACCACGCCGTTCCAGTTCCAGACGTCCAACGCGTTCGTCTGCGGCACGGTGATCAACTTCACGCTGACTCTGAATTATGCGAGCGGAAGCAGGGCAGTCGGATTCAGCATTCCGACTTGCAGCGGTGGCGCGAATCAAACGATCCCGAGCAGTTCGCTCACCGCGGCCGACCTCACTCAGGCCGATCGCCTCGGTCGCGACGGCGTCCCAAGCACGTGCGCGGGCAAGACCAGCCCGGGCGGCGGATTCGCCGGCACGAAGTTCTACAAGACCTTCACGTTCGCGAACAACAGCGGCGCGGCCACCTGCTACACGGTGACGATCAACGCTGCCCTTGGCGGAGCGGGTGACATCGAGAGCGCGGCCTATTCGCCGTCGTACGACCCCGCGGCGCTGAGCACGAATTATCTCGGTGACAGTGGAATCACCGGCCTCGGCACGACGGTCGGTACCGCGACGTATTCATTTACCGTCCCTGCACTCGCGACCTTCGTCGTCGTCGTGAACACGACCGGGACGACCCCGTCCTCCGTGTTCAGCGGCACCGTTTCCGGGTTCGTCGACACAACCTCCGGGCCGGGCGCCTGCCCGGGCTGCACGCCTCCGGCAACTCCAACGGCCACGAATGGCGGTCCATACTGCTCCGGCGCGACGATCCAGCTCAATACGCCGGCCGTCGCGGGTGCAACATACGCCTGGACCGGCCCGAACGGCTTCACGTCCGCGCTGCAGAATCCGACGCGCAGCAACGCAACGACTGCGGATGCCGGCACCTACTCGGTGACCGCGACCGTCGCAGGCTGTACCTCCCTGGCCGGGTCGACCTCCGTGGTTGTCAACGCGATTCCCGCAACTCCAGCCGCCAGCAACGGCGGACCGTACTGCGATGGCGCGACGATTCAGATCAGCACTCCGACCGTCGCCGCTGCGACGTATGCCTGGACCGGCCCGAACGCCTTCGCCTCCGCGCTCCAGAACCCGACGCGGGCGGCGACCGGCAACGCTGGAACGTACTTCGTCACCGTCACGGTCAACGGCTGCACTTCAGCCGCAGGATCGACGGCTGTCGTCGTCAACGCCGTGCCGGCAACTCCAACCGCCAGCAACGGCGGACCATATTGCGCTGGCGCCACGATCCAGCTCAGCACGCCAACCGTCGCCGGTGCAACGTACGCATGGACCGGTCCGAACGGCTTCACGTCCGCGCTGCAGAATCCAACGCGCAGTAATGCCACGACCGCGGACGCCGGCACCTACCCGGTTACCGTGACGGTCAACGGCTGCACCTCAGCCGCTGGATCGACGGCTGTCGTCGTCAACGCGATCCCCGCAACTCCGACCGCCAGCAACGGCGGACCGTACTGCGATGGGGCCACGATTCAGCTCAGCACTCCGACCGTCGCCGGTGCGACGTATGCCTGGACCGGCCCGAACGCCTTCACCTCAGCGCTCCAGAACCCGACGCGGGCCGCCACGAGCAACGCTGGAACGTACTTCGTCACCGTGACGGTCAACGGCTGCACCTCAGCCGCTGGATCGACGGCTGTCGTCGTCAACGCGATCCCCG
>JBKJVD010000109.1:0-11198 GCA_046590585.1 Thermoanaerobaculia bacterium | reverse complement strand
CGTTCCCCCTCTCCCGGCCAGCTTCATCGGCGGGGAGAGGGTGGCCCGCAGGCCGGGTGAGGGCGACTTCTCGCCATGCGGGACGCGACAGCGCTGCGATCACGCGCGTCGTGTTCGGGCGTTTCCGCCGCCCCTCGCAAAATTCGCTGGCGGTACGCGCCCTCACCCGGCCTCACGGCCACCCTCTCCCAGCAAAGAAGCCTGCTGGGAGAGGGGGAACTCGGGGAACGCTGGCTCGCTACCGCGCCACCGGTTTCTTGTCCTCAGTCGCCGCGAAGCGCGATTCATTGGCTCAGGATGACGTGGAGCGAGCGCGTTCAAACCGCTCAACTTTCATCTTCGTTCACCCTTGCAACGCAGCCTTCGCGCGCTCAGATCATTCCAACGACGCCCTCATCCCCATCCTCTCAATCCGCCCAATTTCCTGCTCGTCCAGCTGAAACGTCCCCACCGCCAGATCCTCCCGCATGTGCACAGGATCACTCGTCCCCGTCAGCGGAACCATCCCGATCTGCTGGGCGAAGCGGAAGACGATCTGCGCGGCGGTGGCGTGATGTTTCACGGCGATCGTGTGGAGCGCGGGGTTGGAGCGAACCGTCTCATTTGCGGTGAGGAGTGAAAAGCCCTGATAGGTGATGCCTTCACGGCGGCAGATTTCTCTCGTTTCCCGGTCCCATCCCGTGGAGGCGTAGCAGCGGTTCTGAACGAAGGTGGGGCGCACTTCGGCGAAGGTGCAGAGGAGGGCGAGTTGTTCGGCGGTGACATTGCTGATGCCGAGGTGGTGGGTGCGGCCGCTGTGGTGGAGGCTCTCCATGGCGCGCCAGACTTCGCGATCGTCTTCCGCAAAGCCTCTTCGCGTGGACGGACCGTGCAGGACGTAGCTGTCGATGTAGGTGGTGCCGAGGTGTTGGAGGGAACTGTCAAACGATTGATTCACCTGCGTGGTGAGATTGGCGGTGGCGTCGTAGGGGAGGCGGGTGTCCTGGCCGGCGATGTGGGTGAATTTCGTCTGGATGAAAAGCTGCTCCCGCGCGATGCCTGACCGCGCGATCGCAGCGCCGGTTCCTGCCTCGTGATAATGCTTGCGCTGATTTGCGGTGTCGATCCCGCGGAAGCCTGCGCGCAGCGCTTCGGTCACGAGTTCCTCGGTGCGCTCTTCCTTCCACGCCGTGCCGTACAGGAAATCGGGGACGTTCATTCGGACTCCTCCAGTGCGCGCCGTCGATGACTGCTCGATGGATTCATCGTCGAGTTGACGGCCACCAAGCTGTGACTTCAGCGGAGGATTGTTTCTTCGCGGCGGGGGCCGGTAGAGATGATCGACGCGCGCGTCTCGGTTTCATCCTCGATGAACCGGACATAGTCTTTCGCCGCCTGAGGCAGGTCTTCGTACTCCGTGATCCCGACGGTGGAGCTGTTCCACCCCTTCATCACGCGATACTCCGGCTGGTAATCGTCATGAGCGATCGCGAATGACGGGAACGTCTTCCAGCTCTCGCCTCGAACGTTGTAGCCGGTGCAAATCTTGATTTCTTCGAACTCGTCGAGCACATCGAGTTTCGTGAGCGCGATGGCATCGAGGCCGTTGAGCATGGCCGAGGTTCGAAGGATCGGGAGGTCGAGCCATCCGCAGCGGCGCGGACGCCCGGTCACGGTCCCGAACTCATTGCCTCGCTTGCGGAGATGCTCACCGTGCGCGTCATTCAGTTCAGTAGGAAACGCACCGCTGCCCACGCGCGTCGTGTAAGCCTTGGCGACGCCCATGACCTGATGGATGTGCTTCGGGGCGACGCCGAGGCCGGTGCAGACGCCCCCGACCATCGTATTCGACGAGGTGACGAACGGATAGGTGCCGTGATCGATGTCGAGCATCATTCCCTGAGCTCCCTCGAACATGACTTTGCGCCCAGCCCGGATATGCTCGTTGATCCAGACCACGCCGTTGGTGATCCGGTCGCTCAGGATCTCGCCATACTCGAGGTATTTTTCGCAGAGCGCCTTCGGATCGAATGTTTCCTTGCCGTAGACCGTCTGCAGCATCGGATTCTTCTCGGCACAGGCGAACTCGATTTTCTGACGGAGCACCTGCGGGTCGCGCAGGTCGGCGACACGGATTCCGGACCGGGCCGTTTTCGATTCGTAAGCCGGCCCGATTCCCCGTCCCGTCGTGCCGATCTTCGCATCGCCTGCGGACTCTTCACGCGCCAGGTCGAGAGCACGGTGATAAGGGAGCAGGCAGTGGGCGGAATCGCTGATCTTGAGGTTGTCTTCGATCGTGACGCCGAGTGCCCTAAGCTTCCCGATCTCGTCGAGCAACGCCTCGGGGTCGATCACCATGCCGTTGCCCAGCAGGCAGAGCTTGCCCGGATGAAGGATGCCCGAGGGGATCAGGCGCAGCGCGAAATGCTGGTCCGCGAACTTGACCGTGTGTCCAGCGTTGTGGCCCCCCTGATAGCGCGCCACGACATCGAAATTCTCGCAGAGGAGATCGACGATCTTCCCCTTCCCTTCGTCGCCCCACTGGGCACCGATGACAGCCAGGTTATTGCGTTGTTCTTTCATCTGTTTAACCGGCGCGGAGACTAACCCATTTTGGGCAAAATGTCGCGGGGGGAGGGGGGGCGGAATGCTGAATGTTGAATGTTGAATGCTGAATGTTGAATGCTGAAGGTCGAGGTCCACGCGAGCAGGGGCAATTCAGAACGTAGAGGTCAGGATTCAGACACGAGCTAAAGTTCCGCGCTTCCACTCAACATTCAACATTCAGCATTCAACATTCGGACCCCGCTGGCTCGCCCGCGACATGCGGGGTATAGTCACCTCAACCGGAGGCGCTGGATGGACACTCACAATCACACCTCGGCGACTGCGCCGACTTACGCTCCTTCCCCGATCCCTGCCGCTGAGTTCATCGAAGGAATCCGGACTCTCTCCCAGGGGCTGATCACCAAGCAGAAAATTTACGATTTTTTGATTGGCTACGAGATTCAGCGCGGGGACCTGGAGCGGTACATCAACTGGCTTCCGGACAAGCACGCCCGCAACAAGATCTTCCGCAACGAGGAGATCGAGGTGATGCTGATCTGCTGGCCGGTCGGGACCGTGACGCCACTGCATACGCACAACGGGCAGCTCGGCTGGATGACGATGATCGAAGGGAAGCTGATCGTCGAGAACTATCGAAAGGTCGCCTGCGACAAGCCGGAGAACCAGAACGTCGTCGGCATGGATTGTTTGGCGGGAGCCTCCGCGATCGAGATGGAACACATCGGCGACGAACTGGCGATCCCGTGCGGGCCGGTGAATACGGTCGACAAACTGCAGACCATCCACCGCATCCGGAACTCAGCGGAATGGAACGAGCGCGCCATCAGCATGCATGTCTACTCCCGCCCCATCGACTCCTGTGTCGTGTTCGACATGGACGCGCAGCAGTGCTACCGGCGCGACCTGAAGTACGACTTCGAGCCCTGAATTCGCGCGAACGGCCTGAAAGTGCAGGAACGCCAGGCCGCTGGGAGCGTCCCGGCGGCGCCACGGCGATTCTGATCGCGACCTCACCGGCGTGCCGCAACGCGACCGAGGCCGTCGTATGCGGCGTATTTGTAGCCGTCGCCGAGGGTGGGGTAATTAAAGACGCAGTCAATGAGCGACTCGATCGTTCCGCGGAAGTGCATGACCATCACGCCGACATGCAGCAGCTCGGCTGCGTTCTCGCCGACGATGTGTACGCCCAGGAGCTCGAGGTTGTCGGGATTGAACACGAGTTTGATCAGGCCGTCGCGGTCTCCGATGATCTGGCCGCGAGGATTACGGCTGAACCACGCGCGTCCGACCTCGCAGTCGAACGCTTTCTCGCGGCAGCTCTCCTCGGTCTCGCCGATGGTTGCCAGTTCAGGGATCGTGTAGATGGCGTAAGGCAACGTGTCGGCAATCGACTGTTTGTACTTGAGGTCGAATGCGTGGACCATCGCCACGCGCGCCTGCTCCATCGACGTCGACGCCAGCGCTGGGAATCCGATCACGTCGCCTGCGGCAAAGATGTGCGCAATGTTCGTCTGATACCTTTCATTGACCGCGATCATGCCGCGCTTGCCACACTTCACGCCGGCCGCGTCGAGGTTCAGCGCGTCGATGCTGCTGGCGCGTCCCGCGGCGACCAGAACCTTGTCGACCGCGAGCGACGTTCCGTCGGAGAGGTGCAGCATCATTCCGCCGTCAATCTTCTCCATCCGGGCCACGTCGAAGCCGAGACGGAGTCGGATGTCGAGGCGCTCCTGGAACGAACGGAGGAGGACGTCGACGATCTCGCGATCGACATGTCCGAGAAGAGCGGTACGTGCATCGATGAGGTGCACCTCCACACCGAGCGCAGCGAAAATCGACGCGTACTCGCAGCCGATCACTCCCGCGCCGACCACCGCCATCTTTCGCGGGATGCGGTCGAGCTTGAGAATCGTGTCGCTGTCGTACACCGTTTCCTCGTCGAAGGCGATGCCGGGTGGATGATGCGGCTTCGAGCCGGTCGCGATCAGTACGACATCGCCGCGCAGCGATTCCTCGCCATCACGCGATGTCACCGTCACGGTGTGGGCATCGACGAAACGCGCCTCGCCCGTGAAACGATCGATGTGATGGCGGTCGAGGTTTCTCTCGATCAACTCCCACTGCCGCTCGGTGACGTAGCGCGCGCGATACATGAACTCGGCGATCGAAATGTTCTCCTTCACCGAGACATCGAGCCCGAAAAGCTCGCGCTGGCGGAATCCCGCCAGATGCATTGCTGACTCGCGCAACGTTTTCGATGGAAGCGTGCCGGTGTTCACGCACGCCCCGCCGAGGACCAGTTCCCGTTCGACGATCGCAACGCGCTTCCCGAAGTACGCCGCCTGAGCCGCGCCCTTCTCTCCCGCGGGACCCGAGCCGATGACGACCAGATCGTAGGATTTCATGGGTTGCATGCATGGTAACGCGGCGGGCTGAGGTATTGAGGCAAAAGCCAGGAGAATCGCCAGCTCTCTCCTACGCTTCCTTTACCTCGGTGGTACGCTTCCCCTCCGCAGTTCAACTCCCTGCACGAGGTGAATCTCATGTCACTGATCAGCACTCTCTCTGCCGAACTCGACCAGATCATTGCCGCTGGAACTCTCAAGAAAGAACTCGCGCTGACGGGGCCTCAGGGGGCGACCGTCAAGGTGGAGGGTTACGGCGAGGTGATCATGCTCACCTCCAACAATTACCTCGGCCTGGCGAACCATCCGGCGATCGTCGAAGCGGCAGAAAAGGCGGAGCGTGATTTCGGCTACGGTCTCGCCTCGGTCCGTTTCATCTGCGGAACGCAGACGATCCACCGCCAGCTCGAGGAGCGCATTGCTTCGTTTTTCGGGACGGAGGACACGATCCTTTACGGCTCGTGCTGGAACGCGAATGAAGGTCTGTTCCAGACCGTCACGACCGACCAGGATGCGATCATTTCCGACGAGCTGAATCACGCCTCGATCATCGATGGGATCCGGCTCGCGAAATCACGCAAGGAGCGCTACAAGAATCGCGACCTGGCCGATCTGCGGCGCGCGCTCGAAGCAACGAAAGACGCGCGCAACCGCATGATCATGACCGACGGCGTGTTTTCGATGGAAGGGTCGCTGGCACCACTGCCGGAAATCATCGCGCTGGCTCGCGAGTTCGAAGCCTTCCTCGTCATTGACGAGTCGCACGCCACCGGCGTGCTCGGCGACACCGGCCGGGGCACTCCCGAGCATCAGGGCGTTCACGGGCAGATCGACGCTTACACGTCGACGCTCGGCAAGGCCCTCGGCGGATCCCACGGAGGCTTCACGACCGGGCCGCGGGTCCTGGTCGAGTACCTGCGGCAGAAATCACGCCCGTATCTCTTCTCGAACACGCTGCCACCTGCTGTGGTGATGGGCTCCCTGGCCGCCTTCGATCTCCTGGAGGCCAACCCGTCCCTCATGACGAAGCTGCACGAAAACACGGCCCACTTCCGTTCCCAACTCGCCGCACGGCGCGTGAAGGTACGCGAAGGGATTCACCCGATCGTCCCGATCATCGTCGGCGACACTGCCAAGGCGATGGTGATGTCGAAAGAACTGCTCGAAGCAGGCGTCTACGTCTCCGGTTTCGGCTTCCCGGTGGTCCCGCAGGGACAGGCAAGACTCCGCTGCCAGATCAGCGCCGCGCACTCGCGCGAACAACTCGACCACGCCATCGACGCCATCGCCAAGCTCGCGGAAAGGCATGGAGCGCTTTCCGAATAGAGGATGAATGCTGAATGCTGAATTGAGAAGCAGTCAAAGGGCTTCGTGAACCTTTTCTTAATGCAACATTCTCAATTCAACATTCAACATTCAGCATTCAACATTCAGCATTTACACCCTCCCATGACCGCAACCTTTCCCGATCGCCTGCGTTCCTACTTTCGCGAGTCCACCGTACGCGCGGCGCTGGAGAGTGGGGACAAGCTGCTGGTCAGGAAGCCCCTCTTTTTCCGCGGTGCGTTTACGGCTCAGATTCTGGAGAACGAGCGCCGGGCGTATACCGCGGTGGCGGTGATCGAAGACAGTCGGCTGACGAAGTGGCGTTGCACGTGCGCGGAGGATCTTCGTCCCGGTGATCTCTGCCGGCACATTGCGAAGCTGATCCTGCACGGCAGCGATGGCGGAGATTTCATCAACGATCGATACCAGGCGAGCGTCTGGCGCTCGGTTGCGTTTTCGCTCTTCTCGGCGCGGAAGGACCCGCCGGATGCCGCCGAGGATGCGCGGGACAGGATGCTGCGTAATCTCGTGATGACGCAGCAGGAGCAGGAGTTGGTCAAGCGCGGCTCGATCACGCCGCGGGTAGCGTTCGAAGCCTCGCCCTGGTTTCTCTGGAGTCGTGAGCGTTTCGTCGAGAATCCAACTCTCGAGAATGTGACGCTGCAGCGCAACACCGGGCAGTTCTTCCTTCGCTACGGAGGGATCGGCGTCGCGTTGACCGAGAACGCACTGGAGGGAGTGATCGACACGGCCGGCGTGGCACTGCTCCGCTTCAGTCGCTTCGAGGTCCGCGAAGGAATGCTCGCGCCGGCGCTCCGTGTCGAGATGACTTCCGACCGCGAGCTGAAGTTCGTCCCGATCCTCATTGACTGGAACGGCAAGGCCCGGCTCCGCGCGGGGCTCGAACGATTCGGTAAGTGGTTCTTTGTCGACGAGACTTTCGCAACGGTGGCGAAGGCGGAGCCGCTGTTCTCCGACCGTTCAGGCAAGACGCAGGGAATGCTGTTCGACTCGCGCCCCGTGGCCGGCCTTCCCTGGGAGCGGGAGACGGTGATCGAAGAGGCGGGAGTGCTGCGCTTCATCGAGCAGCATCGCGAGACGCTCGCAACGATGCGGGACGACCTCGTTCCCGACGCCATTCGCAACGCCCGCCCCGTGCGACTCGACGACGAAGTGCTCTTCGAGTTCGCCAGCGCGGCCGGCGACCTGTTCGACGTGCGTATCTCGCTGCGAGCCGGTGATGACTCCGTGTCCGCAGCCGAGATTGCAAACGCCAGACGTGACGGAATCCGCGCACTCAATCGCGGCCACGTGTGGATCGATGTCACCGATTCGCAGTTTGCCTGGACCGATCACGTGCGGATCGGCAGCGATGGCCACATGGTCCTCACCAGGCTCGAGTACTTTCGCGTGCGCGGCTCCCTGCGCGGCAAGGCCGTGTATGCAGGACCTCCGGAACTCGAACCGATGTTCCGGCTGTTCGATCCTGTCGAAGCCGCCGGGGATGCTCCGTCGCCCGCCGAGCTGGGGATGGATCTCTACGGCTACCAGCAGACGGGATACCGCTGGCTCTGGAACCTGCAGGCCAACGACTTCGGTGCGTTGCTCTGTGATGACATGGGTCTCGGAAAAACGCACCAGGCGATGGCGCTCATCCGCGCGCTGTCGTTGCGCGGAGCGCGAACGCTTCCCTGCCTCATCGTCTGCCCGACGTCACTGCTCGACCACTGGCGCGAAAAACTTGCACAGTACGCACCGGCCTTCACGGTCGACGTGCATCGGGGCGGAGGTCGTGAATTGCGCGGCGAAACCGACATCGTGGTGACGTCGTATGGCGTGATCCGCAGCGACCTCGATCGATTCCGCCGGATCCGCTGGGACCTGGTGATCGCCGACGAGATTCAGGCGATCAAGAACAAGGACACCGCGACACACCAGGCGCTCCGTGCAATCGAACGGCGTGCGGCCATCGGGCTCACCGGCACGCCGATCGAGAACCACACCGGGGAGCTTGCGGCGCTGCTCGACTTCGTCGTCCCGGGATATCTCCCGGCCGATGCGCTGGAGGACGGGCCGATGCTGCGGCGCCTCGTGAAGCCGTTCGTGTTGCGGAGGACGAAGGCGCAGGTGCTCACCGAATTGCCTCCCAAGATCGTCGACAAGCGTTATTGCGAGCTGCTGCCCGAGCAACTACTGCTCTACAAGCGCGTCCTCGACTCGCGTGGACGGACGCTGCGCGATCAGATCGGCAGCGGCAAGCCACTCTCGTACGTCCACGTTTTCGCGGCACTCAATTACCTCAAGCAGATCTGCAACCATCCGCTTTCGGTTCACGGAGAGTTCGGAGCCGATGCGCCGTCGGGGAAATGGAACCTCTTCGTCGAGCTGCTCGAGGAATCGCTCTCCAGCGGCCTCAAGGTCGTCGTCTTCAGCCAGTACCTGTCGATGCTCCGGCTGATCGAGAACCATCTCGAGGAGCAGGGCGTCGGCTTCGCGTCGATCAAGGGCGACACGCGTGATCGCGGTCGAGAGATCCGTCGCTTCCGGGACGACCCCGACTGCCGCGTTTTCACCGCCAGCCTCAAAGCCGGCGGACTCGGCATCGATCTCACGGCGGCGTCCGTGGTCATCCACTACGATCGCTGGTGGAATCAGGCCCGCGAGGATCAGGCGACCGATCGCGTCCACCGCCTCGGGCAGAACAACGGCGTCCAGGTGCTCAAGCTGATCACTCGCCACACGCTGGAAGAAAAGATCGATCTGCTGATCGAACGCAAGGCCGCGCTCGCCGCCGAAATTCTCACCGAGGACGATCCGTCACTCGTGAAACAGTTCACGCCAGACGAACTGGCAGAACTGCTGGAGTTCTAGCTCCGACGTCACACTCCCGCGCCGCCAAACGTTCCATCCAGTTAGAATCGCCGCTGGAGGTTTCACCCCGTTGCCCCATCCCGAGAGTTCGCGCCCCGTATTGAGTCTTCGCGAGGGAATCGAGCAGTACCTGCGTTTCGTTCGCGGCCGCACCTGGAACGATTCGACCTCGAAAGAGAAGCTCGAGGCACTGTCGATTTCGGTGCGCGGCCCCGGTCTCGATGCCATGCGCGAAAGCGAGGTGCGCTATCGCGAGCAGGACGCCAAGCGGCTCTACTACCTCTCGATGGAGTTCCTGATGGGACGAGCCCTCGGGAACAATCTGACCAATCTCGGCCTGCTCGACCAGGCGCGCGAAATCGTCGAGCGCCTTGGAGGCGATCTCGAGGAACTCGTTGAACTCGAACCAGATGCGGCGCTCGGCAACGGAGGCCTCGGCCGTCTCGCGGCCTGCTTCCTCGACTCGCTCGCCACACTCGACCTCCCGGGATTCGGCTACGGCATCAACTACGAGTTCGGACTTTTCAGGCAGACCTTCATCAACGGCTTTCAGCACGAGAAGCCCGACCAGTGGCTCGAGGAAGGGTCGCCGTGGCTGATCGAGCGCGATGACGAGGCGGTCACGATTCCCGCCTACGGCCATATCGAGCACGTCACGGATCCTGCCGGTGCCTACATCCCGCGCTGGACCGGGTACAAGCTGCTGATCGGCGTGCCGCATGACATGCCGATCGTCGGCTACGGCGGCAGGACCGTGAATGTCCTGCGCCTTTTCTCCGCCCGGTCGTCGGACGAGTTCGATGTCGGCATCTTCAACTCGGGCGATTACATCCGCGCAGTCCAGGAAAAGATCGCGAACGAGGCGATCTCGAAGATCCTCTATCCCTCGGATGTCGTGGCGCAGGGGCGCGAGTTGCGGCTGCTTCAGGAGTACTTCCTCGTGGCCTGTTCGGTGCGGGACATCGTGCGTAAATACAAGGCACGCCACGATTCGTTCGAGCAGTTTTCCTCAAAGATCGCCATCCAGCTGAATGACACGCATCCTGCGCTCACGATCGCAGAGTTAATGCGCCTGTTCATTGACGACGAGCACATCCCCTGGGAGCAAGCCTGGCCGATCGTCGTGGCGACCTGCGGCTACACGAATCACACGCTGCTTCCCGAAGCGCTCGAGCGCTGGTCTTATCCGCTGGTCGAGCGGGTGCTGCCTCGCCACTTGCAGATCATCCAGGAGATCAATCGCCGGTTGCTGGCGGAGGTGGAGCGGAAGTTTCCAGGCGACGTCGCAATGCAGGAGCGCGTCTCCATCATCTCCAACGGCGACGTGCGGATGGCGAACCTGGCGATGACGGGAAGTCACTCCGTGAACGGCGTTGCCGCGATTCACTCCGAACTCGTCACGCAGATCCTGGCGCCCGAGTTCTACCGGCTCTATCCGGAGCGCTTCAACAACAAGACGAACGGCGTGACGCCGCGTCGATGGCTGCTCCATTCCAATCGAGAACTCGCCTCGATGATCAGCGGACTGATTGGCGAGTCGTGGATCACCGATCTCGATGTGTTGCGTGAACTCGAGTACTTTGCGGCCGAACCCAACCTCCTCGAAAAACTCGGAGACGTGAAGCATCGCAACAAGCTCGCGCTGGCGAAGCTGACGCGCCAGCTCACGGGAATCAGTGTCGATCCACTTTCGATGTTTGACGTTCAGGTGAAGCGGTTTCACGAGTACAAGCGTCAGCTGCTGAACGCGTTGCACGTCGTTCATCGCTACTGGCAGATCGTGGAGGACGGCGAGCGGCCGCTGCAGCCTCGGACCTTCTTCTTCGCCGGCAAGGCTGCCCCCGGATACTTCATGGCCAAGCTGATCATCAAACTGATTCACTCGATCGGGGAGATGGTCAATTCGGATCCGCGCACGCGCGAGTATCTGCGCGTGGTGTTTCTTCCCGACTATCGCGTGACGCTGGCCGAGGCGATCGTGCCGGCGGCGGAGCTGAGCGAACAGATTTCGACGGCGGGCAAGGAAGCGTCGGGCACCGGGAACATGAA
>JBKJVD010000010.1:0-10250 GCA_046590585.1 Thermoanaerobaculia bacterium | reverse complement strand
AAAATTCGCTGGCGGTACGCGCCCTCACCCGGCCTCACGGCCACCCTCTCCCAGCAAAGAAGCCTGCTGGGAGAGGGGGAACTTGGGGAACGCTGGCGCGCTGCCGCGCCACCAGTTCTTACGCTCAGTCGCCGCGAAGCGCGGTTCATTGGCTCAGGATGACGTCGAACGAGCGCGCTCCAACCGCCCCTGCCTCGACTCGCCCACTGAAAACCCGGAAGGAGCAGAATTCAGACTTTACCAATCAACATTTCCGGGCGCAGGCGGTACACGGTCCACTCGTCCATCGGCTCGGCTCCCAGCGAGCGATAGAAGCCGATGGCCGGTTCGTTCCAGTTGAGCACGGACCACTCGATTCGTCCGCAGTCGCGTGATGCCGCGATTCGAGCGAGTTCGATGAGGAGCGCTTTCCCGGTGCCCCGCCCTCGCTCCGCCGGCAGGACGAAGAGGTCTTCGAGGTAGATCCCTGGCTTGCCGAGGAAGGTGGAGAAGTTGTGAAAGAAGAGGGCGAAGCCGGCTGGCCGGCCATCGTGTTCCGCAATGATCACTTCGGCGTAGGGTCGGGGCCCGAACAAAGCACTGGCTAGATCGGACTCAGTGGCGACCACGCGATCTTCCAGCTTTTCGTAGACGGCGAGCTGGCGGATGAAGTCGAGAATCAGCGGAACGTCCTGTTCGACGGCCTGGCGGATGGTGAGTGACTCGGACATGACTGCGGATCGTACATGACCGGTCCGCTACAATCGTCTGCAAGATCTCGAATGAAGACCCGACTCCTTCTCGCTGTGCTGTGGTTTCAGGTAGCGCTGGCCGCAACCAGTCTCGGGCTCCTGCTCTACAGCCAGCTGACCCGTCCCGCAATGCAGATCGAATACTCCCGGTCGACCGGCGTGGTGTCGTCGGTGTTTCGCGGAGGGGCGGCGGATCGGGCCGGAATCCTCGTAGGCGACCGCATCCTGACGATCGACGGAGCGCGAGTCCGTCCGGGGTCGATCCCCCTCTTCGATGCCACAGCAGGGGTTCCCCTGCGGGTCGTGCTCGATCGGAGAGGAACGTTGCTCGACATCGACGTGCGGCCGGTGACCCTCGAGCGTGCAAGGCAGGACTCATTGCGCGCAAGTCCGGGCCATGTGCTCTGGGCCATCGTCGGTTACGTCAACTTCCCGCTGCACCTCTGGATGTTCACGCTTGCCGTAGTGCTGCTGGCGCTGCGCAGCGAGAATCCCGACGCGAGGCTCTCCTCGCTCACGCTCCTGTACTGGGCTGGAGGCGTGTTTCTGTTCGAGGCGCCAGGCACCGGCGCGATGCTCGAACATGTGCCCGCGCTCCTGCGGGCTGCCCTGTTCAGCGTCGATTCGCTGTTCATCGCCCTGTTCTTCGCGGCATGTCTCCACTTCGCGATGATCTTTCCTTCCGATCCGTCGCGACCGCTGCGGCCGCGGTGGCTCGCTGCAGTCCCTTACCTTCTCAGCCTGCCGATCTTTGTGGAACAGATCGCCGAGGCGTGGAAGCGGGTGGGGTCCAGCAGCCGGGCCGTGGTGGTGGGACCGGACAACGTTTACACATTTCTCGGCGCAGCGTTGCTGGTTGGTGCGCTGGTGGTGCTGGCGGTTCGCTTCACGCGGACTTCGAAGAGAAACGCGCGCCGGCGTCAGAAGCTTATTTTTTTTGCGCTCCTTCCCGGGGTGTTCGGCTTCCTCCTGTCGGTGGTGCTGAGCCGCGGCGGGGCCGGACCGGTCTGGCGGCAGGTTGGAAGTCTCGTCAATCAGCTTGGTGTGATCGTCGGCTCGGCGCTTTACGCCTATGCGGTGATCCGCCACCGCATGTACGACATTCGCGTGCTGGTGCGTCGCAGCATCCAGTACGCACTCGCGCGAGGCACGCTGGTGGTGCTGATGGCGATGCCGGCGGTGGCACTGGGCGCCTTCCTCTGGGTTCATCGAAATCAGTCGATGTCTTCTCTGCTGACCGGGCAGCCGCTGATCTACCTGATGATCATCGTGCCGCTGCTTCTCGTTGCGAGATACCGCGGCCGATTGCTCGAGGCGCTCGATCGTCGCTACTTCCGCGAGCAGTACGACGCGCGGCACCTGCTGCTGCAGGTAGTTTCGATGGTGCGAAACGGATCGGATGTGTTCGCGGTCTCGAGGGTCGCGATCGACGAAATGGCCCGGGCACTCCACCCGAAGCACATTTCGCTCTGGCAACTCGATGCGGATGGACGCGAACTGGTTCGGGGCCTCCATCGCGGTGATCCGCCCTCGCGCGTCGCCCCACTGCCGGCGACCGGCGCACTCACGTCGCTGCTCTCCTCGGTCGATGAGCCGCTCGATCGGTACAGCCGGCACAATCGATCGCTCGTCGAGCGACTTCCGCTGGCCGAACGCGAGTGGCTCGATGCGTCGGGAGGTCACCTGCTGGTCCCGATGATCATTGAACAGCGTCTGGTGGGGATGCTGCTGCTCGGGGAGAGAAAATCGGAGGATCCGTACAGTGCCGAGGATCGGAATCTTCTCCGTTCGGTGTCTGCCCAGCTGGCCATGACCCTGGATTATTCAAGGCTGAAGGGTTCACCGTCGCTCATCTGGAGTGCTACCGCACCGGCTGCAGTCAACATGACCGACGTCGTGCGATGCTGCCCCGCCTGCGGTCGCTGTTTCTCCTCGGAATTCTCACGGTGTGAGACGGACCAGACGCCGCTTGCGCTCGAGGAAGGGGTGCCGCGTTCGATCGATGACAAATACGTGCTGACGCGCCTGCTTGGCCGCGGCGGAATGGGGTCGGTCTACCTGGCCACGCAGACGAGACTGAATCGTCCGGTCGCGATCAAGGTTCTCCTTTCGCATCTCGTTGGCAGCTCGACCATGCGCTCGAGGTTCGAGCGCGAAGCGAGAATCGTGGCTCGACTCCGACATCCGGCCATCGTCACGGTGCACGACTTCGGGGCGCTTCCGAGCGGACACGCCTACCTCGTGATGGAGTATCTCGACGGGCACACGCTCAGAAAGACGATCGCAACGCAGCCGACGGCCGAGGAGGCGGTGCGCATCATCGACGAAGTGGGAACTGCGGTCGAAGCCGCGCATCGGGCCGGAGTCGTTCATCGCGATCTCAAGCCGGAAAACATTGTGCTGGTCCGCGAACACGATGCATCGACGCCCTCGGCCCGCGTCCTCGATTTCGGGCTGGCGAAGATGAACGGCCCGCTCGGCGACGATGAAGCGACGCTCGTTCAATCCGCCAGAAGCATCGGCATCGTCGGGACCCTCATGTACATGGCCCCCGAGGTGTTGAGTGGCGTTCCGGCGGACGCGCTGTCCGACCAGTACAGCCTCGGGTTGATTGCTTACGAACTTCTTGCCGGCTCCCATCCTTACTCCGGTGCCGGTGACCTCGCGTCGATCGTCCGGAGCCACACCCTCGACGAGCCTGAACCTCTGATGCAGCGGGCGCCGCATCTTCCGGTGACGGTTTGCCTCGCCGTGCATCGGGCCCTGTCGAAAGACGCCGCGGTTCGATTCCCGAGTGTCGGAGCGTTTGTGGATGCGCTGCGGGGTGGAATGACCACGCAGCATTGAACGCTGGTGATGGATGGTTGGTTTTCAGTGGGTGGAGGTCTCGATCGGTGCCCAGCCGCGTCTCGTCTTGGTCGCTGTTCTCGGAGCGCGCGCGATCTTCAGGGCCGTTGGACGACCCCGTCCGAGCAGTCGAGGGCGTCGAGCCTGGCGTCGAGCCCTCGACTGCTCTGTCGCAAAGCAGTTCAGCGTGGATTTGGCGCGGCGAAACAACGCAGTCGCGAGTATCCACAGGGCAGTCGTGCGCTCGACGCGCCCGACCGTCGGACGGGGTCGTCCAACGGCCTCTCCACGATCGTCGTCGCCCCGTTCCAGCATCACCGCTCGTGATGAATGCCGAAGTCCCGGCCTACGGCACGATCATGATGGGGACGGTGGCGTGACGGACGATCGAGGCTTTCAGTTCGCTCAGGCCACCGGCGGCGTTGAGCATGATGGCGTCGCCGTTGATCCGGGTCGTGTAGCGAATGATTTCGCGTTCGATGTCGTCTCCGGCGATCAGTTCGGTTTTCATGTTCACCCCGGCTGAACGCACGGACAGCGACTCCATGTGGGCGACTGCTGCGGACCGGTCGGCCTCGCTGCAGACCGTCAGTAGATGGACTTCCCCCTTGCCCGGTCCGGCCATGGCGACAGCCAGATCGAGTGCGGAGTGAGACGTTTGTTTTGGATGCGCTGGTACGACGATTCGAGCGATGCGTTCGCGCTTGCGGATCCCGTATCGCACTGCGAGCAGCGGAGCGGGAGGGTCGGTGACGACTTCCCGCGTGGTCGATCCGAGCAGGATGTGAGCGACGTGATGGCGGCCATGAGTGGCGATGACGATCAGGTCGACCTTCTCCGAAGCACCGATCTCGCAGATCGCCTTCGCGGGGGACGGGGCCTGCCGGACGACCATGCGTAGGTCGACACTGGCGTGAGCGCGCCGGGCACGATCGCGCAGTCGGTCCAGTTCGTGTTTCTCTGCGTACTCGTAAAGCGAGTCATCTGCCTGAAAGCGCAGGCGGTCGGGCTGGTCCTTCCAGGTACGTCGAACGTGAAGGACCAGGAGTTCGGCACTCGATTCCGCCGAAAGGCGCAGCGCCTCGTCGAACGCCCATTCCGAGGCGGTCGAGAAGTCGGTGGGTACGAGGATGCGGCGGAACGGATACATCAGTCAGCTATTGTCCACTCCCGGCGGCTCGCAAGCCAGCCCTCATGCAGAGCGAAGCGTTCGCGAGCGTGTCAGGTCCTGAAGCTGGCTGAGCTTCTCACCGGGCCACGGCAGTCGCCGCTTCCGGGCTGGCCGGCACAACTCCGGCTGTCGCGGTGGTGACGATCGCAGGAGCCGCGGGAGTGACGATGTACCGGATCACCGTCTGCGGCTCTGCTTCGGTTTCCGCGATCTGGAGCCTGACGTGTTTGGCACCGCCAGGAATTGCGGTTCCCGGGATGAACGAATCCTGCATGGCCTGATTCAGTTCCACCTCGAACGTTCTCCAGTTCTTCTGCTCCGGGGGGTAGGGAAGCTGAGCCGGGAAAGCGCGGAACTGCGCGAGGTAGGTGAGGTAGTAGTGATAGATCTGCGGGTACGAGTCGTCGCTGGCCATCGTGTAGACCTCGGCCGACGGGCCGAACTGGCTGCGGATCATCACCTGGTCACGCTGGGTCAGGTCATCGCGATACCGGGCGCCTGCGTAGATCGGAATCGATCCGCCAATCGCCTGGAGGCGCGTCCGGACTTCGGTTTCCTGTTTCGGGGGGAGACTCGCCGTGGCGACCGCATTCTTTTTCGGAGCCGGCTCTTCAGCCGCTGAGCTCTCGGTGCCGCCAGTGCAGCCGCTGAGGAGCATACAGGCGGCCAGGGTGGCTGCCGCGGCGCGTCCGGCGAGTGTTGAAGTCGTCATGGATGGTTCAGAGAGCAATCGATGTGCCGTCCTCAATTGTTGTGGACCACGATGGCCTTCCGGACCCTGGTACCGCGAATCCTTTCGAGCGCGGTTTCCCCCCCGAACCGGCTGACGATCGTGTCGTCATAGAGGTCGGAGATACTGGCCACGCTGTCGAGTGAGGCGATCATCTGCTCCGGGCGCAAGCGGCGTCCCAGAAATGAATGAGAGAAGAAAACATCGTTGCCGTGCATGCTGAACGCACCGATCGGCATCTGCGAATTCAGTTCGAGCAGTTCGCTGGCAAGTTCGAAACTGGGAGTCGCCCCCTGGACGCAGAATGCGAGCACCTCGATGACGGCGTCGTCTTCCTCGTAGGGATCGATTGAAATCTCCAGCACGGTCGAGCCGTATTTCAGGTAGAAGTCGCAATGTTCCGCATCGTCGAAGTGCTCATCGACGAGTTCATCGAGGTAAGTCTTCACCTGACGGTAGACTTCTTCCTGACATTGCGTGTGGAACTGCTTTTCGGGGCCGGACATTGAAGCGATTATAGGCGCAGAGCGTGATGTGGCAAGGCGCCACGTGAACGACGAGTGGCAGGGGCAGGGATTCCATGACGAAGGAAACGAATCCGATGGAGCAGCAGCGACGCACGCTGGTGATGCGACCTGGGCGCGAAGGCGCGCTGCGGAACCGGCATCCCTGGATCTTCACCGGCGCGATCGACCGGGAGACCGGGCCCGAGACCGCCCCCTTCGGCGATCTGATGGACGCGAGCGGCGCGCTGGTCGCATCCGGCTTTTATTCGCTGCACTCGCAGATCCGCCTCAGGGTTCTGTCTCACGGCGCTCGCGCCGACGAAGCGCTCGTGCGACAGCGAGTGGCCGCGGCTGTGGCTCGTCGCGCGCATCTGCGCAGTGAGGCGACCACTGCGTTGCGCCTGATTCACTCCGAGGGGGATGACCTGAGCGGCGTGATCGTCGATCTTTACGGCGATGTCGCAGTGGTGCAGATCGCGAACCGGGGAGCGGAGAGCATGGCGCCCGTGATCGTCGACGAGTTGCGCCGCCATGTTCCGTTTCGCGGAGTCTGGTACGAGAATGACGTGCCGCTTCGTGACGTGGAGCGGCTTCCCCGCGAATCGCGCTGGGACGGCGAGGGTGAGCCGGTGGCGGAAGTCTGCGAGAACGGCCTGCGCTTCCGGATCGATTCGCGAGCCGGACAGAAGACGGGATTCTTTCTCGACCAGCGCGACAATCGCCAGTACACGCGAAATCTCGCAAATGGCGCCTCGGTGCTCAACCTCTTCTCGTACACCGGTGCGTTCGGGGTTTATGCGGCCGCAGGTGGTGCGTCGGCCATCGAGAACGTCGACACGTCGGTTCCCGCGCTCGACGCGGCGCGAACGAATTACGAGATGAACGGATCGCTGGACCGCGCCACGTTCGTGACAGCGGACGCTTTCAGCCATGTGCGTTACCTCGCTCATGAGAAGAAGCAGTACGACTTCGTGATTTGCGATCCTCCAGCCTTCGTCAAGAATCGCAACGATGTCGACCGGGCCGCGCGCGGCTACAAAGACATCAATCTCTACTCGATGCGCCTCATCCGTCCAGGCGGATACCTCATGACGTTTTCCTGCTCGGGGCACATGCCGGCGGACCTCTTTCAGAAGATCGTCTTCTCTGCTGCCCTGGACGCCGGCCGGCGGGTGTCTTTCCTCCGGCGCCTCACGGCTGGCGAGGACCATCCCGTCTCGTTATTCTGCCCGGAAGGGGAGTACCTGAAGGGATTCCTGCTGCAGGTGGAGTAGGGACGGAATGTTGAATGTTGAATGCTGAATGAAGAATGCAGAACGACGGGCCCAGTTCAACATTCAACATTCAGCTGGAATTGACCGGGTAGTGCGACCATTGGATTCAACAGTTAACCTGATATGAGCGCCACCCTTGAATGCTGATGAAGAATGCAGAACGACGGCCCAATTCAACATTCAACATTCAACATTCAACATTTCGGTTCAAGATTCAACGGTCAACCTGATATGAGCGCCACGCCAGCGACATCGTCTGCTTCCCGGGAAATCACGGTCGCGTTGCTTGCTGACCTGCTGAAGAAGGCGGGCTTCATCGACGACCGGCAGAAGACCGAGATGGATGCGGTCGATCGTCAGTTGCGGGCGCATCTCCGGTCGAACCGCCGCGCCGACGAGGACGCCAGTCCGTTCAAGGCAGTGACGGCGATGAACCTCACCGACGTCAGCGGGCAGAATCCGCGGATCGATGACTTCGTCCTGGCGAGATTGATCGCCAGGGAGGCCGGCCTCCCGTTTTTCAAGATCGACCCCTTGAAGCTCGACGTCGAGATGATCGAATCGAAGATCTCGAGGCCGTTCGCGCGGAAGCACAAGATGATTCCGGTGGAGGTTCGCGACGGCAAGCTGGTCGTGGCGATGGTCAATCCGTTCGATCGGAACGGTCTCGACCTCTACCGTCCGCTGGTCAAGCAGGAGATCGAGATCGTCGTCTCGTCCGAGTCGGATGTGATGGGCGTGATCACCGAGCAGTACGGGTTCCGCAGCTCGGTCACGAAGGCGGAACGCGACCTGAAGGGCGGGTTCGACCTCGCCAATCTCGAGCAGTATGTGAAGCTCAAGTCGGGTGCCGAGATCGAGTCGAGCGATCAGCACATCGTCAATGCCGTCGACTACCTGCTCCAGCACGCCTACGACTCCCGAGCCTCCGACATTCACATCGAGCCCAAGCGCGAGTTCGCGCTGATCCGCTTCCGGATCGACGGTGTGCTGCACGAGATTCAGCGTGTGCCCAAGCTCGTCAACCTAGCCATCACCTCGCGGCTCAAGACCATGTGCCGGATGGACATCGCCGAGAAGCGCCGGCCACAGGACGGCCGGATCAAGACGGACCACGATGGCAAGGAGATCGAGCTGCGCGTCTCGACGCTCCCGACGGCGTTTGGCGAAAAGGTCGTGATGCGCATCTTCGATCCCGACATCATGATCCGCGACCTGCCGGGCCTCGGATTCTATGAGGACGAGCTGAAGATGTTCGCGGAGTGGATCAAGCGTCCGCACGGAATCATCCTCGTGACGGGGCCTACCGGTTCAGGAAAGACTGTCACGCTTTACTCCGCACTGAAAAATCTCGCTTCCCCGGAGATCAACATCACCACCATCGAGGACCCGATCGAGATGGTGCATGAGGAGTTCAACCAGACCTCCGTCCAGAACAAGATCGGAATCACGTTCGCCTCGGCGTTGCGGACGATCCTTCGCCAGGACCCCGACATCATCATGGTCGGCGAGATCCGGGACCAGGAGACTGCACAGAATGCAGTGCAGGCCGCGCTGACCGGTCACCTGGTGTTTTCCACGCTTCACACGAACGACGCCGCCACGTCGGTCACCCGCCTCATCGACCTGGGGATCCAGCCTTTCCTGATTTCCTCGGTGCTCATCGGGACCATGGCGCAGCGCCTGATCCGGAAGATCTGCGACGATTGCCGCCAGAATCGCCCGCTCACGCTCGAAGAGGCGGGAATGCTGAACTTGCAGGCGCCCCCAGGCAAGACCATCATCGTGAAGGAAGGCGGCGGCTGTAACCGGTGCCGGAACACCGGCTACTTCGGCCGCTCTGGAATCTTCGAGATGCTGCAGATCGACAACGCCATTCGCGACCTGATCGAGCGCGGGGAAGACTTCCTCAAGATCAAGGACATTGCCATCAAGCGCGGAATGCGGACGCTTCGCCAGTCCGCGCTTCGCAAACTCGCCGAAGGTGCAACGACGTTCGAAGAAGTCGTCCGCGTCACCGGCATCTGATACCCAACCCAATTCGCGAACATCCGCCGCAGACCGGCGCGGAGTATGAGGAGAGCCTTACCCATGAGATACGCTCTGATCCTTGCATTGCTTCTGAACGTGATTCCGATGTCCGCGGCCGAGCCGACCAGCGACAACGTGGTCAGCCCGGTCGTGAACGCCTACGAAGTCGTAATTCCCGCGGCTGGAAAGATCGAGGGGGCGAACGGCACGTTCTTTCGTTCTGAGGTCACGATTGCCAACCTGACCAACCGGCAGCTGATCATCTTTGCGCGATGGCTCCCCGGCCCGGGAAAGGCGCCAGGCGATCGCAGGCTGACCATCGCGGCCGGTGGCATCGAGCGTTATGACGACTTCGTCCGCGACGTCTTTCGTGAGACGGGACTCGGCGCCGCGATTCTCACGGCGATCACCGTGGACGGGCAGACGGACACCAGCGCACGGATGCATGTATCGTCCCGCATCTACTCGCCCCAGCCAGGCACACTCGGCACGACCTCGCAGAGTTTCCCGGCACTGTCATTGAATCTGATCGACACCCCCACCACCTCCACGATTTTCGGCCTCGGTTCCGGGGATGACGGCACCCGGTTTCGATTCAACGTGGGCATCGTCAATCTCGACGCGAACCGCAGCCAGGACTTCATGATCCAGATCCCGAGGGCCGGTGGAGTTCCGGAGACGCATTCCGTGACCCTGCCTCCCATGACCATGCAGCAGGTCAGTCTCGGCCGCGCACCCGTGATTCCTTATGTACGTGTCCTGAACGTGAGCGAGAACCGCAGCAACAAGTGGGTGACTTACGGATCGACACTCGATGAAGTGACCGGAGATGCCTGGTCCGAGCTGGGACTGCCCGGGTCGTTCTAGGCTCGGATTCCGACGGGACAGGGCGGCGGCGACGAAGCGGCGGAATGATTCCCGCGCGCTTCGTTTTGCCGTCCAGTCGCCCGTCGCGTTATC
>JBKJVD010000173.1:0-18587 GCA_046590585.1 Thermoanaerobaculia bacterium | reverse complement strand
GCGTCTCCGAACGACTGGGACACTCATAGCGAACGCCGAGGTGAGGCAGCCGTCACAGCGAGCCGTCGTGAAAGCGACGACCCTGTGACGGCGCCCAGCCCCCCATCAGCGATCCCGCAGCGAACGAGTCGTGAGGACCACACCTATGAAGAAAGTCAGACAGAAGTTCAGGACGATTTACATCCAGGACCCTGACCATCTTTGCCCCGACCGAAGCAAAGGGCGTTACGGGGCGAGGATCGCGGTCGCGTTCAGTGCGAAGGATCCGCTGCAGATGGCGGCCTACCGCGTGCTGGCCAGACTCAGGAGTGACGCTCTACGCGATCTCCTCGGCATCCCGACCTACAAAGCTCTGCTCGACGCCTCGGAGAGCGAGGGGATGAAACCGGCGGCGTACATACGCTCCCGCATCATGCGACTTCGATTCGAGGGCAGTGATTCAGAGAAGAAAGAGATCGTCTCCAGGATCCGCGCACAACTCGGATCCGACCTCCCGCGCGTCACGCCCTTCACGAGTGCCGGAGTGAACATCGAGGACTCGCCCGAGGAGGTGCGCCGCCTGCTCGATCGCTACGCTCCGGGCGCGAAGCGCGTGCTCGATCCTTTCGCCGGCACCGCGAACGTCGCCATCGTCGCGGCAGAGCGGGGCCTCGATGGCTACTGGTGCGAGATCGATCCTGTGGTCGCTTCGATCGGGCAGCTCAAGATTGACCTCCTGATCCGGACGCCTGCCGCACGACGCCAGCTCGCCAGCGAAGTGAGGACGCAGAAGAATCGGATGCGCGGGAGGATCGCGGCGTACCGGGCTGCCGGGGATCTGGGAGATCTGGAGGCGCCCCCCGAACTCGTCGAGTACGCGCGTCAGTGCCGGTCGCTGATCGACTTCCTCTCCCCGAGCCAGCGGCTCGTTGCGCGTGTGCTCGAAGCGGCCGCCGCCGAGGCGCTGACCCGAGTCGAACAGAAAGAGCACCGGATCGTGACTCAGGCGCCGAAGCTGGACGCGGTGGCGCAGTTCAGCGCCGCGCTCGAGCAGGAGCTCAACAGCGTCATCTCATTTCTTCACCAGAGTCGAGCACTAGTGCGGATTCCGCAGTTCCTCGCCGCCGACGCCGAAACGAGTGGCGACATCATCTCGATCGACGCGGACGTCGTCGTCACCGCGCCACCGCCGATCACACTCGACGCAGGTCCGGCCGGACAAGCCGCGCGCTGGTTCATGCGGTTTCCGCCGCGGGCTCTGCCTGCACGCTCTCGGGCGGATGCAGTCTCATCCATCCGCAAGATCATCAGCGGCAAGCTGCCCTCAAAAACGCAGGAGATCACGAGCCGGCAGATCGGATTCGACATCATCGAGAGCATCGGACTCCGTGAGCTGATTCTTGAAATTGATGACCAGGGTGAACCAGACCTGGCGCGCGCCGTCGCACACCACTTCGTGCAGATGGGACGGGCGATCGAAGCGATCGAGCATCACATCAGCGATGACGCCACGTTCATTCTCGACGTCACGGACTTCAATCTCGGTTCCATTCATGTCGAAGCCGACCTCTGGTTCGGCAGGTTGCTGGGCCACTACGGATTCGTGAGGCACGACGATCTGCCGGTTGCGGCGGGAGTTGGCGCCGCAGTACGCCGCGTCATCGTCTTCCGCAGGAAAGGATCCAGCTAGAGAACGTACTTGCCGCGCTAGAGCGGGGAGATCGTCATGACCCGAAAGAAAACCAGGATTCCATCCAACCCGCTCCCGGCCGACTGCGCCGGACATCTCCGCGATCTCGGCGTTTACGGCTTCGACGCCTACGAAGCGGTGATCCTCGCTGCGCTCGTAACCGAGGATCCGCTGCTGCTCATCGGCAGGTCGGGGACGGGAAAGACCTTTCTCCTCAACTCGCTCAGCGAGACGTTAGGCCTCGAGCACCGGCACTACAACGCAAGCCTCATCTCATTCGATGATCTCGTTGGGTTTCCTTACCCGCAGGCGGATGGCAGCGGCGTGACATTTCTCGAAACGCCAGCGACCGTCTGGTCGGCCCAGTCGGTGCTCGTCGATGAGATCAGCCGCTGCAAGCCGGAGCATCAGAACCGGCTCTTCTCACTGGTGCACGAGCGCCGCATTCAGGGTATCCGTCTCGAGCGGCTCCGCTTCCGATGGGCGGCGATGAATCCCTGCTCGACTGACCAGGACGGCGACGATGGTTACGCAGGTTCGGAGGCGCTCGATCCTGCGCTGGGTGATCGCTTCGGACTGATCGTCACGGCGGCTGACTGGATCGAGATCGACAACGCCGATCGCAGGCGCATCGCCGACCCTGCCGGCGAGGGGGCGCCTGCCGATGACGGCGGCCGCCTGGGCGCCAAGCTGGTTGAGTGGCGCGAGGAGTTCGAGCGCACCGTCGCGCACTGCCCGCCGGAGATCATCGACTACGCGAGCGCCGCGGTCACGTTGCTCAACCAGAGCCTGATCCGTATCTCGCCGCGCCGCGCGCGCTTCCTCACACGCAGCCTGCTAGCGGCCGAAATCGTCGCCGGCCGTCGCGACGAAGCGCTCTTCGCGCTCGTCCTGGCCTGCACGCTGCCCCATGCATCCTGGGGCGTGCGGATCGATCCGCTGACCGTGAAGGTCGCTCACCGCGGAGCGTGGGACCTCGCGCTTGGCGAAGATCGTCGCAAGTGGATTCAAAGATTTCACATCGAGCCTGCGCTCGACCGCAAGCTCGCGATGCTCCTCGATGAGTGTCGCGACCCGGAGAGCGGCACGCAGGCCATCTGCGAACTGCTGGCGAATACGGATCCGGGCCGCGCCGCCGCATTCGCATTCGCCCTTTATCCCGCAGCTGCGAAAGGTCTCGATTGCATCAGCCGCGAAGGAATCAACGAACTCGGCAAGCTCGCCACACCGATCCTCGAGGTCTCGGGAGTAGTGACGTGGCAGGAGAGCACCGGCAGTGGGGCAACCACGCATCCCGGAATCGCGCGCTACGCGAAGGTCATCAACCGGAGGCGCGGAGCACGACAGGCCCGCGCGCGGCAGTTCTTTCACTACGTGCTGCTTTCGAGCTTCGTGCTCGATGATCCTGCCGCGACCGAATCAGAACTCGATGCCTGCGTGCAGGTGATGAAGGCGCACCTCCAGAAGGCGAGGGCCGCGTAATGCTCGCAACGCATTCATCCCATGCATTCCCTCCGCCGCCCGACGCGCTCTACGCGAACAGCGGCGGACCGAGCAGCCGCACGCGCACCGAGACCATCCGATCGTCGATCCTCGGCATGAGCACCGGTCCGATCCGCTGCCCGCTACAACTGACCGTCGCGCTCGATTTCGGCGGTCTCGATCCATATTCGACGATGCTGGTGTTGCTCGAGTGGCAGGGGATCGCTGACGCACAGCATCTGCGCGATTGCTTCGACGATCTTCCTGGGCCGATGCTCTGCATCGCCGACCCGACCGTCGAGCCGCTCCTCGTTGCCTCCGCCGACGCGCAACTCGTCCTCCGCGCCGCACTGCTCCTCGGCCTCTGCACCGCGGTCTTCTACGATCCTTCGCGTCCGGTGATCTGGACGCACGCCAGCCTCACGCGCCGCCTGCGCCTTTACGAAACGGAGGGCTTCTACGCATGACTCCCGATCGATTCCGCGCAATCGTTGAAGAACTCACAGAGGAGAACCCACTCGCTGTCCGGACGTTCCTCCGCCTGGTCGGGATCCGCTTCACCACCGAAGTGACGACACTCGCCGTCAGCTGTGAGGACCGCCCGGAGTTGCGCGTCAACCTCTCGTTCATCGCGGAGCACTGCGCAACCGACGCGCAGGTCAAGGCGTTGATCCTCCACGAGTTCCTGCACATCGTGCTGCGTCACACCGAGGAGCGCGGCCCGATCACAGACGCGGAGCATCTCGCTACGGACGCAGTGATCAACGCGATCATCCATCGCCAGGTTGGCAAGGAAGCGAGTTCGATGATGTCGAACTACTACCGCAACGCAGAGGGACTGATGCGCCTTCTCCGCCCCGGTCGGAGCGACGAACCGGTCCTCGGCGACTTCGGCTCCGCCTGGGTTGGGCTGTACGACGGGTCTCTGGTCGTCGACGACATCCGCGAACTGGCGACGCAGTTCGATGCATCGGGCGGCGACAACGAATCGGCAGTCATCCGTGACCAGCTTCTCGGCAACCACAACGACGCCAGCGAGATGTCGGAAGCGATGGGCCGTGCGCTCGACGACACGATGCGTTCCATGAATGGCCATGGCATCTGGCGCTCGCCGGGCGACCGGGGAGTGGGTGGCTACCTCGCAACGATGAAGTCGGCGGCTGCTGACGCGAAGAACGTCGATGCCTGGCGTCGCCGGACACTCGATGTACTGAAGCGTTATGTCATCGCCGATCCGCGTTCGTTGTTGCGGGAGTCGGTGAGCGTCGATGCCCGGCTGCCCGTGCTGAGCGCAGGCGACAGGCGCGCGTTCGTTCGCTCGCTCTGGAGTCCGTTCATCCCCGAGGCGGTGTGGAGCACGGATGCGAAGCGGCGCGGCGGGACGGCGCAGGTGTACCTCGACGTGAGCGGCTCGATGTGGGCGGAGATGCCGCACCTGATCGCACTCCTCGGCGGACTGCGTCGTTACATCCGGCTGCCCTTCTGGGCGTTCAGCACCGAGGTGCTTCCGGCCACCATCCGAAAGGGACAACTCGAAACCGGCAGCACGGGCGGAACCAGCATGGAATGCGTGCTGAAGCACATCGCCCGGACGAGGCCAAAGAGCGCCGTCATCGTTACCGACGGTTACATCGAGAAAGTCCAGCGCGAGTGGCTCCGCGACACGGCGAAGACACGCATCCACGTCGTCGTGTCTCGCGACGGCTCGACGCACCTGCTGGAGAGCGCCGGATTGCGCTGCACACAACTGGGAGCACTGCCGAAATGATCAGGATGAGCGAAATGGTGCTTGCAGGACACCCCGACAAATTCTGTGATCAGGTCGCCGACGCGATCGTCGCTGCCTGCATGCAGTTCGAGCCCGAGGCTTATGCGCAGGTCGAAGTAGCGGCCTGGTGCGACGAGCTGTGGCTCAACGGAGGGATCGCGACGGAGAAAGCAATTCCGTTCGCACTCGAAGAGATCGTCCATGCCGTCGTCCGCGAGATTGGCTACGCAGACAGTTCAGGCGCGCCGCGACGCTACCGCATCCACCGCGCCGTCTGCATCGAGCAACTTGATCCGCAGCAGTGGACGCGCAAGGTAAACGACCAGTCCATCGTCGCCGGCTGGGCCGGCTACGACGCTCGCACCAGCTACCTGCCACCCGAGCACTTTCTCGCTCACGCCTTCCGGGGAGCGATCCACAAGGCGCTGAGAAAAGGGCTGGGTCCCGACGGCAAACTCCTCGTCCGCATCAACGAGAGCAGTGATGACTGGAGTCTCGAGCACCTGCTCGTGACGATGCAGCAGAGCGAAGGAACGCGTTTCTTCGAAATGGTCGAAGCGCTCGAGGCCGTGCTGGCGGCCGCGTTCGAGGAAGTGAAGAGCAACGACACGCGTTGGAGCAACTCGTGGGATGAGGTCACGCTCCTCATCAATCCGAATGGACCGCTGATCAACGGAGGGTCCGACGGGGACAATGGCCAGACCGGCCGGAAACTCGTGATGGATTATTACGGCTCGCGCGTCGCCATTGGCGGCGGAGCCTTGAGCGGCAAGCACCTGTCGCACATCGACCGCATCGGCGCGATCGCGGCGCGCGACGCCGCCGTACGCGCAGTGAAAGGTGGCGCCACCGAATGCCGGGTCGTCGTTGCCTGGGCGCCGAACGGACCCGAGCCGCTCGATGTGATCTACGAGATGGCCGGCCGCGGCCCGCGCGAACCTGCCTCGTTCTTCCACCACGACGCCATGCGCGATCGCTACGCGGGAGCCACGATCACGCCAGGCATGCCCCGCGGCGACCACTTTCTCAACCCGGATTACTCATGGAACCGCTGAAAGCAGGAAGTCCTGCCGCCTTGCATCCCATTCCGATAATCGCCTCCACACCCGAGGAACCCCGAGGAACTTCCGAGGGACCCGAGGAACCGCCTAAAACTACTTCCAGATCGGTGAAAGCCGGTTGGACGGGACGGGAGCGATGCAAGAGGGATCGTCGGCGTAGTGCGACGTGTCGTTGTAGAGCGAGAGGCGGGCGTGCTGGAGGTTCTTGAAATCGAGGACTGTGAGCGACGCGGGATCGAGGTCGAGACGGTCGCGATAGGCGCGCGGGTCGAAGCCGAGAAGAGAACTGAGCAGCAGGCGGATGGTCGCCTTGTGGGAGATGATCGCCAGCGGCTGGTCAGGATGCCGCTCGACGATTGAGAGCAGGGCCGGAAGCGCTCGCGCAGTCACCGAGAGGCCGGTCTCGCCCTCCGCCGGCGCGAACGCGTAAGGGTCGCTCACCCAGCGCTGGTATTCCTCGGGATGAAGTGCTTCGACTTCCTTGCGCGTCATCCCTTCCCATCGACCGTGCGAGATCTCTCTGAGTTCGGGTACAGGCTGCACCGGAAGGTTATGCGGTGCTGCGAGAAGATTCGCGGTTTCCATCGTTCGAGAGAATGGGCTGGCGTAGAACGCTGCGATGGCCTGCGTGCCGAGACGAGCCCCAAGCCTCCGGGCCTGCCCGCGTCCCAGTTCGGAAAGCTCGACGTCGGTGGCACCTGCAAAGCGGTCCTCGGCGGAGAGCTGCGTCGAACCGTGGCGGATGAGGAACACTCTCGTCGTCATATGCGGAAGTCTAACGCCTGGGAGAATTCCGTTCGAGTCAGCGCGCATCCGCCCAGGACCGAGGAACACAAGTCGCCAACAGCTCTCGACGACTCGGGCGGGGGTGCGGGAGTACTCGTATGGCATGCTCTGTTGAAGATCTTCGATGCGATTGAACGACGAGGATCTGATCGACTTCTCTACCGTGCCGACCACGCCGGAGGATCTGGCCATGCTTCGCGCGGTCCGCGAATTGGATCGGCTCGATCCCCAGCAGTCCCTCGAGTTCCTGATCGCCTTCCGAACGAATCCGAAACTGGCTGTGGCGACGCTGGTTCGCGAGTGATCGGCCCGGAAACAATCCAACATTCAAGATTTATCATTCAGCATTCGTCCGGGGTAGAGTGGGCGTGACGCGAGAATTTCTGGAGCGGAGTCAGCAGCTCTGGATCGGGGTGATTTCCGGACTCCGAGGACACCCATTCGGTCCGGGCAGGGTGCGTGCGTCTGACCGCCGGGGTCAGGCTTTGACTCCGCGACGATTGCTGGATTCGGGAACAGGATAGGAGAAAACCATGGCGCTCAGGGTTGGCGATCGAGTGAAGCATCCGACGCTTCACGATCAGTGGGGGCCGGGAGAGGTTCTAGCTGTGACGATGGACGGCAAAGTCACGGTGCATTTCGCACTGGCGGGGCAGAAGATCCTCAAGGGGGTCGTGCTCGAGACGCTGAAGGGAACCTCGGCCGATCATCCCGCTCTCGAGACCAGAAAGTCTTCCACGAAGGGCCGGCGCTCGAGCAGATCTCTCGACGCAATGCAGGAGTCGTTTCTGCGGCTCTTTCCGAAAGGCTTCTCCGATCCGCGGTACCTCGAGGAAGAACGCGACTACAAGCTCGAAGCGACTGCGCTGCTGCAAGGCACACTCGGGCAATCGGAGCTGAGCGACCTGCTGCAGGCCGGGGATTTCAACGAGATCACGAGACGTGCGATGGCGGTGCTGAGCAAGACCAACATGGTCTCCCCCGGCGAGAAGATGGACCTGAAGGAAGGGCTGGTCACCGATGCGCAGCGTGAATCGTTCGCGCGTTCCTTTGCGGACCTGCTTTACGGATCCGATGAGTACCGGGCGCGGTTCGATGCGTTCTCCCACATGCTCGAGGAGGTCGGCGCAAACAAGTGGCCGCTGGCGACGTACTTTCCGTTCATCGCCTTCCCGAAGGAGCACATGTTCCTCAAGCCGGAACTGACGAAACGGGCCGCGCAGGCATGCAACGTCGACCTGAATTACCGCGCGCAGCTGAACTGGTGGACCTACGAGTCGCTTCTCAAGTTCTCCAGGACTCTCGAGGAACTGATCAGCGATCTCAAGCCGCGCGACAACATCGACCTTCAGTCATTCATGGTCTGCATTGGCGCGAGGATGTAGCGGTACGGCTCCCGTTGCGACGGAAAAAGGGTTACGCGAACGAGTTGCGTGCGGCGTTCGCAATGATCTCGTTCGCGATCCAACCCGGGAATCCATCTCAACCGTAATAGTCGCTCCAGTTCGCGGGTCGCGGCAGGGTGCGATCGCGGTCGTAGGGGCGGGGTAGACGCGCGGGGAGTGACATGTCGAGGCCCCAGATCTCTCGCTCCTGGTCGTCGGCGTAGTAGGTGAGGAAGGCTTCCAGCGAACCCTCATCCTGACCGTGAGCGAAGTCGTGCACATCCCAGTCGCCGCCACCGATCTCGAATTCGCTGGGCAGAACCTCAGTGAGGATCAGGCGATAGAGTTCGCGGTCTGAGAGGTGATCGGTCTGCTCGAAAAAGAGGCTGATGCCGGCGCACGCGTCGACCAGCGTTTTCAAAGCCGAGCTCAATTCCTGATCTGAGAGTTTCGCAGACTGCTTGAACCTGAGACCTTTCTTCTTCAGCAGGTCCTTCGGCCTCCGATCATCAATGCCGCTCAGATAGCGTTCCACACGTGCGATGTGCGCTTCAAAGTCGTTGTCCATGGTCGTCATCTCCTTGTCACAATCCTCCCTCGGATGCCCGGAATCTCCGAGGAAGAGGAGTTGGTGTGAGAGGAATCGGATGACTGGATCTACAAAACGTAGAGTCGCGGGTTGGACTGGAGCGAGTTGATGAGGCTATGAGCGGACGGTGCCACGATCCTGGCGCCGTCCCCCCAGGAACTCCGAGGAACCGAGGAACCGGAAAGTGCACCGCGCTGAGTCAGCCTTGCGTGGCGAGCACTTCCTCGACAGCAAGTCGGAACCGCCTGGGATCGATCGCGGGATAACGGTACAGATCCGGCTCGATGGCGATGAACAACGTGAGCAGTCGGGAGCCATCAATGAGTTGCCGCCTGAACATTTCCCCGACGTCGATGCGATCGCGTGCGTGGCCCCGCTCGATCTTGGATAGCGCCTGCGCGTAAAAGTCGTAGTGGTGGAACGAAAGACTGCCATGCCTCGCGATGAAGAGGCTCCGGTCCTCCCATCCCGGCAACTCCGGAATGAAATGAGACGGTGAGGCGAGTTCCACATTGACCTGCAATGACTCCTTGATTGCTGGAATCGCCCTGAGGATATCGTCGGCTTCGGGCCTGATTTCGAGATCGACATCAATCGTGCTGGATCGCCAGTCGAACAGAACCGCGGAGGCGCCGCCGGTCAGATAGACGCGAGACTCGAAACGGGCCGCCCTTCCGAGTTCGGCCATGAGGATCTGAAGACGATTCCGATCGATCAGGCGACGCATTCGACGGCGCGTTCGAAGCTGACGAGCTGGCGGATCAGCGCGTTGTAGCGCGAATGGGCGGAATCCGAATCGCTCGCCGCCAGAAGTTCGTACAGCGCGTGCTCGGGATTGTCGACCGTGACATGCGGAACGTCGACCCCTGCCTTTCGGAGCCGGATGGCACCGATCAGGATCAGAAGTGCCGTCTCGGTCCGTTGTCCGGACGAAAGAGCAGCCAGGCCATCCCGGATGAGTTCTCCTCCTGGCAGGGCTGTGAGATCCATCACTCGACGAGTATAAGGCGTGCTGCAACCCTGCCGTCGTCCGGTGCTCAAGTGTTTGACGTGCCGAGAACCCGCGACCCACGAGCGTCATGCGCCGAGGATCTGGCGGCGATGGTGTTCGATGTGGCGGGCGCAGAGGAGAACGCCGTCAGCTGCTGAGGCGCGACCGAAGTAGGCGTGGCTGAGCAACTGGCCGGGGCTGGCGGCGCGGGCGGCAGCGTCGAATTCGGCGGCTCGTTCTCGCAGGCGCGGGAGCGCTTCCGCCTTGGGCAGGACAGACTGGGGCCGTGTCTCTTTCGGTGCGCGGATTCCCCTGGGGAAGTTGCCCAGGAGCAGAATCCGCCAGCCGAAGAGCAGTCGGAAGAGGATCTGCTGCCAGCGGCTTGCCTTGATGGCCATACCCGCTCCACCGCGCAACTCGGTGATCACGACATCGCACGAAGTCACGAGATGCGCCGTCACCTCCGCTGGCGACCATTTCCCTTCCGCGCGCGGCTGATTCCAACGCTCGTCACGGACGGCAGCGGCCGTCTCGAGAAACGCTGCTGCGTTCGCCGCATGAAGGGCGAGTGCCTTCTGCATGGAGATGAACATGGCTTCCTTCCTGTCCTGACGCCGCTAGTTTACTAGTTCCTCGGGGGTTCCTCGGGGTTCCTCGGGGGTTCCTCGGGGTTCCTCGGTTCCCCAGTCCTTTGCGCCAGCCCCGAGGAACCCGGGGAACTCCGAGGAACCCGTGGAACTCTTAGAAAACCCCGCCCCAACCGTCCGCGCACACAGACGATCTGTCACCGTAAATGGAATGTCATCGAGTTCGAAACAGTTATGACAATAACTTGCGAATCCTTCCCTCAGTCGATGACACTCTCACTCGCCGCCGCGGCGTCTCTCTCGAGCAGGGGACGACCGCGCCGTTCCGGATCGTGCTGATCGAAGATGACCCGGCGATCGTCCGTCTTCTCACGCGGCTGTTCCACTCAAAAGGGATGGAAGTGATCGCATGTGCAACCGGAGCTGACGGGCTCGAAACGCTGGAGCGGCGTGCGTGGGAACTCTGCCTGCTGGATCGCGGCCTGCCTGACATGGATGGAATCGACATCTGTCGTCACATCAAGGCCGATCCCCGTTTCGACGCACGTCAGGTGATCATGCTCAGCGGTGTGAGCTCGCTCGACGCTCAGGTCGAGGCGCTCGACCTGGGAGCGGACGACTACATCACCAAGCCATTTCACACGGTCGAACTCGTCGCCCGTGTCAACGCATCGCGACGCGTCATCGAGATGCAGCATCAGTTGCTCGACATGACCCGGCAACTGGAAGAAATCTCCGCGCGCGATTCCCTGACCGGAATTTTCAACCGGCGCCATTTCGGAACGACGCTCGATCAAACCTTCGACCATTCCAGCCGTTATCAGCGTCCGCTCTCGGTTGCGATTCTCGACGTCGATCGCTTCAAGGACATCAACGATTCATTCGGCCACCAGGCCGGCGACGCGGTTCTGGCGGAGGTTGCCAGGCGCTTCTCCGGATCGGTTCGATCGTCTGATTATCTCGCACGGTACGGCGGTGAAGAGTTCGTCGTGCTGCTCCCTGAGACGGATCTCGAGGATGCGGTCAGCTTCGGTGAGAAGTTGCGCGTGTCCGTCGCGTCGCACCCGGTCGCGATGCCGGACGGTCGGGAGTATTCGGTCACGGTCAGCGTTGGAACGGCGAGTCTCGAGCACACAGGCTTCACGACGTCGGCAGACATGATCGCGGCCGCCGATCAGGCGCTCTACCGCGCGAAACGAAACGGTCGCAATCGCGTCGAGGCGGAGCGCCGGCGTTCCCGGCGTCAGCTTCCTGAGGCGCGGGTTCATTGCGCCACCGCAACGCCGTCCCGCGCAGTCGCGTCGTAACCCTCATCGTCTCACCCGCGTACCACGCGTTCGAAACTGCTCATTGCGCACAAATGTTAGCAGGCGCCGTCGTGGACAAGGCCAATTGGCGGAATCAGCCGTAGAGTGTCTGATACGCGCCGTGGGCGCGAGGAGGACTGATGAAGATACTCACGCCCCGGATGCACGGTTATCTCGATTTCGTGGTGGTGATCGCGTTTGCGCTTGCGCCGACGCTGCTTGGTTTCTCGTCGACCCCCACCACCATTGCGTACGTTCTCTCGGCAGTCCACCTGCTGCTCACGCTGACGACGAAGTTCCCGATGGGAATCGTGAAGCTGGTCCCGTTCACGATCCACGGCGGAATCGAATTCATCGTCTCGATCGCCCTCGTCGCCATCCCATTCCTCTTTCGTTTCGCGGGAGAGCTGGCCGCCCGGAACTTCTTCATCGGATTCGGCGTGGTGGTGTTTCTGGTGTGGGCCGTCACGGACTACAAGTCAGCCGCTTGACGCACGAACGGCAGCAGGTCATCTGCTTCGTTGTCGCTTCGGGCGAACGGCTCAACGTAGAGTATCCACCCCTCGCCGTTCGCCCTCGCTCCGCCTCGCAGCTGACCCACTGCCCTTCGCGCTCACGAAGCCCCGAGTTCGCTTGACGCGCGAACGGCGGGCCTGGACACGAGAGGCAATTCAGAACGCAGAAGTCAGAATTCAGAAGTAAGAAGAGGATCAACACGCTGATGCGCTCCTGACTCTTTTCTCACTTCTGGACCTTCCGGGTTTGGAGCAGGTAGTGGTGAAAGCTGAAACGGGTCGACGACGATGTCGGACTAGGGCCGTTGGACGACCACGTCCGACGGTCGGGCGCGTCGAGCGCACGACTGCCCTGTGAATCCCTTCTCAACGGCGTGGGTTCGCCGCGCGCCAAATTCACGCTGATCTGATTTGCGACAGGGCAGTCGAGGGCTCGACGCCCTCGACCGTCGGACGGGTCGTCCAACGGCCACTGGAACTCCTGCGCGCTCCGAAACCCACTGCCGTTCGCGCTCACGACGTCCTGTGTTTTGAAGACGCGCGAACGGCGGGCCTGGACACGAGAGGCAATTCAGAACGCAGAAGTCAGAAGTAAGGAATAAGAAGAGGATCAACACCCTGATGCTCTCCTGACTCTTTTCTCACTTCTGAATTCTGACTTCTGCGTTCTGAATTGCTTTTGATTTGTGGGGCGCGACTCAGCTGAGAAGTTCCGCTGCGCCGCCTCGCAACTGACCCACTACCCTTCGCGCTCACGGCGTCCCGAGCAGGGCGACCCCTCAGCGATTCCTGACCGCGCAAGCCATCCGATCTCCTGTCTCGCCCGTAAGTCAATTAGACGTGGTGCTCGAGGGAAACTCCAACGCACCCGCAAAACAGGAGAGATCAATGAAACTCGCAGTTACGTTCCTCAGTGCTTCACTGCTGCTTGCCTCGTCGTGCGCCACCAAGGGCTCGATGAGCGATTCCAGCATGCCGGGCTCGGACATGAAGATGTCGAGCCAGTCGATTGCCGAAGTGGCGATGTCGACCGGCATGCACAACACCCTCGTCGCTGCCCTCAAGGCCGCCGGCCTGGCCGACATGCTGATGGCGTCGGGCGACTACACGGTCTTCGCGCCGACTGACGCCGCGTTCGCCAAGCTCCCGGCCGGTACGGTCGAGATGCTCTTGAAACCCGAGAACCGCGACAAGCTTCGCGCTGTGCTTCAGTATCACGTCGTTCCGGGTCGCGTCAGCGCAGCGCAGGTCATGAAGATGACGAGCGCACGTACCGTCTCGGGCAAGGACGTCCGGATCATGATGATGGGCGACCAGGTCATGGTCGGCAACGCACACGTGATCAAGGCCGATGTCATGGCCAGCAACGGTGTGGTGCACGTGATCGACACCGTGCTCATGCCCCCGATGTAGTTCGAACCCTGAACTGTGAATGGTGGATGTCGAATGTTGAATCGGGGCACGTCGCCTCAATTCAGCATTCACATTCACCATTTGTTTTGTTCGACTGGTGAGCCCGGCAGGGGTCGAACCTGCGACCAATTGGTTAAAAGCCAACTGCTCTACCACTGAGCTACGGGCCCGCTCGAGGCTGATGTCATTGTGACGCGGAGCGTCACCATACGAACCACGCTGCGCGCTGTCAAGAAGCCTGCGCATCTCCTTTTTATTCGCACGCCTCGAAACCGCCATCACTGCGCACTGACTGGCGGGCGTGCTGCTGGCCTGGAGGCGCGCGATGAATGCGATCCGGCTGCGGCGCAAGCCGCCCCGGCCACGATCGCCAGTGTCATTGGAATCGCCGGGATTGAGAGGTTGAACTCTGCGGCGCCGTGAATCAGCAGGGAGACCACGGCACCGATTGCGGCGAGGATGACCGTGCTCTCCTCTCGATGCTTCTGGTTCCACCAACTGCGTCCGAGGCCGAGGAGCAGGGCGGAGAAACCCGCGACAGCGACGACCATCCCGATCGCGCCGGCCGTGACGAGCAACTGCACATAGTCGCTGTGCGCATGCTCGAAGAGGCCCGGAAAGTCGGCGGGCTGAACGCGACGGAACGAATCGCGAAACGTGCCGAGGCCGGAGCCAAAGATCGGGAATCTCCTCCAGGCTTCGAGGGAGAGCGACCAGAGCCTGAAGCGGACATCAGACTCGGGATCGCGGGGATCGGAGGCGAGAAACCGCAGGAACGGCGTTTCCCGGGTGGCCAGTGCCGTGACCAAGATCGCGGTGACCAGCACGCCGCCACCAGCCATCGACAACTGCGCGCGCCTCGTTGCTGCGCTGCGGTGGAGCATCGCTGCCGCGGCGAGAAGCAGCGCAGTCAGGATCGCTGCCGCAATCCCCATCCTGGATCGTGTCATGCCGATCCCGATGGCAATGACCGACCATCCGAGCGTCCAGGGAATGAGGCGGATGAGCCGCCGCTCGACCATCGCGCCGCGTGACTGCGTCCTGCCGATCGACTCGCGCCCGGTCAGGATTTCGGTGAGCGCCAGTCCAAACGCTACGGCCAGCCCGATCTCCAGATACCCCGCGAAGTTGTTTGGGTTGATGAACGTGCCGTGAAGGCGGGCGTCGCCAGACTGCGTAAGCGCTGCCCATGCAACGTGAATCAACGACACGCCCATGAGCGTCACGAGGGCCATTCGACGGAGGAACCGTGTGCGCAGGATGAGCAGCGATCCAGTGAACGCGGAGCAGTAGCTGAGCACCAGCAGCAGCGTCCGGACGGTTGCCTGCGGAGCGATGGAGATCCGCAGCGTGAGCGGGCGCGAATCCCCAGCCGAGCGCAGGATCGCATCGGCCTGCCCCCAGATATGCAGGCTTTCGGGTGACAATTGCTGCAGGATGGCAGAGGGAAGCGGCAACACCTGGATGATTCCAGCGATCGCTACCAACAGCAGAGAGGCTATGGCGACAAAGGCTGCGGCCACAGGCCGGCGCCAGTTCGACATTAAAGCGATCGACCCGGTGGAGAATGCGAGCAGCACGATCCGGAGTTCTTCATCTGCAGTGACTCCGCCGTACGGAATCGGAGAGAGAATGATCAGAATGATCAGAAAGAAAAACGCGAGTGCGTCCAGGGTGCTCATTTCCTCACGGGCGAGGATGTCGAGCGCGGCACGCCTGAGGGTCGCTGGCATTCTGCTCCTTAGTGTAACGATGGCTGGCTCCGCTGGGGCGGCCGATGTCTTCTATGAGACCCGTCTTCACTCGGGACGCGAAGCTCTTGCAGCGGGGAAGCATCTCGAAGCCGCTGAGAATCTCCGGATCGCCTGCTTCGGCCTCCTCGACTATCCAGCCTCACTCTCGCCCTGCCTGGCCATGCTGGCTGTGGCCCAGAACAGCCTGGGCCACTCGGAGGAGGTCGACGGCACTCTCAGCCGGTTCGTCGAAGTCGAGAAGCGCTTTCCCTCGTGGGATCCTGCTGCGCTCGATAGCAGTAGCCGGCGATCCTTCGACGCTTTGATTCAGCAGAGGATCCCTCGAACCTCTCTCGCCACACTGCCACGGGTGGCCGCAGCCCTGGGAATTGCGCGCCCGGTCGAGGCGCGAGTCGCACCGGCTGAGGTGCGTCCGGAACCGGCGATCATCCGGCCGATGTCCGACGCTGTCTTCAATCAGCCCGTCATCGAGACGGAAAAACCTGCAGCGACGGTCACCGCGAAGCCGGCCATGAGCGCCCCACCAGTGCAGACTCGCGTGGAGAGCACGCAGAAGCCCGCGCCGCCTCCGTCCCAGCCGCCGGTTCAGAAACCTGCGGTCACCGCTGCCGCGAAGCCCCCGGTCGCGAAGCCTGTAGCCACGAAGCCTGTAGCCACGAAGCCGGCGACACAGACCCCTTTGAAACCGGTCGCTGCGACCCCGAAGCCGCCAGCCCAGGTTACCGCGATCAAACCTCCTACCGTGCCGGCACGCGTGAGTGGCGATCCACTCGGCGACGCGCGACGATTCATTGCCGATCGGCGTCCCGGAGAAGCGGTGAAGGTGCTCGAGGCGGCGGTCGCCCAGGGCCCGCAGCGCCGTGACGTCCGCCTGGCGCTGCTGCAGGCCGCCGTCTTTGCGAGCGACTGGAAGACGGGAGTCATGCAGATCGCGGCGCTTCGTCCCTTCCGCGACTCCGAAGCGGCCTACACCTTCTATGCAGCGGTGGCACTTTACGAAAGCGGCAAGCGCACCGAGGCGCGCGAACTGCTGGTGCCGGTCCGGACAAGGCTGGCCCGATCGACGTGGGTCGACGACTACTCGAAGAAGATTCTCGGCACGAACTGACGGATCGGTTCCTCGGAATTCCTCGGAGTTCCTCGGTTCCTCGGGTGACTGAGAGTCGCGCGTGGGCACCAAACTCAATTAAGTCCGAGGAACCCCCCCGAGGAACTCCGAGGAACCCCGAGGAACTAGACTGGAACGCATGAACGATGCAGCGGTGCGTCCTGGTGCGCGCAGCGTGGTGATTCGTGCGTTGCTCCTCGGCACGTTCGCCCTCGCTGCGATCGCGACCGCCATCGTCCATCGCCAGGATCGGCTCGAGCGTATCCCGGTCGAAGCGTTCGTGCGCGACTTCACGATCGAAACGCGCCTTCCAGAGCTTGCCTCGGCCGTGCGGTATGCCCCGGACTCGGCTGAAGCCGCGTCGGTGGCCACGGGCGCCGCCCTGCAGGATGCGCTGGGCGGGACGCTCCTTCAGGATCTCGATCAGGAGAAGCGACTGCTCTGGCTCGAGTCGCTCGGGCGAATCGACGCGGAACTGGAGGCTGCCAGCATCTTCGCGCGTGATGCCATCCGCCGCCGTCCTGGCTGGCCGCTCCAGGCCAGCTGGTTCGGACTCGCTCAATACGCGAGTGCCCGCCGTTCGCTGACGCTGGACGACGCTGCACCGCGATGGTTAGTCCCGATGCGGGTCGCTCATGAAGCTGCGCCCGGCGACATGGCGATCGTCACCGCAGCGGCGTCAGCGGCTCTCGAAGCGTGGCCGGTCCTGGATTCGCGATGGCGCGTGTACGCATCGCCGCTCTGGCGCGGCGCACTGAGCGACGAGCGGTTCGCTGCGGAGGCGTACGCGTCGCTGAGCGACACCATTGGCTTCGACGCGGCAATCGCCGCATTGCCTGCGCAGCCGGCAGCCCTCAAAGCGGCGCTGCTGGCTCACGCCGAGGTGTCCGACACGAGGAATGCTGCGACGTTGTATGAACGATGGGCAGTTGCGGAGCGGGCCGGCAGAAAACGCGACCTGGCAAAACTCGAGAATCGCGCTCGTCTCCACGATGTGGTGGGCTTGCGCAGCGGCGCGCGCGCGTGGGTGCGGGCGCACTCGGTGTTCGATTTCGACGATGCCGCGGGAAGAAGGGAAGCCGGTCGCGTGCTCGAACTCTGGCCCCCCGATCTCGGTGCCTGGCACTCGGATCCTCGCGCAGAAATGGTTCGATTCTTCCTCGAGCGGCAGGGAAGCGGTGTGGAAGGCGAAGCGGTGCAGCGTGCCGCAGAGTCCCTCAGCGAAATCCCGGTTCCTGACCTTGCACTCGCGCGACTGCTCGCCGGCGACATGTACGAGGCCGGAACTCTCGCCTCCCACGGCGACTCCACTGGGTTCGAGTGGACCGCGTTTCATGTGGAATCGGCGCGCCTGCTCCTGGCCCGCGGTGATGCCGCCGCGGCAGCCGAGGCTCTTGGCCGGGTCGCGCCTGCAGCACGTGACGAATGCGATGTCACTATCGTTCGCGCCGCGATCGAACGGGCCCGGGGACAGATCGAAGTGCTCGACCCACGAATCATTCTCCATGACTACCCGGCGGCGATGTGGTCCCGCAATCGCGTCGCCATCTGCATCGATCCCGCCTCGGCGTTCACCGACTTCCGCGTGTCGTTCGAGACAGGAACGCCGGCACTCCTCAGCTTTGGCTTCGACGGCGCGCGGAGCGGCGCACGCTTTGTCCCGACCGGGGCGCATCAACTCGACGTCCCCGTCGAGCACCGGACCGCCCGCCACATCGTCACGATCGACACACTCTCCGGCGGACCGGTGACGGTGAGGGGTGGCGCCCTCCGGTAGGCGAGCGCTCAGCGGGGCGGTGACCGCCTCGAGGCGGTCAGTTGCAGACGACTGCCTCGCGCATCAGCAGGGTGAATGCTGCGTTGACACTGGCGTCGATCGGGTCTTTCGGGTTGTCGCTCCACTCTTCGACATGCAAGCCGAGCTGCGTGTTGAGGAACTTGATTCTCTGAGTCTTGATCTGCTGCTTGTCGCGGGGAGACCTCATGTTGATCGGCCGGGTACTGAACGCCGCACAACAATGTCTGGCGTCGTTTCTGTGGACGATCGTCCCGGACGGGGCGCAGTACTCGGGCATGTCGACGCGTCCGTCGCGGTCCTTGCGGTCATCGTCGACGTCGCGGTACCAGCTCAGTCCATTCGCCGTTTCTTCGACGGCTTTCTGGAAGGCCGCC
>JBKJVD010000170.1:0-15645 GCA_046590585.1 Thermoanaerobaculia bacterium | reverse complement strand
GCGCCGCGCCACCTTCTCCCACGGGGAGAAGGGAGTGAACACGCGACGATCCGTCAATCTGCCAAACCATACCGACTGGAGAGTGGCGACTTGGGCAAGAAAGCGCGGTAGTTCTGAGTGCTGGCCTCAGCCCGCCATCAATGCTAGCTTCATTGAAAGACGACGGAGCATGCGTCGTGTTCTCCGAATGAAACCGACAGCGTTAAGAGAGTTGCGAGATGACGGATGCGAGGACTTCGAACGACTTGAGTTCGTAGCCGAGAAACGCGCGGCGCACATCGCCTGCGAGGGACCGCACCTCGAAAAGGACATCGAGAGGCGGCGCCTGCTGCGCAAATTTCAGGACCGGAGTGCGGAAGAGTGTTTCGATGGTGTCGATGGTGGCGTTCGCGATGAGTGAGGACGAACGCGGTGCGCACGACGTGCATCCAAAACCCTGCATGTTGGGATCGTAACGAAGCGGCCGGTCCAGCGGATTGCCACAATGCGTGCATTCGTGCAGGGAAGGAAAGATTCCGGCGAGCCGGAGAATCCAGATCTCTGCGTAGGCCACGACGATCAGGGGCGGCGTCTGTTCGAGCAATGCCTCGCAGGCCGAGTCGAGCAGCCGGTAGAGCAGGTCTGCCGGATCGCCTGAGGGGGCGAACGTGTCGACACTCTCAGCAAGGTACGTGGCGGCCACGCTGGACGCGAGCTGCTGCTGCGCCGGAAACAGGGAACGCAACAGGTCGACCGACTCGATCCGCAGCAACTCCTCTCCCTCGCGTTCGGAGTATCCGATCCGCACTTTTGCCAGAGGCTCGAGCGCAGCACCGAACCGGCTCCGGATCGCCCGCGCACCATAGGCGAGGCCTTTCCTCTTTCCATGTTCAGGAGTGAGGAAGACCACGACCTTGTCGCGCTCCCGCGCCGGCCACGTATGCAGCACGATTGCCTCGCTTCGCTCGATCCGCACGGGGCGAGTGTATCTGGTCGTACCTCATCCATCGCCCCTCGTCCCTCTTTCCCCTGGCCCTCGACTCCTGTAGCTTGGTTGCGACGATGTCCGAGGCCAGTCCCATTCAGTCGGTCGACGCCAGAAGGCGGTTTCTCGAGTTTGCTGCGGGCGAGATTACGAATGAGAATCTCGGGCTCGGAGCTCTCCTGATTGCAGCGGAGGATTATCCGCATCTCGATGTGGAGAAGTATCTGGCTGAACTGGATGAGATCGGCGTGAAGGTGATGCGTCGTTCGCGGGCGGGGGAGCCGTCAATCCTGAGGCTCGATCACCTGCACGAGGAGCTGTTCGGCCCGGAAGGATTCACGGGGGACAGCGAGACTTACTACGATCCGCGAAACGGCTACATCAACGAGGCCATCGATCGTCGCCGTGGACTGCCGATCATCCTTTCGATCATCTATCTTCATGTGGCTTCGCGGTGTGGGCTGAACGCGTTCGGCGTCGGCCTGCCCGGTCACTACGTCGTGAAACTTCAGTTCGAGCTGAGCGAGGTCTATGTCGACCCGTTCCGCGGTGGAGAGACCATGACACGGAGCGAAATCGCCCGGGTCGTCAGCGAGATGAGTGGCGGCACGGTGCGGCTGTCGAGCGATCACCTGCGCGCCTGGAATGGCCGCGACACGCTGATGCGGGTACTCGCGAATCTTCAGGGAATGTGGCAACGGGCCGGAGATAGCCGGCGCGCAGCCGCTGCTGCGGAAAGACTGGAGCTGCTGCAGGGATGAAGCTTTTCGTCACCGTCGCTGAATCGACGGCCGCTGACGCCCTCGCAGCGATCCAGCGGATCACGCTCGACCACGACGGCATCGAGATCCGCGCCGAGCAGTTCGGCGCCGCTGGCCTGACGCGATTCCGCGAGGCGACCGGGAAGCTGTTGATGCTGACGTATCGCGGTTGCGGCCCGGTTTCTGACGCGCAGATCCGTGCGGGCGTCGACGCCGGATTCGATCTCATCGACGTCGAGTGGACGCCTGATTTCGATGTCGTCACTCTTGCACCGTGGCGCGATCGCATCGTCCTGTCGCATCACGACTACGAAGGAATGCAGGACCTCCGCGCCATCGTCGATTCGATGAAGGCGTCTGGCGCGCGTCACGCGAAGCTCGCGGCAACGCCAGCGAACCTCGCGGAAAATCTCGAATTGCTCGCGCTGTCGGGCGACGGCGTTTCCGTGATCGGGATGGGGGAGCGTGGACTGTACACGCGCGCCCTCGCTCCGTTCCGCGGTTCGGAACTCACCTTCGTCAGTCCTGAGGGCCTGGCAGCGGCACCAGGGCAGCTTTCGCTCGAGAGGGCGCTCGCGATCTTCGGGACGGACCGCGCGTCTCTGTCCGCCGCTGACGTGTTTGCGATCGCCGGCAATCCGGCGGGGCACAGCCTCTCTCCCTCGATTCACAACGCGCTCTTCCGTCAGAAGCGGGCGCCTGCTGCTTACACCTTTGCGTCCGCGGCCGCGTTCCAAGAGGTCGCAGCGTTTCTCGAGTGTGGCGAACTTCGCGGCATCAGCGTCACCGCGCCCTTCAAGGAAGATGCGATGGTGTGGGCCCGGAGTCGCGGAATCGCAATCGGAGAGAACGCAGTCCGCTGCGGCGCGGTCAATACGATTGTCATGGGAGACGAACCACTCGCCGACAACACCGACGTCGACGGCTTCGAGAGCCTTCTTCGCAACGTACCCGCTCGCGATCGAATGGCAGTCGCCATCGTCGGAGCCGGCGGGACTGCGCGGGCCGCCATGCTCGCTGCGCAACGTCTCGGATTGCCGGCCATCGTGTACAACCGGACGCCCGGACGAGGCGAAATGCTCGCTCGCGATTTCGGCTGCCGGTCGGCACCGATCGCGGATCTCTCCGCCGTCGACGCTCCGCTGGTCATCGACACCACCCCCTCGGCTGATTTCGAGATCGACTTTCGCCCCGGACAGACTTACATTCGCGCGGCATACGGCGTCGCCTCCCCCGTGGAAGCGCGAGCGCGTGCCACCGGAGCCTCGGTCGTGGATGGGATGGCGCTGCTCCACGCGCAGGCGATCCGGCAGAATGAATTGTTTATCCAGGCCATGAAATGACAGACGAAGTGTTCCAGTCGCTCCGGCAGCAATTCGACGTTGTCCCCGTCGTGCGTGAATTGAGCGCCGATACCCTCACGCCGGTCGCCGCTTTCGAAGCGCTCACGCGCTCCGGCGAGGAGGCGTTTCTTTTCGAGAGCGTCGAGCGCGGTGAGAATGTCGGGCGTTACTCGTTCGTCGGATTCGAGCCGCGCCGCAGCTTGCTCTTCAATGCCGCGATCTCCGATCCGATCGAGGTGTTGAATGACGAACTTGTTCCGCTCCGCGTCCACGGCGAGGACGCGCTTCCCCCTTTCTTCGGAGGAGCGGTCGGCTATTTCGGCTATGGCGTAGGTGGCTGGAGCGAGCGCCTTCCCGATTCCACGCGGGATGACTATTCGATTCCGGACGCCAAGCTGCTCTTCTTCGACAACGTCATCGTCTTCGATCACGTCCGCCAGAAACTGCTCGTCGTAGTCAATCTCTTCACGAAGGACGATCGCGCCTCCATCACTGACGCCGAGCGCCGGATCGACGATGCCGTGGCGCGGCTCCGCGGCTCGCAGATCGACCTGCTCGAATTTCCGTCCGAGGTTGCGGACGTGGAGTTCCGTTCGAACGTGGACCGGCCTGCGTTCGAGGCGATGATCGACCAGGCGAGGGAAGAGATCATCGCGGGCGAGATCTTTCAGGTGGTGCTCTCCCAGCGCTGGGAGACGGACTATCCGGAATCGGAGGCCCTCACTCTCTATCGCTCTCTGCGATCGATCAATCCATCACCCTACATGTTTCTGCTGCGCACCACGGAGTGCACCCTGGTTGGTGCGTCGCCCGAGATGCTCGTGCGGGTGACCGACGGTGTCGCGGAGACACGACCGATCGCCGGCACCCGTCCGCGTGGCGCTTCACGCGACGAAGATGCATCGCTGGAAGCGTCGTTGCTTGCCGATCCGAAGGAGCAGGCCGAGCACCTGATGCTCGTCGATCTCGGACGGAACGACCTCGGCCGGGTTGCGGAAAGCGGGTCAGTCGTGGTCTCGGATTTCTGCCATGTCGAGCGCTACAGTCACGTCATGCACCTGGTGACGGACGTCGCGGCCACTCTCCGCGCGGACCAGACTCCGATCGATGCCTTCCTCTCGTGCTTTCCGGCAGGAACCGTGAGCGGCGCTCCGAAGATCCGGGCAATGGAACTGATCGACCGGTTCGAGCCGACGCGGCGCGGACCTTACGCGGGCGCGGTGGCATACGCCGGCTTCTCGGGCAACCTCGACTCCTGCATCACGATTCGTACGATTCTGCTCACGAATGGCCACGCCTACATCCAGGCCGGCGCCGGCATCGTGTACGACTCGAATGCCGCCTACGAGTATGCAGAGACGCTGAGCAAGAGCGCAGCGTTGAAAAAAGCTGTGTCGGTGGCGAAGGCGATTATTGCAGTTCAGCCCGGCGGCGGGAGCGGTCAATCGAAGGATCGGGCAGGGCATCCGCCCGCTTGAAATCTTCCTTGAACTCGACCGGTGTGCGCGGAGTGTAGCAAAGGTCCCCTCAAAAGTGTCCACTTTTGAAAGTGGCACTACCGCCGGGGCGGACGCCCGATTGCTCGCCGCCTTCCCTGCCCACCGCGATTAGTCTCAGGCGAGTGGCGCTCCGACTAGCTGCTCATAGGCCTCGAGATACTTTCCTCGCGTGCGGCTGACGACTTCGGGATCGAGCGTGGGGGCCGGTGGAGTCTTGTCCCAGGAGGTGCCCTCCAGCCAGTCGCGGACGAACTGCTTGTCATACGACGGAGGGTTCTGTCCCGCGGCGTACTGGTCGGCGGGCCAGAAGCGGGATGAGTCAGGGGTGAGCGCTTCGTCGATCCATACGATGCGGCCTTCGTGCATCCCGAATTCGAACTTCGTGTCGGCAATGATGATCCCGCGGCTCGTCGCAAACTGCGCGGCGCGTTCGTAGATCGAGAGAGTGAGGTCGCGCAGCGCCTCCGCGATGTCGACACCCGTGATCTGCGCCATCTGCTCGAAGGAAATGTTCTGGTCGTGTCCGGACTCTTCCTTCGTGGCCGGAGTGAAGATCGGCTCCGGCAGCTGGCTGGCGGCGGTCAGTCCTGGCGGCAGCGTAATGCCGCAGACCTTCCCGGTCTCGCGATACTCCTTGAGGCCTGAACCTGCGAGGTAGCCGCGCGCCACGCACTCGACCGGGACGACCTCGCACTTCTTCACGATCACGCTGCGGCCGCGCAATGAATCGAATCCCTGCAGAGTCTCGGGAAAGCGTTCGAACTCGGTCTCGATCAGGTGGTTCTCGATGTCGGGGAACCGGCGAAACCAGAAATTCGAGATCTGCGTGAGCACCGTCCCCTTGTCGGGGATGCCGGGAGAGAGGACGACATCGAACGCCGAGATCCGGTCGGTGGCGACGATGAGATAGCGATCCTGCAGGTCGTAAACGTCGCGAACCTTGCCGCGGCGGACGAGAGGAAGCGGGAGGTCGGTCGCAATCAGCGCACTGCTCATGCGCGCGGATTGTAGCGGAGGCGACTGGCCGTCGCCTCCGCTACAATGCTATCTGCCGATGATGTAACCACCACGCTCCGACTTGACGAGACGCGCTTCGCCGAGGTGAACGGCTGCGGCGCTGGCCTGCCGCGCGTGCGAGAGGTCAATGCGCTTGCCGGGATTTTCCATGGGAGGCATCGCGCTGGCGCCCTTGCCATAGAGTTCCTTTGCGCTGGCGAGCAGCGTCGGAGACTGATAGGTGGGATCGCCCGAGAGCGCATCGATCGTCGAGACATAAGGAAAGACGACTGCGGTGTGCGACGGGTCGTCGATGAAGAACTCGACCGATCCGTGATTCACCTGAATCGGCAGGCGATCCTGCAGGTGTCCGTACGGAGGCAGCGTGAAGGGAGCGTTCTTGAGAATCGTGCGCCCGTCCGCGTCGTAAACATTCACGCGCATCTTCACGCTCTGGCGTCCGAGGTTCACGGCGCCGATGTTGGTGCGCCAGCCCTGGCTGTCGAGGTTCCGGATGCCGTGTGCGACGGCGCTGATCCCATCCCAGGCGAAGTCCTGCAGGCCGGCCCACACCCCGCCGATCGTCTGGCCGAACGTTCCTGCCGGAGAGTTGTTGTAGGTTTCCGTCGTCACGAGAAACGACCGCGCAATCACAGTGTTTGGTGCCTTCGCATTGTCCTCGGGGAAACTCGCCACCAGCAGCGATCCGGTGCCGGTCGTCCCGAAGAGATCGTCGAGGATGTTCTCGGAGTAGGCGGCCGAGTTCGCAGGGATGGTGACCTTCTGTTCGAAGCTGCCCACTCCACCGCTCTTGATGTAGATCACCCGGACGGTGAGTGGGTAGTCGAGTTGCGGGTTGAAGACGCTGAAGTGCGTCATCCACCGCGTGCCGTACGCGCCCGCAACATTAGCCGCTGCCGGAATCACATACGTGTCGTTGACCTGCGCCTGCGCATCGCCACCCAAAGCCAGCGTCGCTGCGATCAGTGCACCCAGGACCAGTCGTTTCATCGTGCTTCTCCTCGAACTGCTGGACGCTTCGACTGCGGCCGACGTGCCACGCCACGGCTGAGTATTCCTATCATGTTTTCAACCAGTTAGCCCTGCGGAACCCGCGCGCTTTCCAGGCGCGTGTCCACATTTCAGGAACGACTGTTTCTCGGGGAGGACGGCTTTGAACGTCCAACGGCAAGTCAGAATTCAGAAGTGAGAAAACGAGCCGCTCCTGACTGATTCTTAAAGGGAACGCGGACGATCTCCGGAGGCCGTTGGACGACCCCGTCCGACGGTCGAGGGCGTCGAGCCCTCGACTGCTCTGTCGCAAATCAGGTCGGCGTGGATTTGGAGCGCGTCGAACCCACAGCGTCGCGAGTATCCAAAGGGCATTCGAGCGCTCGACGCGCCCGACCGTCGGACGAGGTCGTCCAACGGCCTCTTGGTTCTAGCGTTGGTCGCCCCGCTCCAGCGTCACGGAACTCACTGAGCATCCGGTGAAAGCCTTAGTGCGGCGTTTCATTTCCGCACTCACGCCTCGCACCTCGTGCGGCAATCCCTCGAGCATGTAGACTCGGCGCCATGCAGAAGAGCGACCGGGTCAGTGGAATCGTGCAGTCGGACATCCGTCGGATGTCGCGTGAATGCGAGCGGGTGAGCGGCATCAACCTGGGCCAGGGGATCTGCGATCTTCCGACGATTCCTGAACTGATCGAGGGAGCGCGTGAAGCGATTGAATCGTCGCGCGCCACCTATTCGAAGTTCGAAGGAATCGATCTTCTGCGCGAGCGCATCGCCAGGAAGATGGCGAACTTCAATCAGGTCGTTGTCGATCCGGCCACGCAACTCGTCGTGACGATCGGTTCCACAGGCGGTTTCGCCTCGGCGGCGATGGCGACACTCAATCCCGGCGATGAGGTCATCCTTTTCGAGCCTTACTACGGCTACCACCTGAACACGCTGAAGGTTCTCGGCGTGGTCCCGCGGTTCGTCCCGCTGCAGATGCCCGATCTCTCCATCGACTTCGACCAGTTGCGGGCTGCCTTCGGTCCGAAGACTCGCGGCATCGTGGTCTGCACCCCGTCGAATCCATGCGGGAAGGTGTTTACGCGCGCGGAACTCGAGCAGATTGGCGCGCTCTGCACCGAGTTCGGTGCGTGGGCTTTCACGGACGAAATCTACGAATACATCACCTACGACGGCGTGAAGCACGTGTCGATGGCGTCGATTCCTTCATGCGCTGACGTGACCATCACCATCAGTGGATTCTCGAAGACGTTCTCCATCACCGGATGGCGCATCGGTTACGTCGCCGCTCCGAGCTCGATCGCCGGCCCGATCGGTCTCGTCAACGACCTGTTTTACGTCTGCGCGCCGACGCCGTTGCAATGGGCGGTGGCGCGTGCCCTGGAAATCGGCGACGACTATTACCGCAACCTCGCGGCCGACTACGAAAAGAAGCGCGACATGCTGGCGGAAGCGCTACGCGAGGCGGGCTTCGACCCTCTCGTGCCGAAGGGCGCGTACTACATGCTCGCCGCATTCCCTGCCTCCCTCGGCAGCGATGACCGCGCCGCGGCCACCGCTCTCCTCGATCGTGCAGGCGTCGCCTCCGTTCCCGGTTCGGCGTTCTACGCCTCTGACCGCGGTAAGCGCCTGATCCGGTTCTGCTTCGCGAAGGATTTCGAATCGCTCGAAGAAGCCTGCAGGCGAATCAGAAAGTCCAGTATTCAGTGATGAGGACTGAGGCCGCGCGAATCAATTGAACTGTGAGGCAGCCGGCGGCTGCTTCAAATGGGCCCGCATGAACGCCCCGGCAGGGGCAGAAGGAAAGTAGCCGGCGGGAAGCGTAGCGCGCCCGCCGGATCTGCGCCGACAACAACCGCCGTGCGCCCCGGAGGGGCGCTGCAGAAAACGTGTGTTGTGTTCCGGCGGCCCTCCGGGGCGCATCCACGTTACGATCGATTCGTCCGGCGGGCGCGCGCTTCGCGCTTCCCACCGGCTACGGTCCGGTGCCCCTCCGGGGCGACGGACCTCCAGTCTTTAGATCTCCCGGTCACATCTTGTTCTTCTTGTGCGATGCCGACAGATCGGCGAGCACTTCCTCGGCGTGTTTCGCGGTGTCGATTTTCTTGTAGACCTTCTTGACGCGACCGTCCGGGCCGATCCAGTACGTGGTGCGGGCCACGCCCCAGGTGCGGCGGCCGTACAGGTTCTTTTCTTTCCAGACGCCATACATCTTTGCAACGTCGGCGGTCTGGTCGGAGAGAAGCGGAAAGTTCAGCGTGTACTTTTTCTGGAACTGGCCGTGGCTCTCCATGGGGTCGGTGGAGACGCCGAGGACGACCGCTCCTTCGCGATTGAGATCGCCTTCGTGATCGCGGAACCCACAGGCCTCGGCAGTGCAGCCGGGGGTGTCGTCCTTGGGATAGAAGTAGAGGATGACGTCCTGACCTTTGTAATCGCGGAGCGTGATGGCTTTGCCGGTCGAGGCCGGAAGCTGGAAGTCGGGTGCGAGATCGCCGGCTTTCGGCTCGAAGTAGTCCTGCATGTCTTAGTCTCCTGGGAGCGCGCTGGCGCTGGCCCGCTAGTTGGGTGATCCGATTCCGAAGAGCGCCTTCTCGGCAACGAGCACCGCGTTCAGCGCGGAACTGCGGCGCAGATTATCGCAGACTGCCCACACCCAGAATCCTCCGCGAATGGACGGCTCCGTCCGCACCTCGGCGATGAGCACCTCATCCTTGCCTGCGGCATCGATCGTCCCGAACGACTGGTCTCCTTCCGGAATCACGATCGCCGGGTTCGACGCCAGTGCGGAAAGAATGCGCGAGGCTTCGAGCGGCTCGCGGGTGCGGATGAACAGCGAAAATGTGTGACCGTGGAAGACCGTTCCCTGCGTCACCTGCAGCGCGATCGCGGAGTCGGGACTCGTCAGCGACTTCACCTGGGAGACGATGAGCTCCTCGTTGCGTGCGGTGGCGGGAAAGAGATTGAAGGCCAGCTGCCGCTCGAAGATTTCCTGAGGCAACTTCTGGATGTTCAGCACACCAATCGATTGCTGCGCCAGTTCTTCGATCCCCGCCTGGTCGAACGTCGAGGCCGGCTGCACGACAGTCGCCGCGCAGAACTCCACGTTCGACACCATCGCGATCTGATGAAGGATGAGCACGATCGGCGTCGCAATCGGGTGGGGCGAAGCGAGAACGGTATCGGCCGCGGTGATTCCTTCGAGGTTGACCCCGGCGATCACGATCGAGGCACCGTCAGGGGCGGAGCTGGTGAGGTCGACGGCAACGAAGTGATCTTCCCCGTGACGCGCGATCCATTCACGATTCGTGTCTGGGGATCCGCAGAAAAAGACGAGATCGAGGTCCTCGAGTTCCGCCGCAGAAATCGCCGTGACGACTGTTGGCTCGTCGTTGACGTCGGTCAGGGAACCGGCGTCGGTTCCGGCGGAATCGAGCAGTACGATCCGGTCGAAAGGAAAGGCTCGCTCCCGCAGGATGCTCTTGATCTCATTCCCGACCAGCGTGAGTGGGTTGACGATACCGAGACGCAGCCCGGCCGATGACTTCGGAGTGACCATCGGGGCGTTGTATCAGAACCCGCCGGGATCAGGAAACCGCTTCGAGTTCGGCCGCCTCGACAGGATCTTCAGGTTCTGCAGGCGGCAGTCCGGATCGGGACGGAAAGGCGAGCGACCACAGCTTGGCGATCGGCCCCGATGAGAGATAGAAGATGGACAGGCCGAAGAAGAACTCTCGCGGCCATTTGCTGGCCACGGCGATGATCAGCGCCAGGACCAGCACATACATCAGGGAGCGTTCCTTCTGCAGGTTCAGCCCTTTCTGGCTTCGGTAGCGGACCGGCGAAACCATCGTGAATCCGACGAACGCCGTCACGAACAGCATCACGAAGGCGAATGGTTCATCGGCTCGTGTCAACGGCACCGGCGCATAGAGGACGATGGACGCAATCGTGAGCGCGCCAGCAGGGCTGGGGAGGCCGACGAAGTAGCGGTAATCAGTCTTGCCGGTCATCACGTTGAAACGGGCCAGCCGGAGGGAGACTGCGACCAGGAAGAGGAACGCGATTCCGCCGCCGAGGTTACCGAGGACGTTGAGACCCCAGGCGTAAACGAGCAGGGCCGGGGCCGCGCCAAACGTGACGACGTCGGCGAGGGAGTCGTACTCCTTGCCGAATTCGCTGGTGGCGCCGAGAGCGCGAGCCACCAGGCCGTCGAACGTGTCGAAGATCGCTGCGATGAACAGGGCGATGCAGGCCAGTTCGAAGTACCGGATGGCCTGATCCTGATGGCCCAGGGTCAGGGCCTGGATCCCACGCGTGCTGTTGATCATGGAGCGGAAGCCGAAAAAGAGGTTGAGCACCGTGAACGACGTCGGAATGACGTAGACCCCGCGCCGGAGGCTTCGCTGCATGTCTGCACGCTTCATTCAACGGCTCCCGCGCTCGTTCGCGATCACCAGCCTCGCGTCCGGCGTCTCACTCGCTTCGTCCCGGTGTCACGGCAGTCTCCGGAGCGGTCAGTCTATGCAAAGCCAGCGCCTCTGGGAAGTGCCCTCTGCCGGGGCCCGTACCTCCTCACAATTCCGGGATCGGACGTTTTTTCCGGCGAGATCACCCCATCGCGGCGATCGGCCCCGGGTGTAGACTTGGGTCATGTTGGCCACTTCAGAGGAGGAGTTTCGATGATGGATCGCACCGCTGACATTCAACGAGTTCTCAGCACCGAAGACCCCGAGTTCGCGCAGTGGGTGGATGAGCATCACCAGTGTGAAAACCGCCTCAACGCACTCACGTCAAAGACGGAGATCAGTGTCGACGAAGAGCTGGAAGAGAAAAAGTTGAAGAAGCGAAAGCTCCACCTGAAGGACCAGATGACCGACAGGATCCGCAGCTACGAAGCGGCACACGCCAACGCCTGAGAAACGAGCTTTTGGCTGTTGGCTTTTGGCTGCTGGGAAAAACCAGGACAACAAAAAAAGGGTTCCGGAAACGGAACCCTTTCTTATTACCGGTCAAGTGCCGACGTGCGATGCTTTTCCCAACAGCCAACAGCCAACAGCCAACAGCCGTGACGGTTACCGTCCGCGGATCAGGATCCGGCGTCCGCTCGGAAGGAACGGGACCGGGGTAGTCGGATTTCCGAATGCGGAAGGCACGAGTTTTTTGGCCGCATTGAGCGCGTCCGCGAGACCGGAGCCGAACACGTTGTCGCGCCCCGTTGCACCGAGATCCTTTGCGGTCGTGACGATGGCATCGCGCACCATCTCGGCAGTCGCATTTGGAGCGGCTCCCCAGACGAGCGCCGTGACCCCGGCGGCATGGGGCGTCGCCATCGACGTTCCGCTGAGCCGTCCGTAGTCGTCCTTCTCCAGCTTCACGGAGACCGATGCGGTTGGCTGGGCGACGAGCGCTTCGCCATCCTGAAGCGAGAGCGCAATCGTGATGGGCCAGGCGTAGGTGGCATTGCCCGGCTCGTCTTCATTGATGAGCGTAAAGGACAGCGCGCTGTCGTCGCGGTTGAAGATGATCACGCCGGTGGCTCCGGCTTCTTTGGCATTTTTTGCTTTTTCGGAGAAGCGGATATCGCCGCGCTTGATGAGCGCAATCTTGCCGCTCACCGACGCCGGAAACTCGCCGAGCTTGCCGAGATTGCAGAAGACGAACGGTCCGCTGACCGATCCTTCCTTCGAGCCGGTGATCGGAGCGCCCGCGTAGGCCGTCGTTCCAACCGTCGCGTAGGCCAGAAGGCCGCTGCCAACCGGGAGGGTCGAGAGGACGTTCACACCAGGCGCAACGATCGCTACTTCCGCGCCCTGGTTGGAGAAAGTGCCGATGGCGTTCTTGTCGTCGGTGGCACCAATCGCGAGCATGCCGGGATATGCGGCTGGATAGCTGACGGGCGCCGGAACGGTATCGGTGGAACTGTTCCCCGAGGCGGCGACCGCGATGATTCCTGCTGCGACCGCGCGGCCCATTGCTTCCTCTTCCGAAATGCTCGAGTCCGCACTGCCGAGCGAAAGATTGATGATCCAGCGTCCGCCGAGTTCCCGCTTCTTCGCGATCACCCAATCAACTCCACGGATGACATCGGCAGTCGAGCCGCTGCCCTTGGCGTTGAGAACGCGCACTCCCCAGAGGCGGACCGCTGGAGCGACGCCAACCGTGCCGATCGTGTTGTCGGCTGCGGCGATGATCCCGGAAACGTGGGTGCCGTGATCGGCCTCATCCATCGGAAACTCATCGTTCTGCACGAAGTCATGCCCGCCAGCGTAGGCGTCCTTCAGCTCAGGATGCGTGTAGTCGATCCCGGTATCGATCACCGCGACGTTGACTCCCGATCCCTTGGAGACAGGCCACACTTCGCGCGCCCGCACTGCGTCGATTCCGTAGGTAAGGGTCTGGCCCAGAAGATTGCGCGTGTCGTTCGCTGCCGGGACGAGGCCGAGAGCATGACGTTCGACTTCGCGCTCGACGTAACGAACCTCAGGAGACTGCGCCAGGGCGACCGCTTCCTGTTCCGTCAGTTCGGCGATGAATCCGTTCAGTTCGAGCAGTGGCTCGACGCGGCGGATCTCATCCGTGCCCGGCAGATCGGAGGTGACGAGCTGAGGAAGCTCCCTCGCTGGACGGCGGGTGCCGACAAAGTACCGATGCAATTCTGTGGCACCAGCCTGGACACTGAAAAGTAGGATCGCGGCGACGGCGAGCGTGCGTTTCATCGGCAGATAGGCTCCTTGAGGTATGCGATCAAAAAGCAACCGAGGCCATATAGTTATTCCGCACGCTGCGGGTGGTCGCCGGTCGCTGCCGGTTCTGGTACCGGAACCGCACTGGAGAGCGCAATGAACGATTGGAAAACTAATCTCATTCAGGACCATGCCGGAATCGCCGGAGTCATCCGCGAGACCAGGTCCATCGCCGTACTCGGGATCAAGCCGGAGAGCCACGCGGACCAGGCTGCGTTCTACGTCTCCTCGTACATGGCCGGTGCGGGCTACGAAATCATCCCGGTTCCCGTCTACTACCCGGACGTGAAGGTCATCCTGGGCCAGCCTGTGTTTCGTACGCTGGCCGCAATCGGCCGCCCCATCGACATGGTCAATGTCTTCCGCCGGCCGGGAGACATTCCGCCTCACGTCGACGACATCCTCGCGGCAAAGCCGAAGAGCGTCTGGCTGCAGCTCGGCATCAGGAACGACGAAGTCGCCCAGCAGCTCGCCGAGGCTGGAATCAAGGTCGTTCAGGACCGCTGCCTGATGGTGGAGCATGGCAGGGTGACGGGATAGGGATCCTTCCTCCAGCCTCTCATGTGGATTGATCTTCCGCCTTATCGACTGTGGGAGTCGCGTAGCGGCAAAGGCTCGCCGGTGGCGCTCATCCATGGGCTGAGCGGCTCGGGCAAATGGTGGTCGCGCAACATCGAGCGGCTGGCGGGGCAGCATCTGGTCGCCGCCATCGACCTCGTTGGCTTCGGTCGAACCCAGCGGTTTTCGATCCTGCCCAAGGTGATTCCGCGATTCACCGAGGCGACTGCGCTGGTGGCGCGATGGCTGGAATCGTTTGGCGAACCGGTGCATGTGATCGGACATTCGATGGGCGGACTGCTTGCCATCCGGGTCGCGGCCGAACGCCCTGACCTGGTTCGTTCCCTCGTGCTCGTCGGCGCGGCGGGGATGCCGTTTGCTGCCCGTCCCGTTCCGCACATTCGTCCGCTCTCGCACACGCCGATCTCCTTCGCGTCGCTGGCTGCGCTAGTGATCGTTCCGGACGTGATCCGCGCCGGACCGACTTCGATCGCTGTCGCAACCGGCCGCATTATCCGCAACGATGCACGCGAGTGGATGCGGCGGATCAGCGCTCCAACGCAGCTGATCTGGGGCGCTCAGGATGCATTCATTCCACTGGCCTACGGACGCGCAATGCTGAAGGAGATCCCTGGCGCGTCACTTCATGTGATCGAGCGCGGCGCGCATGTTCCGATGTGGGAAGCGGCCGATGAGTTCAACGAGGTCGTCGAGAGGTTCATCGACGGCGTCGAGCGCGTTACTCGTAGCGGCAGCGACGCAGCGATGTTCACCTGGGGCGTCAGCGGATCGAGCGACGGTGTCGCTTGGCGTCAGGCCGGTCGCCGGCGCGACGTCGTGCTCGTTCACGGGCTGGGGATGTCGAGCGTCTACTTCGAGCGATTCGCGCGCGCGCTGTTTGCGCGAGGCTGGAACCCGGTCGCGCCCGACCTGCCGGGATTCGGCGTGAGCGGTGAGAGTCCTGGATCGGGGCCCGGCGCGCACGCGCACGCACTCGCCGCCTGGGCCGATCGCCTGGGACTTCGAGACGTCCACTGGATCGGCCATTCCACCGGATGCCACGCCGCGGCACTGCTGGCAGCACAGCGCCCCGATCTGGTGCGCAGCGTCGTCTCCATCGGCCCGCTCTGGACCAGCAGGCGGGCGTTCCGCATCCGTCTCGTGTTGATGTTCATCCTCGATGCGTTCCGCGAACCGTGGTCGCTGATCCCAGTGGTCATGTTCGCCTACTGGCGGGCGGGGTTCCGCCGCTGGCTCTCGACGTACCGGCGTCACTTCGCCGACATCGCGGCGGGACCGGCATCCCTGCCAGTCCATCACACCATCGTCGGTGCCCGCGACCCGATCCCCGATCGTGACTGCCTGCGGGACTCCTCGCTTGCACCGACCGTCGTCCCGGGCGCGCACGCCTGCCACTTCTCAGACCCGGAAGCGGTGGCGGGAGTCGTAACGGAGTTGATCCAAAGCGCGGCAGGTGCGAGGTCGGCGTGAACTCAGCGACTTCGAGTCCCGTTGTTCGCGCGGGTGTACCACCAGGCCCATGCGATGAGCACTCAATATCAAATCTCCTGAAACTGGACCTTCCGGAATTTCAGTGGGTGAAGGGTTGGAACTCGTGATTGGATCGAGTTCGTACCTCGGTTCACGAGCCCCGTCCAAGCCACGTCATGCTGAGCCGGCGTAGCGCGGCGAAGCAACTCAAATTACGGCGCTGTTCATGTACGACACCCGCCCCGTCGTTGTTCGATTCTCGTATCT
>JBKJVD010000011.1:0-4051 GCA_046590585.1 Thermoanaerobaculia bacterium | reverse complement strand
CCTCGGAGTTCCTCGGGGTTCCTCGGAGTTCCTCGGAGTTCCTCGGAGTTCCTCGGAGTTCCTCGGAGTTCCTCGGAGTTCCTCGGAGTTCCTCGGGGTTCCTCGGGGTTCCTCGGGTTCCTCGGAGGTTTCCCGGTTCTTAGTCGTCTGTTCTCAGCGCTTCGACTTTACTCGCCCTCGTTTGGATCGACGGTCGCGGCCGCGGTCAGTTCGTGGGATGCGGCCTGGTAGGCCGGCATGTCGGTGGAGGAGACGGGGACGTACTGATCGATCATCGCTTTGGAGCCGAAGACGCCCAGCTTGTTCATCAGGAACTCGAACTTGGCCTCGAGGGCGTCGATGATCGGTTGCTTGGCGTCCTGGGGCATGTGCCAGAGCTGGTGCTTGAATGGCCCGAGAGCTTTTTTGCGGGATTTGTAGACAAACTGCTCGGCTGTTTCGTCTCCCTTGCGCTCGTCGGCGCAGTGGTCGAAGCAGAACTGGCGGATCGCCGTCTTCAACTCGGTGGGGAGGGACGGCGCGTCGAGGATCATGTTCTGAAATCCGGTGGCGAGATGGATCTCGACTGCTTCGCTGTCTGGAAACCGGTTGAACACGTCCTCCGGCAGCGTCGAAGCGCCGTGCTGGACCGAGCCGGCCACTCCGTACTCCTTGCGACAGATGTCGGTGACCTGGCGCAGCACTTCGAAGTCGATCTTCGCCTCGGCGACGGTGCCGTCGGCCATCGGAACGCCACCATGCGATGTGCCGGTCTGCACGGAGATCTTTGCGATCCCCGGGTGTCCGCCGAGAAGCTTGCGGATGCCGTCCATGTAGGCGCGGACTTCGTCGGGCTGGGTGTTGTACTTGCCGACCTCGCCGATCTCGCCGCCGACGGAGATTTCGATTCCTGCCGGCTGTCGCGACCGGATGTGTTTCGTGAGGTGTGCGGTGTATTCGTAATTGGTGCGCTGCTGCTCGTCGCGCGTCGGGAAGTCGAGATCGACGAGCGTCGAGGTGTCGATGTCGATGTTGTAGAACTCCGCGGCGATCGCTTCATCGATGAGCGACTCCAGCGCCTTGACCTCCGCAGCCTTTCCTTCGTCCGTTTGCCATTTTTTGTGGCTCGCCTGGAAGTGATCGCCCTGGATGAACACGGCTCCCTTGTAACCTTCCTTGATCGCAGCAGCGAGGACGCAGGCGGCGTATTCGGCGGGACGCTGTTCGGTGTAACCGATCTCCGAGCGTGCAATCTCGAAGATGAACGCGCCGGCATCGTTTCGCATCGCGGCGCGGAAAAGCGCGCGGCAGACGTCGTAGGTGAGGGAGCGGATGTTGTGCGCCGGAACCGTGAATGCCGGCTTCACGTCACCGCGTCCGATCGCTTCGTAGAACGGCAGGATCGACGCGGAGATTGCGCCATGCTTCCGCGCCAGCAGGTGGATCTGGCGGCGCGCCTCGGATTTCGTGGATGCGTCTTCGCTGAAGACGGCTGAGTAAATGAGGTCGTCGATCAGGCTCGAACGAACGTCGGAACCAGCCTTCTCGATCGCGTCCTGAAGGGACTGCGTGGTCGTGTGAATCTGCATGGGACAGGCCTCCGGCGCCGAACTCTAGCAGATTTGCGGACGTCGACTGACGTGCGGGGTGGCGCTGAGAAGACGGGGATTTTCCGGAGCGCTTCAGTTCGTCGACACGGGATCGCCGACGTAGGAACGGATCTGGTCGAGCAGGCGGGAGATGTCGAAGGGCTTGAGGATCGATCCGTCCGCTCCGATCGTTCGCAACTCGTCGCGATCGATCGGTTCTCCGCTCAGGATGAGAATCGGAATCGAAGCGAGTGCCTCTTCGGCGCGTATGGCCTGGACCACCTGATCGCCCGGCATTCCGGGCATGTTCCGGTCGAGCAGGATGAGGGACGGCGAATTCGCCCGGGCTGCGACGAGCGCGTCCTCGCCCGAACTGGCGAGAATGGGCTCGAACCCGAACTCGCGAAGGAGGCTCCGCATGAGCAGAAGGATCGGCCCGTCGTCATCAACGACGAGAATTCGTGGAGGAGTCATCAGTGGTCTGGACCAGCCGGCAGGGCCGGGCGATTCGTAATTCTAATGCAGAGAGCGCCGTTTCCAGAATCGGGACCGGGGCGCTTCACTCGTTTCCTACACCCGCCTTACGCTCCTGGGCGAGGCGCTCGCGTTCGGCAGCGCGATCGCTGCGCCTCTGATTTGCCTCGTCCTTGAGGCGCGACCCGATGGCGCAGCCGGTTGCAGTCGTGGCCAGTCCCCCTTCCGCCGTTTCTTTCAGGCCGCGTGGAAGCGCGCGGCCGATGCGGACCATCGCTTCGACGACTTCATCCATCGGAATCACCGAGCCGACGCCCGCCAGCGCCAGCTGCGCTGCGGTGAGGCCATGCACAGCGAAGAGCGCATTGCGCTTGACGCAGGGAACTTCCACCAGTCCACCGACCGGATCGCACACCAGCCCGAGCGTATTCTTCAACGCCAAAGCGGCGGCCTGAATCGATTGCTGCGTGGTGCCGCCCATCATGTAGGAGACGGCAGCAGCACCCATCGCAGCTGCGACGCCTACTTCGTTCTGGCAGCCGCCTGCTGCACCCGATATGTTCGCTGTCAGGGCGATGATCGAACCGATCCCGCCCGCAACGACGAGCGCGCGGACAGTGGTTTCAGGATCGACGTTGCGCTCTTCCTCGAGCGCGAGCAGCATTCCCGGGACGACGCCACCAGCTCCGGCCGTCGGAGCCGCAACGATCACTCCCATGCGCGAGTTCTCGCCCATCACCGACAGCGCGTAGATCTCCGCCTTTACGGTCAGCGGGTCGAGGAACGTCTTGCCGCTCAGGAAGTAATCGTTGAGCAGTTTCGCCTCGTTGCCGACGAGTTTGCCCATCGACTGGCCACCTTCTTTACCGCGTTCGATGCAGTCGCGCATGATTCCACGCCGCTTCCGCAACGCTTCCAGGATCTGCGCCGCAGGGATCGCATGCTCCTGCTCATCCACTTCGAGAAACACCTCGGCGAGGTCGCGATCGCGACCGGCTTCTGCAAGCTGCTTGAATGACTCGATCATAGTTCTGGCTTTTGGCTGTTGGCTTTTGGCTTTTGGGAAAGACGAGAGGCAATTCAGAATTAGAAAAGGATCAAGATCAGAGTTGCAAAGCCGTCAGGCGCTGCATTTTGCTTTTCCCAACAGCCAACAGCCAACAGCCAACAGCCAACAGCCAAATCACGGAATCCTGTCCAGGTACTGCGCGTGTTCGACGTCGGGGGTCGCCTCGATCCGTTCCAGGGCTGCTGCGGACATGGGGGAGTCGACGTCGATCTGCATGAATGCGTCCTTGCCTCGCTGCTTGCGTGAGCAGAGGAGTGAGGCGATGTTGATCCCTTCTTCCGCGATGATCCCGGTGATCTCGGAGATCATTCCGGGGCGATCCCTGTAGAAGAGGAGCAGCGTCGGTGAGTCCCCCTTGAAGCGTGTCTGAAATCCGTTGAGGTTGAAGACTTCGATGACGCCGCCGCCGATTGATGAGCCGACGATCTCCGCTTCCTTCGTCGCCCCGTAAATCTCGACCCGTACCGTATTCGGATGCACGTCCCCGAGGTCTTCCTCTGAGAACTCGATGTCGACGCCCATCTGTTCCGCAATGCGTACGGATTCGGGGATTCGAGGGTCGTCAACGTTGAGTCCGATCGCTCCGCCCACGAGGGCGAAGTCCGAGCCGTGGCCACGGTAGGTCGCCGCGAGCGGGGGATGAAGGACGAAGCGGACCCGCTTCGGCTCCTCGTCGAGAACCTCGCGCGCTACCCGTCCGAGGCGCGCCGTTCCGGCGGTATGCGAACTCGACGGTCCCACCATCACCGGACCCATGACATCGAGGATCGAGACCTTGCGATTGTGCCGGACTGCCATGCCGTTACTGTAACTCAGTGAGCGTGCGCCTTGGAGCTACGAATGCTGAATGATGAATGCTGAATGCTGAATGCTGAATTGGGGTCGCGGCGAGACCCGTTCAACGCCAGATTCACCGTCTCGGGTCTTGGAGTTCCTTCGC
>JBKJVD010000133.1:0-6244 GCA_046590585.1 Thermoanaerobaculia bacterium | reverse complement strand
AGCGGCGTCATGGAAGTTGCGCACCGGGACGCCATCTGGCGCGTGTTCCAGATCCACTCGACGATGGAGATCCGCGAGGCGCTCGGAGCGAAGGCTGACAGCGCGCTGTCAGATCGTCATGAGCTGGTCCGCGTCGAGATTGATCTCCCGCGCTGGATGGTTGAGACCATCACGGACCAACAATACGAGGGCGAGGACGGCGTTCTCCTCCCGCTCGCCGGGCAGTTCTACTGGTTCCTTGATAACGATGGACTGCAGGACTACGGCCTGAACGCGCATCCGTTCACGCCGCATGATGAGGAGTTCGAGCGCATCACACACCCGACCCGACGCGCGTTCTACGTGAAGAATCCCGCGACCGGGCGGATGGATCTCGAGGTCGATCCGAACACGGGAAGGCCGGTCTCGTGAGCGCAAAGGGCAGGTAGAAATTCAGTGGGGGTATCGACGGGGGTATCGCTCGCGCCTCTGCAGCCTAAACGACTCGCTACATTGCACGTTACAAGACTCATTCGGTGGCAGTCACCGCCACCAATTTCGTTTCCGCAATCCACGATGATCGTTTACCGGGGAACCTGTGGGTACGTGACGAACGAGCCTTCTGAAAAGACGATATCGCAATCGGCGTCGGCGGTCGGACCCTCGAGATAGCTCGTGGCGTTGAACACACCGTCCGCTCCCGCCGATCGGATCGAGTAGGTCTTTCCACTGGGTGTCGCATCGGTGTGAAACTGTAAGGCCCGGCCCCACCCGTCCACAGTCGGGAGAATCTTCACGTAGGTGGGAACCAGCAGTGCGGTCATCTGCGCGACGTCGAGTTGCACGGCCGGCATCGCGAAGGTGGCGCCGGCAGCGGTGTAGGCCCGTGCCTCCGATCCTCGCGACTCCCAGCCGACGGCGATGGTACGCATGTCCGCCATCGTGCGTTTCTGCTTGGCCCTGGTCAGGGCGGTGAAGTAGTTGGCAATGACGATCGCCGCCAGGATGCCGATGATGGCAACGACCAGCAACAACTCCAGAATTGTGAACCCGCGCTCGCGCTTCTTCATAGGTGAATTCTCTCTGTCTGCCTGTTCAGGGTAACCTAGGCGCAGCATGATCCTCGAAGCGATCCGTCGGTTCCTCGCGGCGTCCGGGATCGGGCCTTGCGGGGTCATCGTCGCCTGCTCTGGCGGTGCCGACTCCACGGCCCTGGCGATTGCCTTCAGCGAGTTACGCGACCTCGGCTTCGACGTGGCTCTCGCGCACATCAACCATCGTTTACGTGGCGAGGAGTCTGAAGGCGACGAACGCTTCGTGCGGGAACTCGGGCTGTCTCTGCAGGTCGCGGTGGAAGTTGAGGACGGATCGCTCGCAGCGGATCCGGTTCGCCGCGTCGGAGTCGAAGCCGCCGCGCGCGAAATCCGCGAGCAGCGCCTCCATGAAGTACGACAGCGCCGCGGCGCCACGCTCATTGCCACGGCACACCAGATGAGCGATCAGGCCGAGACCGTCCTCATGCGGCTGATCAGCGGCACCGGCATTCAGGGTCTGCGCGCGATTCACCCCATCCGCGGGGACGGGTTCATCCGTCCTCTCCTCGAAGTGACGCGGGAGGAGATCGAGCGGTTTCTCGTCGAACGCGGCGTTCAACCGCGCCGCGACTCATCGAACGACGACCTGCGATTCGTCCGCAATCGCGTGCGTCGCGCCCTCCTCGACCTCGGTCCGGACGCCATCCGCGGCATCAGCCAGGTGGCCCGCGAGGCCGGCCTGCTCTGGGCCTCGCTCGACCGGCAGATCGATCGTGCGGAGTCCGACGCCGTTCTTTCCGTGAGCGACCACGAGACGCGTTTTCGCGCTCTTCCTGCGGACCCGTGGACTGCGCGCGCACTGCTGCTGCGCCATATCCGGCGTCTCGGCAGCGCACGCGATCTTTCGAGCGAGAATCTTTCGAAGATCGTGGAGTGGAGCGCCGATCGCCGCAGGATCACCGTCACCCGGGATCTCGAACTCATCCGGACGCGTGACTCGATCGCATTGCGACGACGCGACGTCCCTTCGGCCACCCCGTACGAGATGCCACTCACCCCCGGCACGGTCGTCTTACTGCCGGAACAGCGCGAGATCCGACTGATCCGGCTCGGGAACGTTCCTGACCAGTTGTCGGATCGCGAGCACAGCCGCCAGGTCTTCTCTGTCGCGTCCGGTTCAGCTCCGTCGTTCCTGATTCGCTCCCGCCGGACAGGAGACCGTTTCCGTCCCCTCGGCATGGGCGGAACAAGAAAAGTGAAAGACATCCTCATTGATCGTAAAATTGAGCCGGATGAACGGGATCGGCTGCCGATCCTGGTCTGCGACGGAGAGATCGTCTGGATCGCAGGAGTCGGCGTCTCGGATTTGTTTCGAGTCGTCGAGGGCACCGGAGATCTCTATGAGGTGATTTGTGAGCGCGTCGACCCCGGCCAGCGTTGAACAGGTATTCTCCCCACAGGACATCGAGCGCCGCGTCGCGGAACTCGCCGTCGACTTTCGCAAGATGGCCGGCGACGAAGAGGTCTTCATCCTCAGCATCCTCAAGGGCACGATCTGCTTTGCCGGCGATCTGCTCCGCGCCATGACGGGCGAGGTGAGTTACGGATTCGTCGACGTGATCCGCGACGTGTCCGATACCGAAACCGCAGCCGCTCTCGAGATCGACTTTCTCAGCTTCACGGGGATCACCGGCAGGAACGTCTTCCTCCTCAAGGACGTCGTCTCGTCCGGCATCATCGAGACCTACCTGCTCTCCCAGTTGAGGATGCACCAGCCCAAGGCCCTCTACCTCGTGGCGCTGCTCGACCGGCCCGACCTGCGGACCGTCGACCTGACCGCCGACTACCGCCTGTTCGAGGCCGGACCGGGCTCGTTTGTCGGCTACGGCCTCGAATGCGAGAACCACCACGGCAATCTCCCGTATATCGGAAGAATCTGATACGCCGGGAGTCGTCCCGTCTGTATCGAGCGGATGCGGCGCGCCTAGGCAATATCCTTTCGCCCGCTACCGTTAGGAATCGCGATAGTGCACCGGTGGAACGCCCGAAGCCTCGGCGTTCCGGCGGCGCGCTCATGGAGGCACTTCGTTGAATTCGACAGTCAAGACCGCACTCCTCTGGGTCGTCATTTTCGTTCTGGTGATCCTGCTCTGGCAGCTCTTCCAGACGACCAAGGGTGCCAGTGAGGCCATTCCGTTCAGCACATTCCTCGACCGCACCAACCAGGGCTATGTCGAGCGCGTCACGATCCGCGGTGATGAGATTCACGGTGAGACGAAGGCGACCGCCCCGGGCGGCAAGCGCGAGTTCCACCTCAACGCTCCCGAAAACTACCCGACCATGTACGACCAACTCCGCGCGAAGGGTGTCGCGATGGAGTTCGAGACGCAGCGCGACGGCGCGCTGATTACGGCGCTCATCACCTGGGCTCCTGTTCTCTTCCTCATTGGCCTCTGGATCTTTTTCATGCGGCAGATGCAGGCCGGCGGCAACAAGGCCATGTCCTTCGGCAAGTCGAAGGCGAAGCTGCTCTCCGGTACCGCCAAGAAAGTCACGTTCAAGGATGTCGCCGGAGTCGATGAAGCAAAAGTCGAACTCCACGAGATCATCGAGTTCCTCAAGGATCCCCAGAAGTTCACCAAGCTCGGAGGCAAGATCCCGAAGGGAGTCCTGCTGATGGGACCTCCGGGAACGGGAAAGACCCTGCTGGCCCGCGCCATCGCCGGTGAGGCCAACGCCCCGTTCTTCTCCATCTCCGGTTCAGACTTCGTGGAGATGTTCGTCGGTGTCGGCGCCTCGCGCGTCCGCGATCTGTTCGAACAGGGAAAGAAGAACGCCCCCTGCATCATCTTCATCGATGAGATCGACGCAGTCGGCCGTCACCGTGGCGCCGGTCTCGGCGGCGGACACGACGAGCGCGAGCAGACCCTCAACCAGTTGCTCGTCGAGATGGACGGGTTTGAATCGAACGACGGCGTGATCCTGGTCGCTGCCACGAATCGTCCCGACGTCCTCGACCCTGCCCTCCTGCGCCCCGGCCGCTTCGATCGCCGCGTCGTCGTCGATCTTCCCGACCTGAAGGGCCGCGAGGGAATCCTCCGCGTTCACGCGCGCAGCATCCCACTCGCGGAAGATGTCGATCCGGTCGTCCTCGCCCGCGGTACTCCCGGATTCTCGGGCGCCGACCTGGCGAACCTCGTCAACGAAGCCGCGCTCAACGCCGCGCGCTACGACAAGAAGAAAGTCCAGATGGTCGACTTCGAGTTCGCCAAGGACAAGGTCGTCATGGGCGTCGAGCGCAAGTCCCTCGTGATGAGCGATCGTGAGAAGCGGAACACCGCGTATCACGAGTCGGGACACACGATCGTGGCCGCGGTGCTTCCGGCCGCCGATCCGCTGCACAAGGTCACCATCATCCCCCGCGGTCGCGCCCTCGGCCTCACCCAGCAGCTGCCGACCGAAGACAAGTACTCGTATTCGAAGCGCTACCTCGAGGCGATGCTCGCAGTCCTCATGGGCGGCCGAATCGCGGAGGAGATCTTCCTCAACGAACTGACGACCGGCGCAGGCAACGACATCGAGCGCGCCACCGGAATGGCTCGCCGCATGGTCTGCGAATGGGGCATGTCCGAACTCGGACCGGCAACGTTCGGCAAGAAAGAGCAGGAGATTTTCCTCGGCCGTGAGTTCGCGCAGCACGGCGACTACTCGGAATCCACCGCAGTGGAGATCGACAAGGAAATCCGCCGCATCCTCGACAAGGCGTACAAGACCGCGCAGGAAATCATCACCTCGCACAAGACCGCCCTCGATCGCATCGCACGCCGCCTGCTCGAGCGCGAAACGCTCGACGGAGCGGAAGTGAACCAGATCCTGGTCGAGGAGACCGGCACCGATTACCTCAAGCTCAAGGAGTACTACCCCGAAGAGTCCGCAGGCGAGAAGATGACCATCGCCCCGGGATCCGGTCCCTCCAGCGACGTGGCGGCGCCCGTCGCCCAGCCACCCGTCCCCATCACACCCGACATCACCGGCTGACCCCGCGGCGCCCTTCTCCCCGGAGAAGGGCGCCCGCTGATGTGAAGCCGAATGCTGAAGTCAGAATGAAGAATTGAGAAAAGAGGCAACCTTCGTTTGGTTTGACTCGGTTTTCACTTCTGGACCTTCCGGATTTGGAGTGGATGAATCGAGGCAAGAAACTCAACTGAAGCGACGATGAAAGGTGAGCGGTAGGAGCGCGCTCGTTTCGACGTCATCCTGAGTCGGCGGAGCTGCAGCCGCGCGGAGCGCTGCCGCAGCGTAGCGCGACGAAGGAACTCAAGATACGAGAATCGAACAACGACGGGGCGGGCGTCGTACATGAACAGCGCCGTAATTTGAGTTGCTGCCCCGCGCTACGCCGGTCAGCATGACGTGGTTTGGACGGGGCTCGTGAACCGAGGTACGAACTCACGAGTTCCAGCCCTTCACCCACTCCAAACCGGATGTTCCTCACTCCTGAATTCTGACTTCTGAATTCCGACTTGCCTTTCGAGGCGGCTATGATCTCTCCATGCGAAAGCGCGTGTACATCGCTTACACCGGCGGCACGATCGGGATGAACCGGAGCCGAGACGGCTACCTCCCGGAGCCGGGCTACCTGCAGAGACAAATGCGTGAGATGCCTGAGCTTCAGGATCACTCGCTGCCGCTCTACGCCATTCACGAATACGATCCGCTGCTCGACTCATCCAACATGACGCCGCGGGAGTGGGTGAAGATCGCGCACGACATCGCCGCGAACTATGACGCCTACGACGGCTTCGTCGTCCTGCACGGGACCGACACGATGGCGTACACGGCCTCCGCGCTGCCGTTCATGCTGCACGGTCTCTCCAAACCGGTGATCGTGACCGGCTCGCAGATTCCTCTCTGCGAGATCCGGAACGACGCCCGCGAGAACCTGATCACCTCACTCCTCATCGCCGCCAACTACGACGTCCCCGAGGTCTGCCTCTACTTCGGTGGAAAGCTGCTGCGCGGTTGCCGGGCCACCAAGGTCAGCGCCAACGACTTTGCCGCATTCGACTCGCCGAATTTCCCAGCACTCGGTTCGGTGGGAATCGACATCGAGATCCAGCGGGACCTCATGCTGAAACCCGAGGCCGAGTCGCAACTCGAGGTGCACGAGTTCCGGTCACCGATCGTCAGCGCACTGCGTCTCTTCCCGGGCATTTCTTCCGAACTCGTCC
>JBKJVD010000120.1:0-37065 GCA_046590585.1 Thermoanaerobaculia bacterium | reverse complement strand
GCTCGGATTCCGACGGGACAGGGCGGCGGCGACGAAGCGGCGGAAAGAATCCCGCGCGCTTCGTTTTGCCGTCCAGTCGCCCGTCGCGTTATCCTTGCTGATCGTTACGCAGTGATCGACGGAGAATCGAAATGACGGTTCAGGCGACGCCTACCTCGCTCGAGCGCGAGCTCGAGTATCGTAAGAAGCTCACGCACATTACGAATCAGATCAATGCGGCGGAGTCGATTTCGCAGATTCTGATGACGCTCAAGGACAAGATCCTCGAGCTGCTGGATGCCGAGCGGCTGACGATTTACGCGATCGACACGAAGAATCAGGAACTCTATTCGCTGCAGAAGGTCGGTGACACACCGAAAGAAATCCGTGTCCCGAAGTCGTTCGGTTCCATCGCCGGATTCACGGCCCTGGCGCGCAAGACGATCAATATCAAGGACGCGTACGAGGCGACGGAACTCGCAAAGTTCCACGCCAACCTGCGCTTCGACCAGCGCTGGGACAAGCAGACTGGATTCCGCACGCGGTCGGTCCTCGCTGTTCCCATCATGTTCGAGAAGTACCTGCTCGGCGTCGTGCAGCTCATCAACAAGCGCCACGGGACCGTGTTCACCGCGCAGGACGAGGATGTTGCCGAAGAACTCGGACGCATCCTCGGCATCGCGTTTTACAACCAGCATCGCGCCTCGAGGCAGACCAAGCCCTCGAGGTTCGGCGGGCTCGTCGACAAGGGCGTCATTTCCGAAAAGGACGTCGAAGCGGCCGTGAGTGCGGCGCGCGTCAACAACACGACGGTCGAGAAGGTCCTGATCGACGACCACAACGTGCCGAAGGACGAACTTCTCAAGTCGCTTGCGGCCTTCTACAGCACGCCGTCGTTCAGCTACGACGGCGTGCAGATCATTTCGCAGGATCTCAAGGAACGCGTTCCGTCGGAGATGTGGAAGAAGTACGTCTGCGCTCCCGTGGAACGCAAGGCGGGTGTGATGATCGTCGCGGTCGACGATCCGCAGGACCTGACGCGGCTCGACGGCATCCGCGCGATGAACCTGTCCCCCCGCTACGATTTCCTGGTCGGCCTCAAGCACGAGATTCTTCAGTACATCGCGACTTCGTACGGGGAGAAGCTCGATGGTGGAAACTCCGAGGGTGCTGATCTGGCGAAGATCATCGGCCAGCTTGGCGATGGGGAGGCGGAGGTCGAGGCGGAACAGGCGCCTGAACCGGAGATCGATGAAACCGACTCGGGGATCGTGCGACTCGCGAATCAGATGATCATCGAAGCTTTTCATCGGGGAGCCTCGGATATCCACGTCGAGCCGAATGGTGCGAAGCTCCCGTGCGGAATTCGGTTACGCATCGACGGCGACTGCGTGAATTTCATGCAGGTCCCCGGAGCTCATCGCAATGCACTGGTGCAGCGCCTCAAGATCATGGCGAAGCTCGACATCTCCGAGAAGCGCAAGCCGCAGGACGGCAAGATCCGCTTCAAGTGGGCCAAGGGAACGATGGAACTTCGGGTCGCCACGATCCCGACAGCCAACGGCAACGAAGACGTGGTCATGCGTATCCTCGCCGGCTCGAAACCGCTCCCGCTCGAGAAGATGGGATTCTCGGAACGCAACCTGACCGGATTCAACCAGATTCTCGCCAAGCCGTATGGCATCTGCCTGGTGGTGGGGCCGACTGGCTCGGGGAAGACGACCACGCTCCACTCCGCTCTCGGCTCGATCAATACCGAGGACATGAAGATCTGGACTGCGGAGGATCCGGTCGAAATCACGCAGCTGGGCCTTCGCCAGGTGCAGGTGCAGCCGAAGATCGACTTCACGTTCGCGACCGCGATGAGAGCGTTTCTTCGCGCAGATCCCGACGTGATCATGGTCGGTGAAATGCGTGACCACGAGACCGCTGCCATCGGCATTGAAGCCTCGCTCACCGGCCACCTCGTTTTCTCAACGCTCCATACGAACTCGGCGCCGGAAACCATCACCCGGTTGCTCGACATGAAAATCGACCCGTTCAATTTCGCAGACGCCCTGCTCGGGATCCTTGCCCAGCGCCTGATCCGTACCCTGTGTGTGAAGTGCAAAGAGGGCTATCACCCGACGCAGGCCGAATACGATTACATCGTCGATGCGTACGGGCCGGAGTACTGGGCGACCACGGGATTCGAATACACACCAGAACTCATGTTGTACAAGCCCAGACCGAAGGGTTGTCAGGTGTGCAACAACACCGGATACAAGGGGCGTATGGGCGTCCACGAATTGCTGACCGGCAGCGACGAGGTTAAGCGGGCGGTGCAGGCCCGCGCTACCATCGACGAACTCCGCGCCCTGGCGATGAGGCAAGGGATGCGCACACTCCTCCAGGATGCGCTGGAGAAGGCGTTCAAGGGACACACCGACGTGCAGCAGGCCCGAGCGATCGCAGTGAAGTAACGATTAACCGCCCTCGTGCGCCGCCAGCCCGGACGCCCGCTAGCCACCTGTTCGCGTCGTCATCATCGCTGAGAAAAGAGGCTGGCGGGCGTCCTCGCCCGTCGTGCGCCGCAGCGCACTGCCCTCGTGCACCTCAGGCGGCTAGAGCCTAACGCCGCCGCGCTTTGCAACAGAGCACTGGCCGGCCCGGGCGCCGTCCAGCACGGGCGAGAACGCCCGCGAGCCACGAGTTGTCGCGGCTCTCTCGCCTTTCCTGACCGCTGACCCCCGACCTCACGACATGGGGGAAAGGGTCATCGCGCCAATCCGGAAGGGAGCCGCGGCGAAGAGAGCAGCTCCTCGAACAACTTCCAGCGCTTCAGGTCGTCGCTTCCTGCTACGGCCTCGACATACCGGCGCACGAGGTCTTTGCCCAGGTTGTAGTTGATGACGTAGCTGCGGTATTGATCGATGAAGCGGACGCGCTGGCTGGCTCTCGCCGGCGCCATCAACGAGTACTTCGTCAACCATTCGGCAGCCTGAGTGGCGTCGATTTCACCGTTCAAATACTGTCGCGCCGCTTCGTTGCCTGCATAGCCCAGCTTCGCCAGCAGTTCCTGGACTTTGTAGTAGCCACTTGCCGCGGCAGGATCGATCCCGGCGAGAGGAAAGAGATTCTTCTGCTCCCATTCCACACGTTCATCGCCGGGGAAGGCGATGTCGATTCCGTAGTTCGCGCTTCCCTCCGCGATGAGTGACTGGGGGCTGAACAGCGGGTAGACGGTGAACTCGACCCAGCCGCGATCCCTGACGAGATTCTTCTCGAGAAGCACGTTGTAGACATGGTGGCCGGGATAGCCCTCGTGACAGGCGAGGTCGATGGCACGATCGACGTAGATCGGCAGGTCGGTGTTGACCTGAATGACGCTCTTGTAGTTGCCCTGATACCAGTTGTAGCCGCTCCATGACTTGTTGGTCACGTACTCGACCGTGAAGGTTTCTCCAGGTGGAAGAGCGATGTGCTCCAGCGTGCGGGAACGGCAGCCTTCGACGGCGGCCCTGAAGACGAGATCGAGCTTCTCTTTCGGGATCTCGAAGCCCTTCCGGTAATGCTCGATCCGTTCCGCAAGCGGACCGCTTCCCGGAACGGATCGATCGAGTTCGTCGAGCACCGACTGGAAGTAGCTTTCCGGGTGATGAGGAGCCACCGCGTCGTACAGCGCCTGCGACTCTTCGTCAAACGTCATCTTCTTGCCATGCAGCATCGAGGCGCGCGAGATGAGTGCAGAGGTCTGACGCTCGAGGTATTTGTGTCTCAGCTTTCCAAGCGCATCGTCGGGTGCAGGGACGCGTTGGAGTTCGCTGAGCAGCTCGGTGGCCTGCGACTGGATCGTGTCGAGTGAAGGCGCGGCGGCTTTCACCTCTTCCCGCCAGGCGGCCGGTCCGTAAAACGCATCGACGTAGTCGGAATCATGCTCGCCCATTGCGAGCACCAGCTTCACATACCGTTCGGCCAGGGGGGTCATGGCATCTCCTCGATTCAAATTCTGCGTTACGGCTCGGGTGCAGCAGGAATGCGTCAACATCGTGGCGGCAAGAAGAAGGGTCAGTATGCGCATGCGCATGCGCCGGCGACGTTAGACGGAAACGACTGTCGGGTGCGTGGACAAACTGGAACGATCCGCGCGCGCCAGTGATGTTGCGGATGAGGCAGCTGCGATCAGCTTCTGACGCAGCGCGTGCCCGACAAGTAGTCCGGGAGAGAACGCCGCGAGGGGAGCATCGCAGGAAGCAGAGCCAGTCCGCCCGTCAGCAGGGCGAGGATCAGTCCGAGCCAGCGCAGGGACGCCTGGCGCAGGGAAACAGGAGGGTTCGTGGCAACGATCCCCACGTCGAAGATTGCCCCGCCGACGGTCTTGCCCCACAGGAGCCAGCATCCGGTGAAGTAGTAGTAGGAAATCACGACGATGAATCCCGCCAGTGCGATCGTGCTGGCCATGGAACTGGCGTCGCGAAGCAAGGGACGGAGTGCCAGCGAGATTGCCGTGAACAGCGAAACGTCGGTCATCAGCGCCATCAGACGACGGACTCGCGGCGCTTCGTCGGAATCCGAGGAATCCATCCCCAGGTCAATGACGCCTGGTTCCACGACGCCCCCCAGCGGTACGGAGTCGAGTTCGATCTCGTCGAATCGTCGCATCACACCCTCCCACCCGTGTCTACGTCAGCGCCGGGTTACGCAGCCTGCCTGAACGGTAGATACTTCACGTACATCTTGTAAAGCAGATCTTTCTGTTCGCCCTGGTAGCGCTGGGCGAGTTCGCGGCTTCGTTTGGCGAGTTCGTCGGCCGGATCGAGTTTCAGAACTTCGTCGAACTGCAGCATCGCATCGGGAATCCGCTCTTCCCGCAACGACGTGGCGCCGAGGTTGAAATGCGCGTCGATGAGCATTCGCTGGATGTTCTTGTTCTGTGGATCGGCGACGAGCATGGTCTCGAGGTTCGTGATGGCGTCGGAGTACTTGCGCTCTGCGAACAGCGCCTTGGCGGAATCGAGTTTCGCCGACTGCTGGATGGCGGCGTCATACGACGCCCGGATATCCGGGGGCAGCGCCTTGACGCGCATGGCCTGTTCGAATGCCGTCTTGGCTCCCACGTAATCGTGGGCATCGAAGGCAGCGCGCGCTGCGGCCACGTTGTCGTCGTAATACTGAGCTGCCGGCTTTCCATCGATCAGCTGCGCAGCGCGCCCGTTCTTTGCCTGATAGTCCGCGATCAGCACCAGCGCCTTGTCCCGCTGAGGATCGGCGGCGGGGACTTCCTGAAGCGCCACGATGGCCTGATCGTATCTGCCCTGCTGCGCCAGACTCGCCGCGCGGGTAAAGATGGCCTGCGTCTGCGCCGGGTCGGAGGCGGGCGCGGCGGAGAATTTCTGGTAGGCGAACCAACCGCCTGCCAGCAGGACGATCGCACCCACGATGGCGCCAATCAGGCCGAGCGGCAGCGATTTCTTCGGTGCTGCGCTCGCCTTCGCGGGCGTGCTCTTTTTCGGCAGCGCGGCCGGACGTTCCGCCACTTCGGCCTGCGGGATATCGTCGAAGTCGTCCATCGGCTCGTCGGCGAAAAGATCGCGCTCAACCTTACTCGGGGGAGGCGCGAAGTCGATGATGGATGGCTCGTCGGAACCGGCGGGCATGCGACTGAGGTAATCGCGGGCCGTGGCGTTCATCGGGTCGACTGCCAGGACTTCCTGGAACTTGACGCGCGCTGAGGCGTAGTCGTTGCGGTCGAAGGCATGGACAGCTGGCCCGAGGACCGACTCCGCTCTCTGATCGGCTTCCCGCCGGCGGGTCTTGGCACGTTCAATCCGATCCGACGCCGCGTCGTTGGTGACGTCGATCAGGAAGATGCGCGACCAGAGGTCGATCGCCTTCTGGAAATCACCGCCATCGAACGCCGAGTCCCCTTCGTCAAGATATTGACTGATTTTGGCTTTGTCGTCCGGGGTGGCGGCGCCAATGTTCGAAAAGTCGAACTCCCCGGAAGGCGATGCGGGAGCAGGGGAGACGGGAGCGGCGGGTGCCGGGGCGGCGGCATCAAACGAGAATCCTCCGAACGAAGCTGAGGGGGTGTCGAATGAAAACCCGCCGGCCGCAGGTTCGGGTACCGGTGCCGGTGCAGGAGTTGGTGGAGGGGTTGGTGGAGCGGCCGGTGCCGCCGGCGTAGTCGTGTCGAACGAAAAATTTGCAAACCCGCTCTCTGCTGCCGCCGGCTCTTCCCCGAACGTGAATCCAAAATCGCTCGCTTGGGCCGTTCCCCGGCCGGGCGCGGGCGCCGGGGTCTCGACGACGAACGACGGAGTCACGTCGACTTGCGGGGCGTCGAACGAGAATCCGGAAGGTTGCGATGCCGCTCCGTCGATGGCTCGCTCGAGCGGGGCCAGGTCAGGATGCTCGGCGTCGAGTGTCCGCGCCTTTTCCAGCTGAGTTCTCGCCAGGGCGGCGTTCCCGGCGGCCAGGCTCTCTTCTGCCTTCCGCACGAACTGCTGGATGAACGGCGCCGATTCAATTTTCTCCTGCGCCAGTTCCGCGATCGCGCGCGCATCGTCGTTGCCGGCGTCCTGCGCGAGTACCTCACTCGCGTAGTGCAGCGCCCGCTGAAAGTCGCGGGAGAGGAGTGCCTCGCGCGCCTGGTTGATCCGCGGATCCGCATCGCCCTGAGGAGTGAATTCGAACGTCATTGATGGATTCCTTGCCTTTTCTAGAAGCTTTTTTGCGGGATCGAACAGCGGATCCATCTGCAGCACCAGGATGCACCCGTCGATCACTTCGGCATGCCGCCCCTGCTCCATCAGCGTCAGTGCCTGCTGGAACGTTGCTTCGAGGCGCTCCCTGACCATAGGGGGAAGAGACTGGTTACCAGGGTACGTGCTCATGCGTTTCAGAGATCTCCGATGTGTCGGGCGATTATAGCGATAGACGCGGAATGAATGCTGTCGACGTGCTGCGCTACGCCCGGGCTATACTTCGGCCCGCTGAGAGGAACCTTCACGATGGATTACGTTGCAACTGATCAAGCTCCCGCGGCAATCGGGCCTTACTCGCAGGCCGTCAAGGCTGGCGGCCTTCTCTACACTTCCGGTCAGATTCCGCTCGATCCTTCGACCGGGAGCCTGCTGGAAGGAGATTTTGAGGCTCAGGTTCGACGGGTGTTCATGAATCTCGCGGCGGTTCTGAAGGAAGGGGGAAGCAGCTTCGACCGGGTTCTCAAGGCCACGGTCTATCTCACCGACCTGGGCGACTTCCAGATCCTGAACACGGTCTACGCTGAACATTTCGGAAATCACAAGCCCGCCCGGACCACCGTTGGTGTGGCGCAACTCCCTCGCGGCGCACACGTCGAGATCGACCTCATCGCGCTCCTCTGACCATTTCAACCGGGCGGAAATGTAAACAGTGGCACCCCGGTTGCTAGTTCGTGTTCAAGATAACTATGCGATCGTTTCTCGTGGCTTCCGCCGTTACGATGATTCTCGCTGCGACTGCCGTTTCGGCCGCCGCCCGTCTTACATACACGATGGGCGGGAGCGTCGTCCCGGTGCAATGGGCGCGTGACTCGTTTCCGATCCACTACCAGGTCGATCGCCGGATCCCTGCGGCGGTTGGCTCCCAGGCAGCCGTCGACCGCGCCTTCGCGGCATGGACCGCGATGCCTGACACAGCCATCGCCTTCCAGCAGGATGCAGTTGCTGATGGCTTGAAGCCGGGGTGGGATGGAAAGAACACGATCTCGGTGGCGGATGAACTGTTTCGCGACCAGAAATTCATCGCCCTCACCACCAACTGGTACGACAGTAGTGGAAAGATGACTGAGGCGGATATCCAGATGGATGCGAACGTCTCTCACAACGGATACAACGCAGAGCAGGCACTTGCTCATGAAATCGGGCACCTGCTCGGTCTCGATCACTCGGCGGTTCTCTCGTCGGTGATGTTTCCTTATGTTGGAAAGGCGGCGGGAACGATTCCCCTCGATAGCGATGACCGCGTGGCGATGACCGCCATCTATCCACGCACGGAAACTTCCCTCACTGGCGCCACGCTGAAAGGAAAAGTTACGGGCAACGGCGGCGGCGTCTTCGCCGCTCAGGTCGTGGCTGTCAATGATCGAGGCGAGCCTGTGGCTACCGGGTTGAGCAACGCCACTGGTGAGTTTCTCCTTCAGGGAGTGCCGCAGGGGACGTACCGGCTTTATGCCGAACCCCTTGACGGTCCGGTGGACACACGCAATCTCGCCGGGGTCTGGCGAGACGCAAGGGTGGAATCGTTTGCAACCCATTTCGCCGGCGGCGGCGCGATTCGCGTCGACAACGGCAAGGTTTACGGCAACCTCGACATCGATACGTCCGGCGCGCCTGTGACGTTGAATCCCCGCTGGATCGGATTTGCGAGCGCTGGAGAACGCGACTTCGTGATGTCCTCGAATCCGGTGGTCGTGGTTCCCGGACAAAAGCTTTCGCTGGCTGTGGGCGGCGATTCGTTTACTAGCGGACTGACGACCATCGAGATCCTGAACCCTGCATTCCGCCGTGACTCCGAACTCCTGTATGCGGGCAATTACGTCTACGCAATCTACACGGTGGCCGGCAACGCAACGCCCGGATCTGCGGTCATTCTCGTCAGGAACGGGAGCGATACCGCGACCCTGACCGGAGCGCTGCGTGTGGCCGACGGAAGTGCGCCTCGAACCAGAGTGGTGAAGCGTTGAGTCGACCGTCATCAATTCGTAAACTGTCTGTAAGTCACTCGTAGTGCTCGCGGCGGCCTTCACGGCCGCCTTTTTTTATTCATAGCGCTTCGACGGCGGTCTATGATGCCGGTCATCCGTCTCTGCTTCGCCAAATCGTCCTGTTCGAGTTTACGAGGTCCAACATGGATTCACGAGTCATCGCCCGTGCGCTTGCCGTACTGACGGCTGCGTTCATTTCTACTGTGGCGCTTGCCGCTCCGGCCGAGTTCCGTGTCCTGATCGATGCGGATCGGAACGCGTCGACAGGTTGCGCGGTGGCCATCTCCGGGACCGCCGGGTTTGCAGGCGCGGAGAGATTGATCGTGGCGAAGGTAGAAGTGGGCGAGGTCACCAGCACCGTGACCTCGATCGCGATTGCCCAGTGCACCGCGGGCGCATTCGGCGAACCGGTGATCGTCCCGTCCGCGCAGGGCGCCATGACTTACTCGAACAGCAGCGGGCAGTCCCTGCTCGAAGTCGGGCTTCCGTGGATTTCGCTCGATCTCGGCACCACGCACAGCGCGGTCCGCCTCGGCTTCATCGGAATGGCCGCGGGTGCGACCCAGGCTGTTCTGGGCACCGATCCCAGCCCGATCATCTTCCCTCCGGTCTCGATTCGTCGGCGAGTTGTCGGGTCTGGCGCTGTCTTGATCACTGTGGATGGGATCGGAACCGATTGGGGCGGAATCGAGCCCATTGCTCCAGGCACCGCCGCCGACGGCTCCTCCGCTCTCCGGATCATCAATGCCTATGCAACGGGATCGTCAGCTACGTTCTGGTTCCGGATCGACTCGAAGATTCTCGGTTCGGCGCCGACTGCAGTGGACGACTCGTACACGGGACGGCAGGGAAGAAGCCTGACCATTCCCAGTCCCGGTGTGCTCACCAATGACACCGACCCGAATGGCAAACCACTGACGGCCGCGGTCGTGACCACGCCCGGTCACGGGACGGTTTCGCTCGCGCCGGAAGGGGGATTCACCTATCTCAACGATGGCACCCCAAACCCGTCGGATACCTTCGAATACAGGGCGTCCAACGGCACCGCGTCCTCGAACGCAGCGAGGGTCACCATTGCGGTGACCCCGAATGGCGATCCGCGGGCAAACGCTGATGAATACACCGTCGCACATCGAGGAACCATCTCGGTTCCGGCTCCCGGCGTGCTCGGCAACGACAGCGACCCCGATGGGGACCGTCTTCGGGCGAGCCTCGTCACGGCGCCGCTGCACGGCACACTGGCGCTGGGCCAGGACGGCGCGTTCACCTATACGCACGACGGGTCGAACACCCTGACCGATGCATTCACCTACCGCGCCAGCGACGGAGTCGAAAACGACGTGGCCACCGCGCGCATCACGATCGGCGCGGACCTTCCGCCGGCCGGTGCAGCGGACGCGTATACCGTGGCTGAGGGTGCGACGCTCACGGTCGGTGCGCCGGGTCTTCTCGTAAACGATACCGACCCGGATACCCCGTCGTCGTTCCTGACGGCGTCAGTCGCCACAGGTCCGGTCAACGGCACGGTGACGATCAATAGCAACGGCTCATTCACGTACATCCACAACGGCGGCGAAACGACGAGCGATACCTTTACCTACCGGGTCAGCGACGGCATCGCTTCTTCGGCTCCAGTGACGGTGACGATCACGGTCACTCCGGTGAACGACGCGCCGGTGGCGGTGGCGGACGCTTACTCGACGAACGAAGATGCTCTGCTTTCCGTTCCGGTCAATGGAGTGCTCGGCAACGACAGCGACGTCGAAGGCGACGTGCTGAGCGCGACGCTGGTCACGAACGTGACGAACGGAACGCTCGCGCTGAATGCAAACGGATCGTTCACCTACACGCCGAACGCGAACTTCAACGGAACCGACTCGTTCACCTACACGGCAAACGATGCCGGTGGTCCTTCGAACACCGTGACAGTGACGATCACGGTGAACTCAGTCAACGACATCCCGAGCTTTACGGCGGGAAGCGACGTGACTGTGTCGGAAGCGTCCGGTGTGTACAGCGCTCCGTGGGCGACGAGCATCAGCGCGGGCCCGGCGAATGAAGCCGCCCAGGCGCTGAACTTCATCGTCTCGAACAACAACAACGCACTCTTCAGCGTCCAGCCGGCGATCGCCGCGAATGGGGCGCTCACGTTCACGCCGGCGGGCAACGCCATCGGATCGGCAATCGTCTCGGTACAGCTGCGCGACAACGGTGGCACGGCCAATGGTGGTGTCGATACGACGGCAGTCGTGACGTTCAACATCAACATCACCTGCGCGGCGATTGCGGTGACCAGCCCGTCGACGGCGACCGGCACCGCCGGTGTTGCATTCAGTCAGACCTTCACGCAGACGGGATCGGTCGGCGGTGCCACATTCACGACCGCGAGCACGCTGCCGGCCGGGCTGACCCTTGCTGCGAGCGGCTTGCTCTCCGGCACGCCGGTCCAGACCGGCTCGTTCCCTATGACCGTTACGGTGACGTCGGGACAGGGCTGCATCGGCACGAGCGCGACCTACACGCTGGTCATTGGATGCCCGGCGATCAACGTCGCAAACCCGGCGAACAGCACGGTTCCTGCGGGATCAGCCTTCAATGAGACCTTCACGCAGACCGGCGGAGTCGGCACCATCACGTTCACGCTGGCGAGCGGCACGCTGCCGGCGGGACTGACGCTCGCGACCAGCGGCGCGCTCACCGGGACGCCGACACAGGGCGGGACGTTCCCGATCACAGTGACGGCGACCGACGCGAACGGCTGCACCGGAACCGGCACGACGTACACGCTTGTCGTGACGTGCCCGACGATCACGGTCACCAACCCGATCAATGGCAACGGGACCGCGAACGCCGCATTCAGCGAGACGTTCACCAGCGCGGGTGGCGTCGGCACGATGAGCTACACGCTCGCCAGCGGCACGCTGCCGGCCGGTCTGACTCTTGCCGGCAACGGCGTGCTGAGTGGCACTCCGACGCAGACGGGATCGTTCCCGATCACGGTGACGGCTACCGACAGCAACGGCTGCACGGGAACCGGCACGACCTACACGACCGTGATCGCCTGCCAGGCAATCACGGTCAACAACCCGGCAAACGCGAACGGAACCGCAAGCGCGGCCTTCAGCGAGACATTCACGCAGACTGGCGCGATCGGAGCGGCGACGTACACGCTCGCGAGCGGCACGCTGCCGTCCGGCCTGACCCTGGCGAGCAACGGAGTCCTGAGCGGCACGCCGCTGCAGACGGGATCGTTCCCCATCACGGTGACGGCTACCGACTCGAACGGCTGCACGGGTACAGGCGCGACATACACGATCGTCATCGGCTGCCAGACGATCGCCGTCACGAACCCAGGCGTAACGACCGGCACCGCGAACGCCGCGTTCTCGCAGACGTTCATGCAGACCGGCTCGATCGGGACGGCGACGTTCACTACGGCGAGCACGCTGCCGGCCGGCCTGACTCTTTCCAGCACCGGAGTGCTCTCGGGCACACCGACGCAGACCGGTTCGTTCCCGATCGTCGTCACCGTCACCGACGCCAACGGCTGCACGGGGACGAGCGCGACCTACACACTCGTCATCAACTGCCAGACGATCAGCGTCACCAACCCGGTGAACACCAACGGCACCATCAGCGCGCCATTCAGTGCAACGTTCACGCAGAGTGGCGCGATCGGAACGGCGACGTTCACGACCGCAAGCGCGCTTCCCACTGGAGTTTCCCTGGCGACGAGCGGCGTGCTCTCCGGGACGCCGCTCCAGACCGGTTCGTTCCCGATCGTGGTGACGAGCACTGACTCGAACGGCTGCACGGGGACGAGCGCTACGTACACACTCGTCATTGCCTGCCAGACCATCACCGTCACGAACCCCGGAAACGCCAGCGTGGCGGCCGGGTCCGCGTTCTCTGAGACGTTCACGCAGTCGGGCGCCATCGGCGGTGCGACGTTCACGACCGCGAGCACGCTGCCCACCGGGCTCACGCTTTCGACCGCAGGCGTGCTTTCCGGCACGCCGACGCAGGGCGGAACGTTCCCCGTCGTCGTCATCGTCACCGACGGCAACGGCTGCACCGGAACGGGCGCGACCTACAACCTCATCATCACCTGCCCGACGATCACCGTCACGAACCCGGGCGTCAACACCGGCACGGCCGGCGTGGCCTTCAGCCAGACGTTCACACAGTCGGGCGGGCAGGGGACGATCACGTGGTCCGAGGTGGAGACGCTGCCGACGGGGTTCTCGCTCAACACGTCCACGGGCGTTCTCTCCGGCACGACGAACCAGGTCGGCTCATTCCCGATCACGGTGAAGGCGACCGACGCGAACGGCTGCTCGGGTTCGACGTCATGCGTCTCAGGTTTCTCGTGCAGCAACGGCACAACGTATACGCTGGTCATCGGCTGCCAGACCGTCACCGTCACCAACCCTGGCGTCAACACCGGCACGGTGGACGCGGCGTTTAGCCAGACCTTCACTGCCACCGGGATCCTTGGCACAGCGACGTGGAGCCAGACCGGCACACTGCCCGCCGGGGTAACGCTCAACGCGGCGAGCGGCGTACTTTCCGGCACACCCACCGCACCCGGCTCGTTCCCGATCACGGTGAAGGCGACCGACACGAACGGCTGCTTCAACACCTCGTCTTACACGCTCACGATCGGGTGCCAGACGATCGCCGTCACGAACCCGGGAGTCACCACCGGCACTGTCGACGCAGCGTTCTCGCAGACGTTCACGCAGAGCGGCGCGCACGTGTCGGCGACGTTCACCACGTCATCGACATTGCCGGCAGGAGTCTCGCTCGCAGCGAACGGCGTGCTCTCGGGCACTCCGACCGTGTCGGGAAGCTTCCCGATCACAGTCGTCGTGACTGATGCGAATGGCTGCATCGGCACCAGCGCTACCTACACGCTAACGATCGCGTGCCAGACAATCAGCGTTACGAATCCTGCGACCAACACCGGCACGGTGAGCGCAGCCTTCTCGCAGACGTTCACGCAGAGCGGCGCGCACGTCTCGGCGACGTTCACCACGGCTTCGGCCCTGCCGTCCGGACTGTCACTCTCGAGCGCAGGCGTTCTGTCGGGTATCCCGACGCAGCCGGGCAGCTTCCCGATCGTCGTCATGGTCACGGACGCTAACGGCTGCACCGGCGCGGGTTCCACATACACACTCACCATCAGCTGCCAGACCATCAGCGTGACCAATCCGGCGACGTCCACGGGCACAGTGGCCCAGGCATTCAGCCAGACGTTCACGCAGAGCGGCGCGGTGGGTACCGCGACCTTCACGACCGCATCGGCGCTGCCGACCGGGCTCACGCTGTCGAATGCCGGTGTCCTCTCAGGCACGCCGACGCAAGCGGGATCGTTCCCGATCGTCGTCACCGTCACGGACAGCAACGGCTGCACGGGTACGGGCGCGACCTACACACTCGTCCTCGCCTGCAACGTCATCAGCGTTACCAGCCCGGTGAACAACATCGGGACGGCTGGCGCCCTGTTCAGCGAGACGTTCACGCAGTCGGGAGGCAATGGCGTGATCGTCTGGTCGACGACCGGCCTGCTGCCGACCGGGATCTCGATCAACAGCTCGACCGGCGTCCTCTCCGGGACCACTTCGCAGGCGGGCATTTTCCCGATCACGGTCACCGCCACCGACGGCAACTCCTGCACCGGGACGAGTGCGACCTACAGCCTGACCATCAACTGCCAGGCCATCGCGGTGACGAACCCCGGTGTGACCTCAGTTCAGGCAGGAGCAGCCTTCGCCCAGACCTTCACCGCTACCGGCATTCTAGGTACCACTACCTGGAGCAAGACTGGCGCCCTGCCCTCGGGCATCACGCTCAATACGAGCACGGGCCAACTGGCCGGGACTACGACGCAGGTCGGCAGCTATCCGATCACTGTGACGGCCACGGACTCGAACGGCTGCTCTGGAACCGGCGCGACATACACACTCACGGTCACGTGCCCGACCATCACGGTCACGCGCACTGGCGGCGGATCGTTCCCGAACGGCATCTTCAACGCGGCCTACACCGGCCAGAGTGCCAGCGCATCGCCAGCCGGGACCTACACATTCGCCGTCACGGCGGGTGCGCTGCCGAACGGCCTGACGCTTGCGGGTAGCGGCGCGATCAGCGGTACGCCGACCGCGACCGGAACCTTCAACTTCACGGTGACGGCCACGGAGACATCGAGCCTCTGCACCGGCTCGCAGGCATTCTCGATCTCGATCGCGCCGAGCGCGGTGGACGACGCGTACGGCGCGGGAAGCAACATCATCAACAACACGCAGTTCGTCATTACCGGCGGCACGACGACCAGCCCTGCAACGCCTTTCGTCGCATCGACCACGAACCTCCTGACGAATGACGGTCCGGTTGGAAGCGCCGCAACGGCTGGAACGTTTGCGACGGCTGCTGGTGGCAGCGTGACGATCGCCGCCGACGGCACGTTCATCTACACGCCACCGGCAAACCCCGCGGCAGCGGCGATCACCAGCGACTCGTTCACCTACACGGTCACGAGCAACAGCGTGACCTCGGCTACCGCAACCGTGAGCCTCACGCTCGCCAATCGCGTCTGGTACGTGAAGAACAACGGCGCGGCTGGTATCGGTCAGTCGCAGTCGCCGTTCAACACGCTGGCTGCCGCAGAGGCGGCGTCGACCGCCGGCGACATCATCTATATCTACAACGGCGACGGGACAACACTTGGCCACACGGCGGGAATCGTTCTCAAGAACAGCCAGCAGCTGATCGGTGAGGGAGTTGCGCTCGTCGTCAACACCGTGACGCTCAAGGCTGCAGGCGTGAAGCCGTTGATCACGAATCTGACGGTGGCCAGCGATGCAATCACGCTCGCGGACGGCAACACCGTCAAGGGACTGACCGTGACGGGCGCGACGCGCGACGGCATCTCGTCCGGCATCGCTCACGCCGGATTCGTCGGCGACACGCTGACTGTCCAGAACAACGCGAACGTTGGCGTGAACCTCATCAGCATGACGGGCGCAGTCGCGATCACGAACTCGACGATCAGTACGGTCGGGATTCAGGCATTGACCATCAACAATGGCACGGCCACGGTCACGGTGGATGGAACCAACACGATTGACGGCGGTACCGGTACCGCAGTCTCGGTGCTCAATCGTCCGGGCAGCGCTGGCGCGATTGCGATCGGCGCGGCTCTCACCGCTGGACGAATTCAGTTGCTGTCGAACACGTCCGGCACGATCTCGTTCACCGGGACGCAGACGATGTCGACGACGACCCTGGCGGGCGTGACGATGACCACGAACGCCGGCGCGACGATCAACTTCAGCGGCACGCTCAACGTCACGACCACGACCGGTACGCCGTTCGTTGCCACGGGCGGCGGAACGCTCAACGTGAGCGGCACGGCGAACCTGACGGCTGGAGCCGCGGCCAACGCGCTCTCGCTCAACGGCATCACCGTGGGCGGAACGGGCGTTACGTTCACCAGCATCAACGCTACCGGCGCCACGACCGGAATTGCGCTGACGAATGTCACGGGGACGGTCACCGTCACCGGCGGCACGCTCACGAACGGGACGACCGGCGTCGCGCTGCAGGGTGCGTCCACGAACCTTACTCTCAACAACGTCACGATCACCGGACCTGCAACGGGCATTACCAACACGATCGACTTCGGGGTGCTCACGGTTTCCGCGACTTCCGTCTCTGCGACGAACCAGGCTCTCGGACTGACCGCGGGCGCCGTGAACGGTACCTTCACCAATGTCACCTCGACGGGAGCCGCCGGCACCGCACTGCTCCTCAGCGGCGTGACCGGTAGCTTCACGGTCAGTGCGGGCGCTCTCAGCGACAGCGCGGCCGCGAACACGGTCTTCAACGTGGTCGGAGGCAGCGTCACGATCGTCTGGAATGGCACGATCAGCCAGTCGTTGAACAACGCCCCGGTGGTCGATATCTCGGGAAGTCACGCGGGAACGATCACATTCGGCGGCAACGTCACTGCCTCGCAGGGCGCGGGTATGGTGTTCAATAACGCCGATGGCACCTACAACGTGAACGCGACGAATGTGTTCACGGGCGGCGCGGGCATCAACATCAACAACGGATCGTCAGGGAACTTCACGTTCAGCGCGAACACCAGTGTCACGAACGGACTCGTGGGCGCGAACACAGCGTGTCTCGTCGTCAACGGCAGCGACCCCGCGGGCTTTGCGTTCAATGGCAACCTCACGAAGAGTGGATCAGCCAACGGACGCCTTCTCGACCTGACGAACATCACGAACGCAGCCGCGGCTTTCACGTTCTCAACCGGCACCTTGAGTGCGACGTCCACAGGCGCGACGTCCACCGGCATCCTCTTCAGCAACGTCGACAACGCAGTGAACTTCAACGGCATCACCACGCTCAACGCCGGCGACGCCGGCGTCGACATCACGAACGGATCGAGTGGTGCGTTCAGCTTCAACGCCAGCACGCAGATCGGGAATGCGGCGAGCGCGTCTGGCATCGCCTTCGACATCAACAACGCAAGCGCGGCCACCAGCGTGACCTACAACGGCACGATCAATACCACGCTCAATCGTCCAGTCTCGATTCAGAACGTTGGCAGCGGTACGATCAGCTTTACCGGCAACATCACCAGCACTTCGAACGGGATCCTCCTTGCGACGATGGGCAATCCGACCAGCGTCACATTCAGCGGAGCGAGCAAGTCGCTGAGTGTCGGCGCGAATACCGCGGTGAGTTATACCGGTGCGGTCGGGAACACGGTTACCTTCTCCAACGGCGGGCTCGTAATCTCGCGCACGACCGGTGCGGGGATCGCGGCCACGGGCGGCGGAACCTTGATCGTCACCAGGAACGCCGGCACGGCGAACACCATCGGCTCGGGCACCAGCGGCACCGCCCTCAATGTCAACGGCGTTGCGATCGGAACGGCCGGGCTGATTTTCGAGTCGATTTCCCAGAACGGCGGAGCGAACGGGATCGTCCTGAGTAACACAGGCTTGACGGTAGGAACCAACGGCGGCTTGACCGTTACCGGGAATGCGGGAGCCTGTACCTCGACGACTGCTACCTGTACCGGCGGAAAGATTCTGAACACCACCGGCGACGGCATCTCCCTGACCAGCACCCGCGCATCCAGCCTCTCGTTCATGGAAGTCGCGGGCAACCTGGACAGCGGGATAGAAGGACTTACGGTCGGCGCGATCACGCTGACCGACATGCTCGTACGCAACAACACGAACGCCCTCAGCACTGAATTCGGCATTTTCCTGACGGACATCCGCGAAGCCACCAACGCAGTCACGCGTGTCGAGGTCACGGGATCGACCGAGGATAATGTTCGTGTGCTGCAGAACAGCGGGAGTGGGACGATCGCGTTCTCGACCTGCACGATCAAGGACAACAGTGTTGCCTCAGGCAACGTCGGAATTCATTGCCTGTCGGCATTGACGGGAAACTTGACCTGCAGCGTGACGGACACCTTCTTTGCGGGAAACCGCACCGTCTCGCTGCGTGGTGACGCCGCTGACAGTTCTGCGCTCAGTGCGACATTCAACAACAACACCATCGTTGCCGGCGTGTCGAACCAGGGAAACCAGGGCATCGAAGCGTCGAGCGCAACCAACGGAACTGTGACCTACGCGATCACGAACAACTGCGTTGGAATCAACCGTTCGGGTGGCACCTGCACGGGTGCAACCGCACCGCTTCTCAATACGGGCATCAATGTTTCGAGCGGATGCGCCACGGTGGGTCAGACGTGCTCGATGTCGGGAATCGTGACAAACAACCGCGTCCATAACGCGGGTGCGGGTTTCAGCGGCTTTGGAATTCGAGTGTTCAACTCGAACCTGTCGAATATGGCGGCCCGGGTACAGAACAACACCGTCACGAATGTTGGTTTTGATTTTGGCTTGCTCGCCGAATCGTCAGGTCTCGCCGTCGCGGTCGGCGGTCGAGGACTGCTCCGGACGAATGTCTCGGGCAACAACGTCACCACGCTCAACGGGGCTCTCGACGCGATGAGGATCCAGGCACGCAATACGAACGCGGTTTGCGTTCAGGCGTTCGGGACCGCTGCCACGAGCAACTCATCCAGCGGGGCGGGCACCGGGTTCTTCAGGGTCTTCGCCCGGCAGGCCAATACCGCTGTGTTCAATGTTGAGGGACTGGCGGCCGGCGCCCAGACCGCTGCCACCTATGAGACGTTCCTCGAGGCGGCGAACCCGAGCATCAACCCACCATTCATTAGCGTCGCCAGCCCGGGCACGTTCACAGGTGTCTCGGCGGGCGCCTGCGGAACACTTCCATGATCAGGCGTGAGAGAACGACGGTTCCTGCCATGTGCACGCAAGAGCAGAGTCTGAGGAGTCTTTATGTCTGAACCATTTCTTTCGGAAATCAAGATCGTCTCGTTCAATTTCCCGCCAAAAGGGTGGGCACTAGCCAACGGACAGTTTCTGCCGATCAATCAGAACCAGGCGCTGTTCGCGCTCCTCGGAACGACGTACGGCGGGAACGGCCAGACGACGTTCGCATTGCCGAACCTGCGTGGACAGGTGCCGATTTCATTCGGGAACGGATTCACGCTCGGTCAGCAGGGCGGGGCGGTTTCGGACACGATCTCGCTCTCGACGATGCCTGCCCACAATCATTTCGTGAATGCGAGTTCCTCGAAAGGGAATCAGGTTGCGCCGGCGTCCAACGAATTGCTGGCCAGCCCGTTGAACCTTTCGTATACGAACCAGGTCAACTCGCTGACCACACTCAACCCGACCACGGTTTCAAGCGTGGGTGGATCACAAGCCCATAACAATATGGCGCCGTACCTCGTCCTGACCTTCATCATCGCCCTTCAGGGCATTTTCCCGTCGCAGAACTAAGGAGCTGGATCATGGCAGGTGAACCGTACGTCGGCGAAATCAGAATGTTCGCTGGCAACTTCGCGCCAAACGGGTGGATGTTCTGCGAAGGACAGACGCTCGCAATTTCTGAGAATGACGTTCTTTTCACCCTGATCGGGACGACCTACGGCGGCGACGGTCAGTCGACGTTCAATCTCCCGAATCTCGCCAGCCGCTTTCCGATCCATACGGGGACCAGTCCCAGTGGGACGACCTATCAGATCGGAGAGATGGCTGGAACCGAGCAGGTGACGTTGACGGTGCAGCAGATTCCCTCTCATACACATCCAATGCTGGCGTCTACCAACAACGCGGACACTGCCAACGCCCAGAGCGGCATTCTCGCGCGAACGCCAAGTTACACGCCATTCATCGTCTCGAATACGAATGTTGCGTTGAGCGCGAACTCCATTGCTCCGACGGGCGGCAGTCAGCCTCATGAGAACGTGCAGCCGTTTCTCTGTATCAACTTCATCATTTCGCTGTTCGGCGTCTTCCCGAGCCAGGCCTGAGGAGTACGCATGTCGGACCCATTCGTAGCCGAAATCCGGATTTTTCCGTTCAACTTCCCGCCGAAAGGCTGGGCTTTCTGCGCTGGGCAGCTGATGCCGATCTCGCAGAACACAGCACTCTTCTCGCTACTCGGCACCACGTACGGTGGCGACGGCAAGTCGACCTTTGCGTTGCCGAATATGGAAGGCAATGCCCCGATGCAACCCGGTCAGGGCCAGGGACTTTCGCTGCGCGACCTTGGAGAGATGTCGGGCACCCAGACGGTCACGCTGCTTCAAACTGAAATCCCCTTACACACGCATGCGCTGATGGCGTCGAACCAACCGGGTGAGGATGACACGCCGAGCAATCAGGAAGCGATCGCACGATCGGTGGGCGCCCAGCTCTATGTCGACAATACGGCGCAGAACGTCGTGAACATGAACTTTCAGGCGCTCTCGATCACTGGCAGTTCATTTCCACACAACAACATGCAGCCGTACCTCACTTTGAGTTTCTGCATTGCACTGCAGGGGATCTTTCCGGCGCGTCCTTAGGAGCCATCGATGTCTGAAGCAACGAACTCATTTCTGATGAATCGCCGGGCCTTCATCGCCGCAACCTCCGCGGCCGTGGCTGGCCTGGCAGCGCCGAACGTCTTTGCCAGCGAGATCGCCGGCGTAGCGAAGGTGTCGGTTGGTTATTTCGGCGGCGTGTCCGGCGTCGCTCGTCGCGGCGGTTTTCGGCAGACGCTGATGGCGGCAGAGCGACTGACGACGAGCGACCCTTCGCTCATCCGGTCAGGAGTGAAGCTGTCGGTCCGCGGGCTCTGGCAGCGTCCGGGGAACCGGGGTCGCGTGGGCAACTACGCGCTGGAAGTGCTCTATGCGGTCGATGGTGTGACCGAGCGCGTTCCGTTCTATGCCTGGATGCATTCGGTGACGAAGAACGGTCCAGCGGGCTCCTCGTACACTTCATTCGTCGCGCCAGTCGATGCCAGCGGCACGGTCAACGTCGTCGTCCGGCGCGGTTTCGGGGAACAACGCGCGGACGAGCTGAAGTTCTCCGTGACCTCCCAGGCGAACGCATTCATGCTCGATCGCGGCGCTTACGTGATCGCATTGCTTGACGCGGGTGACCGGGTACCGGACTGGAGTTCCATCGAGATGGCTCCGGATTCAACGCCGCTGAACTTCGATCGCGAGTCCGGCCTCATTCGCGTGCGCTCGATCACCGGCACCGCCGCCCCGAACTTCGACTACATCGTCGTGACATTCGGCTCGAACACGCCCGATGTCGATGCCGGGAAGGACGGAGCGACTGAAGTGGAGACGACGAACGCATCGTGACCGATCAGTCGGCGCCGCCGCGCGAAACGATCGCGTTCCGGCCAGAGGTGGAGGAGGACATCGCGTTCCTCCTCTTTCTTTATGGCACCACGCGCGCTGAAGAATTGACGCGCGTCGACTGGACCGGCGAGCAGAAACTCGCGTTCGTTGCATCGCAATTCGACGCGCAGCGGTCGCACTATCGACAGCGCTATCCCGGCGCCGAGTTCCAGGTGATCGAACTGGAAGGCCGGCTGATCGGACGCCTCTACCTGTACCAGATGCCCGGTGAGCTGCGCATCATGGACATCGCTCTCCTCCCTGCAGTGCAGAGGCGCGGAATCGGGGAGATGCTCCTTCGCGAGATTCACGAGCGCGCCGCGGCGAACGGCGACTTCGTGAGCATCCACGTCGAGCAGGGCAACAGTGCGCTGAACCTGTACGAGCGGCTCGGCTACCGGACTGTGGAGACGGTGGGTCCGTACTTTCTGATGCACTGGCGTGCAGCCGACCCGCCCCTCAGTTGAACAAAGCTTCGAATCTCGTCTCGGAGTTGTCCCTAGCGATCGGAACGATGAAGACGTCCGCATGTCCCAGCGACGGATGACTCATGAGGTAGATCTGCTGGCCAAGTGAGACCGCAGGGGGGCCCTTGAATTCGACGGCGAAGGCTTTTCGCGCCGTGCCGGGGCGAGCCGCAGCCTCCAGGTCGCGCACGGCGAGGATCTCCAGCTCGAGTTGCTGTCCCTCAGCCACGGTGATCGTGACGAAGGTTCCGAGGTGACGCCTGAAGTCGTCCGAGGAGATTCGCTCGAGGTCCATGAGGGCGGAGTTTAGCATCGCGCGTCGAAGTGGAGATGTCACGCAGCGCCGGTTTGTTTTACGATGCCCTCGATGACGACCGAAGTTCGCAATCAGCACCTGGAAGCCAGCGGCGACTCGGACCTCGGCTTCGGTTCGATCGTATCCAGGGAAAGTCGCAAGCGCTTTCTCAATCGCGACGGGACGTTCAACGTGCGGCGGGAAGGGCTCAATGCGCTCGACGCGCTCTCGCCGTATCACTTCCTGCTCACCCTGAGCTGGCCACTGTTTCTGGCCGCGACCATCGGTGTCTTCGTTTTCATCAACGCTTCGTTCGCGGCGGTCTACGTGTTTCTCGGAGAGAGGGCTCTCTCGGGTGGCGAACACCTCGACCTCGTGCATCGATACAGCAAGGCGTTCTTTTTCAGCGTTCACACGCTGGCCACCATCGGTTACGGGAATGTCTTCCCGTCGACCCTGAGTGCCAACCTGGTGGTGGCCGTGGAGTCGCTCGTCGGACTGTTAGGATTCGCAGTCGTCGCCGGCATCGTGTTTGCCCGGTTTGCGCGCCCGGTGGCCCGTGTCGTCTTCAGCGATCGCGCAGTCATTGCTCCCTACAACAACGGTCAGAAGGCGTTCATGTTCCGGCTCGTCAATCAGCGCAGTAACCAGCTGGTGGAGTTGCGGGCCAAGGTCCTGATGAGCCGGCGTCGAGCGAATTCGACCGGCGGAATGGATCGCGATTTCATCGCGCTGACTCTCGAGAGAGATCGTGTCGTGTTCTTTCCACTGGCCTGGACCATCGTCCATCCGATCGATCAAACGAGCCCTCTGTGGGGCGCGTCGGCGAGCGACTTGCTCGAGTGGGACGCAGAGTTTCTGGTCCTGCTCAACGGCTTCGACGAGACGTTTTCCCAGACGGTCCATACCCGCTCGTCCTATAAGGCGGATGAGGTCGAGTGGGGCGCAAAGTTCCGGTCGATGTTCCTGCCAGCCACTGACGAAGGAATCCTGGCCGTCGATGTACGCAGGATTCATGACTTCGATCCGGTCGAACCTTGAGTATCTACAGGCGTCACACGCTCTTCCCGGATCTTCCTTCGAGTGGCCGCGCTCTCGCTGTCGCGCTGGAGCGTTTCGCCGGCGACCCCAGCGTCGTCGTCCTGGGGATCGTGAGGGGCGGCGTTCCGCTTGCGGTTGAAGTGGCCGCGGCACTGCACGTGCCGCTAGACCTGATCGTCAGGCGCAGCCTGTTCCAGCAGAGCTTCGAGGACTGCGTTGGCGTCGTGAATGTCGCAGGGGTGGAGGTGCTCGATCCACGAATCATTGAGCCGGCAGACCCGGTCACGGGCGAGGAGTTTTTCGTCGTGCAGACGCTGGGGCAGTTCCGGGCCAGGGTGCTCGAGTGCCGTGGACGCCTCCCGGCTCTGGACCTCCGCGAACGGACCGTCATCGTCGTCGACAATGGAATTCGAAGTTCGCTGACGATGGGAACCTCGGTGGAAGCGGTCCGGAAACTCACTCCCGCCCGCGTGATCATCGCGGTCGCCGTGACCGATCCTCGGATGCGCGAGCGGGTCGGGAGCATGGCGGACGAGTTCGTGTCGTTGGCCTTTCCCGAGCCCTTCGGGCATGTTGGGCTTTTTTTTGACCGCCTCGACGTTCCGTCCGAGGGAGAGATCAGGGAGTCGCTCGACGACATCGGTGATTTCGATCGCTCGCATGTAAACGACGGCGACCCGGAGTAGTCTGTTTCTCTATCGGAGGAGTACCCAGATGCGGACCCGAGCCTTTCTCGCGGCTGTTTTCCTCACCATTTCGGCGTACGGGGGCGAAGTCTGTCCCGTCGGCGGCGCCGGAGTGATTGCCGGGAATCCGGCCGGACTCTACCGCCAGCTCTCTCAATCGGCCGAGGCGGTCGCTCCAACAGCCATCGCAACGGGGCGCAGGCGCTCCTCGGGGACGCCGTCGACCGTCGTGATCACGATGCCGGTCGTCAACTACGTCGACTCGGGGATCCTCGCCAAACTCATCGAGCAGCGCGTCCAGCCAACGACGCTCTCTACCGATTCTGAATTTCTGCGGCGTGTGATGCTCGACCTGACCGGCCAGATTCCCGATGCAGCCACCGTTCAGGCATTCATGGCGGATGCCGTCGCGAACAAGCGTGGTCGCAAGATCGACGAACTGATTGCGACGGACGCGTTTGCGGACCGATGGACGATGTGGTTTGGCGACCTGGTGCAGAACGTCCAGGTATCCAACAACGTGCGTGAGTACTACTTCGGCCGCAACGTCTACTACACCTGGATCCGCGATTCGATCCGCGCTGCGAAACCCTACGATCAGATGGTTCGCGAACTCGTCACCGGCAGCGGCGACAGTTTCGCCATTGGTAACGCGAACTTCATCGTCCGGCAGTTGCAGCGCAACGGACCGGCGCAGGACACCTACGACAACCTCGCGGCCAGCAGCGGGGAGAAGTTCCTGGGCATGCCGATGCTCTGCACCTCCTGCCATAGCGGCGCCCGTCACCTCGAGTCGGTCAACAGCTACCTGGCGACGAGAACCCGCACCGACTTCTGGGAGACGGCGGCGTTTTTCTCTCGGGTAGTCGCCCGGCCTGAAGTGGCCGACCCTGCCAATCCAAACATCCGTAAGTTCGTGGTCTCGGACAACCTCACGGGCCGCTACAACCTCAACACGCAGGACGGAAACAAGAGCCCGCGTGAGGCAGCAGCAGGCGCACCCGCTTATGTGATGCCAGCGTTCGTCCTGACCGGCGAGGAGCCGAGAGTGGGCGAGTCGTACCGGCAGGCGTACGGCCGCATCCTGACCTCCGACCGGCAGTTCGCGCGGAACACCGTCAATCTCCTGTGGAAGGAGATGTTCGGTCTCGGCATGGTCGAGCCGGTGGCCTCGTTCGATCTCTTGAAGCTCGACACCCAGCCGACCCATCCAGCACTTCTCGAGGCGATGACCACGGACTTCATCGCCAGCGGCTACTCGATTCGAGCGCTCCTGCGCACCATTACAAACTCGACCACATATCAGCTCTCGTCGCGCTACTCCGCCGGGGATTGGAACGAAGCGTGGGTGCCGGTCTACGCCCGGCATTATCCCCGCAGGCTGCCTTCGGAGATGACGCTGGACGCCGTCGCCAAAGCGACGTCGGTTCCGGTGTCGATTCCGGTGCAGGGGATGACCGCGGTGAGTCGCGCGATGCTGCTGCCCGATCCTACCGAAGGTGGGCGTGCCGGCTACAGCACCTTCCTGAATGAGTTCGGTCGCGGCGATCGCGACGATGTGGCGCGGACCAACGACACGTCCATCACCCAGGCTCTGGAGATGATGAACGATACGGTCGTAACCTCGCGGGTCAAGCGGGCCACTGCGAATTCGACCGTGGCGAAAGTTCTGGCAACGACGACCGATCCGGCAGTGGTCGCCGACCAGCTCTATCTGGCTACGCTCTCACGGTTGCCGACTGCGGAGGAGAAAGCATTCGCACTCGCAAGTCTCCGAAGCGGAACGCTGGCCCAGAAAACCGAAGACCTGCAGTTCGCTCTGCTCAACAGTCTCGAGTTCCTCTTCTACTGAGGCGATCATGAAATCCAAAGAGAAATGTGGTGTCTGTCGTGGTGCGAACAACGGTGCCATCGAGGGTCCGGGGTTCTCTCGGCGTAACTTCCTCAAAATCGCCGGCACGACCCTGGCGGCGTCGTGGTTCACCGATGTGGTCGATCCGCGCCTGCTGCTTGCGCAGACTTCGACCACGAGCGTTCCACTGCGCAACACGGCCAAGAGCTGCATCTTCATCTTTCTGACCGGCGCGCCAAGCCAGGTCGACACCTGGGATCTCAAAGAAGGCGCGTGGACTCCGGCGGACTTCACTCCGGCCACTTACGGTGAGCTGCGGCTCCCTCAGGGACTTCTTCCGAAGACCGCTGAGCAGGTGGGCAAGGTGTCTTTCGTTCGCAGTTCCATGGCATGGGCTGCCGTTCACCAGCTCGGCCAGGTGTGGGCACAGATTTCTCGCAATCCCTCGGGCGCCACCGGCGCGATCGCTCCTCATATCGGAGCGGTGGTCTCCCTCGAATCCCAGGCAGCGCGTGGCGTGAATGACGTGCTGCCCGGTTTCATCGCCATCGAGTCGGGCCAGATCCCGACCTCCGGTTACCTTCCCGCGAAGTACGCACCATTCGGGGTGCGTACGGCGTCGACGGGGCTGGCTACACTTTCCCATCCCGACGGCGTAGCCCGGTTTGACGACCGCTGGGCACTGCTGCAGCAACTCGATGCCACCCGCAGTTCGGCCGCACTCGGAAAGTCGTCCATGGACATGAACGACTTCTACACGCAGGCCCGCACGCTGATGCAGGCCCCTGGCGTGAACGACCTGTTCAAGTTCACCACCGAAGAGCATTCACGGTATGGCAGCACGACGTTCGGCGACTCGCTGGTCGTTGCGCGTAACCTGGTGAAGGCGCGGCGTGGCACTCGCTTCGTACAGGCGACGCTCGGTGGCTGGGATCATCATTCCGACATCTACGATAAGGCTGCCGCGGCGTCGATCTACGTCCAGACCAAGACCTTCGACACCGCGTTCGGGGCTCTGCTCAGCGATCTCGCTGCTGCACCCGGATCGGTGGCCGGTAAAACTCAACTAGACGAAACGCTGATCGTAGTGATGAGCGAGTTCGGTCGCACCGTCGGTGTGCTCAACAGCCAGGGCGGGCGTGATCATTATCTGCGCACCTCCGTGCTCTTTGCCGGTGCCGGCACCAGGGGCGGGCGCGCAATCGGAAAGACCAACGCCGCCGGAAACCAGGTCACAGAGTACGGCTGGCGTCCCAATCGCGATGTCCGGCCCGAAGATGTCACGTGCACAATCTACTCAGCACTTGGGATCGACTACACCACGATCCGTCACGATGATCCCCTCAATCGCGGCTTCGAATACGTTCCGTACGCGAAGGAAGGGCTGTACGAACCGATCGAAGAACTCTGGACCTGAGGCTCGGCCCTGATCTGAACCGAGATCGCTGAGGAGCCGTCCGCAGTTCGGCTCGAGGGAAACATCGTGCGCGACCTGGTGTTGTCGGGACGGAATGTCTCTGCGATCGCCTGCACTGGTTCTCATAGCCATCATGATTCTGCCGCCGCCGGCGCAGGCCAGGACACCGGTGCGCAAGCTGCCTCCGAAAGCCGTCGTTGCGCAACAGGGCCGATGGATTTCCGACTACGAGAGTCATCCGGTGCGCTGGCAGCGCTGGCAGAATCCGTCCCTCGACCGGGCGCGCAGCGGAGAGAAACTGCTGGCCGTTTCGTTTGGCGACGTCGGGTGCCTGGCATGTCGGCGATCGATGAGGGAGGTGCTCGCGGATCGCGCGATCGCGCAGCAACTCAACGAGCGCTTCGTCGCGATCCTGGTCGACCGTAGTGAGTACCCGGAACTTGCAACCGCGTACTGGTCGGCGTTTTACGCGGAAGATCGAGGGCGCATCGCGCCCTTGATCGTAATCATGACTCCGGATCTGTTGCCGATCGCTGAGATTGGCGGTCTCGCGGCGGAACCGGCACTTGCCGAACTGATGCGGATTTCCACGCAGTGGTCAGTCAATCGTGAACCGCTGCTTGCCGTTTCCCGCATGCTGCTCGCACGAGCTTACGCTCACGCGAGAGCTGCGCCGGCGATTGCTGAACTGCCGGCGGCTTCCATGGCGATCGATCGGCTTCTTGCGGGATACGACGACGAACATCCGGGCTTTGATACGGCGTCTCCTCGTTTTCCGCAGCCAGCGCGCCTTCTGGCGCTTGCGCGTCTCGCGGATCGAACCGGAAGCACGCGAACGTTCGAGCGCGTGGAAAAGGCGCTGCACGCGATCGCTCGCGGCGGAGTGCGCGATCAGATCGGGGGCGGCATTCATCGAGCCTCCCTGGACCGTGAATACCGCATTCCGCTCTTTGAAAAATTTCTCGTCGACCAGCTCTTTCTCGCCGATGTCTCGTTGAACGTCTGGCAGGTCACGGGTCGTGACGAGTATCTCGATCTCGCCCGTTCCACGCTCGATTTCGTGGTGCGCGACACGCAGTTCGAGAGAGGCGGGTTCGCGCCCGCATACGATGCCGAAAGCCTCTACGCTACCGGTGGCCAGCCGAAACTTCTCTACGGCATGTACTACGTCTGGAAGGTGGAAGAACTCGAGAGGATCCTCGGCGCTGCCGTGGGCGGTCGTATCGCCGCCGCGTATGGAATCACGCGCGCGGGCAATATTCCGAAAGAACTCGACATCAGCGGCACTCTTCAGGGATGGAGCGTTCCGCAAAACCCGGCCCTGCTTCCCACTGACGCTGAGTTTTCACGGGCCGCGCCGATCCTCCTCCGGACACGGTTGAACCGACCTGCTCCTCGTTCGAGCCTTGCGCCCATCGCCTCTTCGACGGGACTCGCGATGTCGGTCCTGGCGCGTGCCGCACGTCTGCTCGGCGAACCTCGCTACCTGGAAGCGGCTGCCGCTGCGGGCCGCGTTTTCATGAGGGCGCGAGTTCCGTCGACGCGAACGTGGGTGAGGATTCCCGGCTCGTCCATCGCAGCCACAGTGGACGATCACGCGCTGCTCGCGTGCGGCTATCTCGACTTGTATGAAACGTCGGCCGACATCCGCTGGCTGGACGCGGCAATCGAATCGATGACGCAACTCGAGCGTCGATGGGATGACTCTCGCGGCGCGTACGCCGTCGGTGAAAGCGTGCCGGAGGCGATGCGACCTCTGGTGGTCGAAGATGTCGCCGGTGGAATCACACAGAGTGCGGCCGCTGCGATTGCGCTTCTGCGCCTGGGAGCGGCCACGGGCAATTCGACCTGGCTCGCGCGTGGAGCGCGGATCGTCAACGCCTCGGGTCCGGCGGCGGCGAATCCTCAGACACCACTGGCAGCGATTGCCCTCGACCTGGTCCAGGCTTCCGTCAAGGCGAAGCAGGTTTTCATTCTGGGCAGCAGCGGGCTCCCTGCGGCGGCGAGCCTCTCGGCCGTGGTTCGCGGCCCCTATGTCGAACTCCTGTACGCCCATGGCAAGACGGCTCTGCAGCAACTGGCGCTTCGCGTTCCGGTCGCGGCCACACTTTCGCTGCCTGCCGATCCCAACCAGGTGGTCGCCTACGTTTGTCACGACGGACGTTGTGGAAGCGCGATCACGGAGCCTTCACTTCTGGCTGCGCGACTTCAATGAGGCTACCGCGCACTCGCGATCCAGCAACCTCGGAAACAAAAGCCGCAAGGACTCCTCGCACAGCGATGACTGCACTAAGATGAGCCCGGTCCAGAGCCCGAAACGAATGTTGAGCGATTCGCTCGAAGCATCGTTAAGGGTCAGTAGCCGAGGAGTCGTCGATGAGCCCAAGTCGGAAGGTCCCCAGCCCCGCATTAAAGCCAACTCGCGGCCGGCCTGTGATGCACACCGAGCCGTGGGCCAAGATCACCGTGGTGCTCCTGGACCGTCACGTCGCCTACCTCGATCGGCTGGCGATCGATATCCGGCTAAAGCATGGACGCGCCATCAGCCGCGCCGAGATCATTCGCGGGCTGATCGAATCAGCATTTCAGAGCGGAGTCGATCTCTCCGACGCGTACTCCATCGAGACTCTGGTTGAACTTCTCGGAGCGCCTGCGGGCGGCGGGAAGCGAAAGACCGTGGTCAGGAAAGCGACGTCGCGCTGATCGGTCAGTGGCTGCGCCGGCGATGCTGCAGCTAGTGCGCGGCGACTCATCGCATCAGTCGCCTGTTATAAAGTGCGATTGCGCCTGAGAGAGCGGCGCGAATCGACTATGCGCGACGCGATTGTGGTTGGGGCGGGGCCGAACGGACTGGCAGCGGCGGTGTTGCTCGCGCGCGCCGGGCTCTCTGTGCTCGTCGTCGAGGCAAAGGAAACCATCGGCGGGGGAGCGCGGACACGCGAACTCACTCTTCCCGGGTTCAAGCACGACATCTGTTCGGCCATCCATCCGATGGCAGTGGTATCTCCATTTCTCAAGTCGCTGCCGCTGCATGAATTCGGGGTGCGCTGGGCGTATTCACCGGCAGCGATCGCGCACCCGCTCGACGATGGGTCCGCCGCCGTCATGCAGCAATCACTCGAGCAGACGGCGGAGAGCCTGGGAGTCGACGGCCCTGCGTACACGCGGCTCATGAAGCCGTTCGTTCGGCATGCCGACGCCCTGTTCGAAGAGATCCTCCGACCGATCAATCCACTGACCCGGCATCCTCTGCTGCTGGCGCGCTTCGGACTGGTCGGTCTTCAATCGGCGATGTCGGTCGCGTCACGCTTCAGGACACCGCAAGCGCGTGCGCTCTTCGGAGGATGCGCAGCGCATTCTTTTCTTCCACTGGAGAGCGCAGCCTCGGCTTCATTCGGGATGGCCCTCGCCCTGGCCGGTCATGCCACGGGCTGGCCTTGCGCCGTCGGTGGTTCCGAGGAGATCGTCAAGGCGCTCGCGGAGTACTTTCGTTCGCTTGGCGGCGAGATCAAGACTGGGTTTCCCGTTCGAACACTCAGCGACCTTCCGGACTCACGCGCCGTCATCTTCGACGTGACTCCGCGTCAACTCGCTGCGATTGCCGGATCGGAATTGCCGGAGCGTTACCTTCGCCGTCTGCGCAAGTTCACCTACGGCCCCGGCGTGTTCAAGGTGGACTGGGCGCTGGACGGTCCGATTCCGTGGAGGTCGCAGGAGTGCTTCAGTGCAGCGACTGTGCATGTGGGTGGAACCATCGAAGAAGTCGCAATGCACGAACGGAAGACATGGAACGGAGACGTCGACGAACGGCCGTTCGTGCTCGTTGCACAGCAGAGCATGTTCGATGCGACGCGCGCGCCCTCAGGAAAACATACCGGCTGGGCCTATTGCCATGTGCCGAACGGTTCAACCCGCGACATGACCGCCGCAATCGAATCGCAGATCGAACGCTTCGCACCAGGCTTCCGTCGACTCATCCTTGCGCGACACACGTACAACACGGCGCAATACGAAGAGCACAATGCGAACTTTGTCGGAGGTGATATCGCCGGTGGAGCGAATCATCTTTCCCAGTTCATCACCAGGCCGTTCGCATCGCTCGACCCCTACGCCACGCCGAACCCACGGCTGTTCATCGCCTCCAGTTCGACTCCACCAGGCGGTGGGGTTCATGGAATGTGCGGCTACTGGGCGGCGCGATCAGCGCTGCGACGTGTCTTTCGGCGCTCCCTCTGATTCCTCGCGTTGACGGCGCTGAACCATGGCTGTGACCCGTTGCTCGACGGCAGCCGCTTCAGAGTCATCGAGTTTCGATGACTCCGCGTGAACTCCCTCACTGGTCCCGCCACTCAGGTCGATCACTCGCTGCACGACCGTGCGCCAGTTCGCTGACTGCATCGGGCCGCCCAGCGTCCGCACCGCAACCAGATCGAAGAGATTCGCGGCGCGCGCCCGGATATCGATGGCAAACCGAACGACCCCTTCCAGATCCGAGGTTGTGAATTCGACGATCCCGGCGAGGGGATGGCCCTCCACCGTCGCGAACACGACATGCGTGGCGTCAGTCTCCTCCACCCGCACCTGAAAGTTTCCGCGAAGAGGGAGCGAACCGGTGAGGGTGGAACCAGTTTCTACCGCGGTGCTCGATCCCGGTTCGGCAGCAAACTCGAGCGGCATTACGTCGTTCAGATTGGTTCGGAATTGAGCCATCAGGAATGCCGCTGGATATCGCGAGCCGGTGACGTCAGCCCAGAACCTCTTATGTTCCATCGCGCCGATCCCATCTTCGGGCTTCTGTTCGAGGAGCGCGTCGGCGAGGAGTTTCAATCCTGCGTCCAGACTCACCGGTTCGGCGGCGAGCAGCCGGCGCAATGCGTTCTCTTTCGGGTCGATGACGTTGTGTTCCTCGAGCATCGTCAGTTTGTTGTCGTCGACGGGAAGGTCGATGACTCCCTTCAGAATCTTCGATGCGAGCGATGCAAGCGGCATCGGAACCGGGATCCGGACGGGCGTCCGCCCGGTGATCACAGAAAGGCGGGAGAAGAGATCATCCATCGTGGTTCTTTCTTCGCCCGCTACTTCTACAACTTCGCACAATGCGTCGCCGCGATCGATCAGTCCCGAAATTGCCCGGCCCAGATCTTCGAACCAGACGGGTTGAAAGGGCTGATCGCCCCGGTCCAGCATCGGAACTGCAGGCAGCGATCGCACCAGCTTGAGCATCGTCGAAATCACCTCGTCGCCCGGTCCGTACACATTTCCGGCGCGGACGATGGTCCACTCGAGCGAGGAAGACTCGACGGTCTGTTCTGCAGCCAGCTTGGACTTGTGATACTCCGATTCGCCTCGCTCGGCGCCCAGTGAGGAGATGAAGATGAACCTGCTGGCGCCCGCCCGCTTCGCTTCCGTCAACAGGTTTCGGGTGCCGTCGACGTTGACTCGCTGGAACGTGATCTCGGGCGGTTTCTCGGCGATGATTCCGGCGATGTGAATCACGGCATCACAACCGTCGGCGGCGCCGGCGATCGAATCCGGGTCCGCGACATCCCCATCGTGCGCCACCACGCCGTTCCAGCGTCCCACCTCATCGCTGGCGTGACGGGAAAGCAGGCGGACCTGATGACCGGTCTGAAGAAGCTGTTGAATGACACCGCTGCCGATGACTCCAGTACCGCCGGTCACGAGAACAATCATTCTGGCGACAAGAGCAGGGCAGGTGCCAGTGCTACGAAATCGCAGGTCGGAAAGTGCTGAACGGACTCGACTTTCAGCACTCAGGACATCAACCTCAGAACGCTTCAGCGACTCCAGCGCTCCTTGGCGGCAGGTTCGGCGCATCCACTGTCGCAGCGACCGCCTCGGCCAAGCCGGGAGCGCGGTCCACCGGCACTGCGGTCACCTCGCACTCCTCGAGCGTTCCTCGAAGTCCCGCGGGAAAGAGGACGGTGCGGGTTACGCAGCAGAGTGATGGTTCAGTCACCCTCACGAATGGAGCGAACCGGTAGCCTGCCAAGCTGGGAGCTCATAAACAAAAAAAGGCGCGACATCAGTCGCGCCTTTTTCTATTGCGTGGTTTGAAGCGCCTCAGCGACGTCGTCCAAACAGGCGAAGAAGATTGAGGAAGAGATTGATGAAGGTGATGTACAGCGACAGCGCGCCGTAGATTGCGAGCGTCTCGCTGCCGGCGACGTTGGCTAAAGCCATGCTCCTCAGTGCCTGGGTCTTGTACGCGGTCAGCCCTACGAAGATGAAAACGGCGATCGTGCTGATTGCCATGTCCGCGGCGTTCGACTTGAAAAACATGTTACCCACGGAGGCGAGAATCAGTCCGATGACGCCCATGAACAGGAACGATCCCCATGACGTCAGGTCCCGCTTCGTCACGCGCCCGTAGATGCTCATGGCCGCGAACATCCCTCCGGCGATAGCGAAGGCCTGAACCACGGATGCAGCGGTGTACATGAACACGATCACGCTGATCGTCAGCCCGGTCATGAGGGAGTAAACGAGAAAGAGGGCGGCGGCAGCGAGCGGCGTGAGCCTCGTGAGCGCCCAGCTTGCATAAAACACGACGGCGACTTCAGCGATGAGCAAGCCGAAAAAAACCACGCGGTTGCCGAGGATCAGGCGCTGCATGGTGGGCGAAGTCGCAACCCAGAAGGCGGCCACGGTCGTGAGGAGCAGGCCTCCAAACATCCAGGTGTAGACGGAGCGGAAGAAATCACGTTCCCGCTCGGCTGCATCCACCATCCGGCCATCGATCATTTGCGGCTGTTGATTCCATTCACTCATTGAGGTCCTCCAGCGGCGACTATAACAGCCGCACTGACCGAAAACTTGCGTGAGTCACCCCTCCGAATGTCCGTTGGGATGGATCCACGGGCCAACGCTCGGTGGGACGAACGGAACGGTCTTTGAGGCAACCTTGATGAAAGGGCGAGCGCCCCGATCACTCGCTCGAGCCCTACGCGAGTTCCAGGAATTTACAATCGGGGACTCAGGTTTGGATAGCAGACTGAAGTTGATGAGGTGGCACTCACATGTGTCTAAACACCTCAAGGAGATAAGGTTATGGGTAAGATCATCGGAATTGACCTCGGCACTACAAACTCTGTGGTCGCGGTTATGGAAGGAAACGAGCCGAAGGTCATCGTGAATGCGGAAGGCAGCCGCATCACTCCTTCCGTGGTTGGGTTCGCCAAGAACGGTGAGCGCCTGGTTGGACAGGTGGCCAAGCGTCAGGCGATCACGAACCCGGAAAACACCATCTTTTCGATCAAGCGCTTCATGGGTCGCAAGTCCGATGAGGTCAACGAAGAAATGCAGATGGTCCCGTACAAGGTGGCCAAAGCTTCGAACGGAGATGCCCGGATCGACGTCTCCGGCAAGATGTTTTCGCCTCCCGAGATCTCAGCGATGATCCTGCAGAAGCTCAAGCAGGCCGCGGAAGATTATCTGGGAGAAAAAGTCGACCGCGCTGTCATCACGGTCCCCGCTTACTTCAATGATTCGCAGCGGCAGGCCACCAAGGATGCTGGAGAAATCGCTGGGCTCAAGGTGGAGCGTCTCGTGAACGAGCCTACCGCGGCGGCGCTCGCGTACGGGTTGGACAAGAAAGGCAATGAGACGATTGCCGTCTACGATTTCGGAGGCGGTACATTCGATATCTCCATCCTCGAGGTGGGCGACGGGGTCGTGGAAGTCAAGTCGACCAACGGCGACACACACCTGGGCGGCGATAACGTCGATCAGTTGCTGATCAACTGGATCATCGACGAGTTCAAGAAGGATCAGGGGATCGACCTCTCGAAGGACAAGATGGCGCTCCAGCGCCTGAAGGAAGCGGCTGAAAAAGCCAAGATCGAGCTGTCATCAACGATGGCCACCGACATCAACCTTCCCTTCATCACAGCTGACGCCACCGGACCAAAGCATCTCACCTTGAATCTCAGTCGCGCGAAGTTCGAGCAGTTGATCGGTGACATCGTGCAGAGAACGATGGGCCCGCTCAAGCAGGCGCTCAGCGACGCCGGCCTGGCGCAGAAAGACATCGACGAGGTCGTCCTCGTTGGAGGATCGACCCGCATCCCGATGGTGCAGCGTGTCGTTCAGGAGTTCTTTGGCGGCAAGGAGCCCCACAAGGGTGTGAATCCGGACGAAGTCGTCGCGATTGGTGCTGCCGTTCAGGGTGGCGTCCTCGGCGGCGAAGTGAAAGACGTCCTGCTGCTTGATGTCACTCCGCTCTCTCTCGGCATCGAGACACTCGGTCAGGTCGTCGACAAGATCATCGATCGGAACACGACGATCCCGACCAAGAAGTCGCGTACTTATTCAACGGCCGCAGACAATCAGAGCTCGGTGGAGATCAAGGTGTATCAGGGCGAGCGCGAGATGTCGCACGACAACAAGCTGCTCGGAAACTTCAACCTGTCTGGCCTACCGCCCGCTGCGCGAGGCGTGCCGCAGATCGAGGTGACCTTCGACATCGATGCGAACGGCATCATGCATGTCACCGCCAAGGGTCAGGGAACCAGCAAGGAAGCAAAGATCACGATCACCGGTTCGTCAGGGCTCTCCAAGGATGACATCGATCAGATGGTGCGCGACGCGGAGTCCCACGCGCAGGAAGACAAGACCCGGCGTGGTGAGATCGAGGCACGCAATGGTCTCGACAACCTCGTCTACAGCGTCGAGAAGATGCTCAGCGAGAATCGCGACAAGATTCCGGGTGCAGACGTGAGCAGTCTCGAAAGCGCCATCACCGAAGCCCGCAAGGCGATGGAGCAGGGCGGCAAGGAGAATCTCGAGCGGGCAACTGAGACCCTTCAGAAGGCCTCCCACAAACTGGCCGAGGTGATGTACCAGAGTCAGGGGGCGGGAGCTGGCGATGCAGGGACGTCGAGTAGTGATCAGGCCAGCGATCCGTCGAAAGACGACGTGATCGAAGCCGAGGTTGTGGAAGAAAAGTAACGAAGTCAGCGGCGGGCCGTCCGGGTAGGACGACCCCTGCCAGAACCGAACGCTCGCGGCGGAGAGATTCCGCCGCGAGTCGTCTCGTCACAGAGGTCGGACAATCGCGCTCCACAAATCAGCGCAGACAGGGAGTCACATGCCACGCCGCAGACCAGATGGAACGGTGATGATCTCGGTGATCGCCGAGCGATACAACATCCATCCGCAGACGCTGCGCCTGTATGAGCGTGAAGGTCTGATCAAGCCGGTCCGAACCTCCGGCAATACACGTCTCTACGGGATGGATCAGATCAGGAAACTGGAACTCATCCTGGCCCTCACCCGCGACCTCGGCGTGAACCTCGCAGGCGTCGAAGTCATCCTTAACCTTCAGAGCGCGATTCATGAAGCGCAGGAAGCAATGGACCGTGCCGAGGATCAGTTCGAGCAGATGGTGCGAGTCATCCGTCAGTCCGTCCTCGACAAACGTCACGGCATCGAGAGAACGAACGCCCTCGTCAAGGCCGCACCACGCGGTCTGACCCGCCGCGTGACCGTAGTCGAGCACCTCGACGCGGAAGACGAAGAGTAGAGGGCCCGGTAGCCGTCAAGCCCTATTTGGCCCGCTCCATCACAACCATCTCGGGGCCCGGGGGCCAGGTCTTCGGTTTTCGCGTTTGGGCAAAATGGGGCCGGATCTTAGCGAGCGATCCAACCGACAACAACCGGGGTTACGACGCCGTTGTCGGGAAGCGGGACCGACTCAGCGCAGCGATCGATTCCGAATGGACGCGTCCCTGGGGTCTCCGCGAGTGTCCGCGGCTCAGGTGTCGATCATCCAGACAC
>JBKJVD010000110.1:0-6111 GCA_046590585.1 Thermoanaerobaculia bacterium | reverse complement strand
ATGGCCGCTCGCGATCCGCGGGGCTTCCGGCCTCTCGTCCTCGGCCGGCTGGACGAATCGCTTTGTGTTTCCTCCGAGTCGTGCGCCTTTGATCTGATCGGCGCGACGGTCATTCGCGAGATCGAGCCCGGGGAGATCCTCGTGATCGAATCGGCCGGCGAGGGTTCCCCGACGGCGGACCGCTACCGGACGATCCGCCAGGGAGCGGCGCAGCAGCAGGCACGCTGCGTTTTCGAGCATGTCTACTTCGCCCGGCCCGACTCGGTGCTGTTCGGCAACAACGTCGCCGAGGTGCGCCAGCGGTTCGGCGCGCAACTCGCGCGCGAGCATCCGGTCGAAGCCGATGTCGTCATTCCGGTTCCCGACTCCGGGGTCTTCGCGGCAATCGGGTATGCGGCGGAGTCAGGGATCCCGTTTCAGTTCGGCCTGGTGCGCAATCACTACGTCGGACGCACGTTCATCGAGCCGAAACAGTCGATCCGTCACTTCGGTGTGAAGGTGAAACTCAATCCGGTCCGGGCCCTCGTGAACGGCAAGCGGGTGGTGCTGATCGACGACTCGATCGTGCGGGGAACGACCTCGAAGAAGATCGTGAAGATGCTCACACAATTCGGCGCGAAGGAAGTGCACATGCGCATCTCTTCTCCGCCGACCACCGGCCCCTGCTACTACGGCATCGACACGCCCGAGCGCCGCGAACTGATCGCCTCCTCTCACGGCACGGAGTCGATTCGCGAGTTCATCGAAGCCGACTCTCTCGGCTACCTCTCCGAGGAGGGGATGCTGGCCGCAGTGAAGAACGACGACAACCCGCGCAATCTCTACTGCACGGCATGCTTCAGTGGACGCTATCCCCTGCTCGACAGCGAAGAAGCGAAAGCCACAGCGATCGCGACCTCCTGCTGACTCAGCGGGCGGGTCGCCCGCTGGCCTCTCGATCCTGGGGCTTCCTCAGAAGTCCTCCGCACTCAGCACACCACGAATTTCACGGGCGATCAATTCAACGTGGCCGACCAGGCTGTGATCGCCTCCTTCGATGGAGATGAAGCGTGATCCGCTGACGAGCGTGCCGCTGGCGGCCCATTCGTTCCAGCGGGCTTCGACGATGGAAAAGGGAACGGTTTCGTCGTTGCGACCCATCAGGGCCACGACTTTCACGGGAGGTGCGTGCTGGTCGACAGTGACCTCGAACATCTGGTCGAAGAATGCTCGGTGGATCGGAACTTCGCGTCCGATCGTGTGGTGGAACGTCATCACCGGATCGCCCGCGCGCACCTGCGTGCGCCAGCGTTGCGCGACGTCGAGGGCGGGCGCGATCAGGACGAGCGGTGCGTGCACGCCAGCCGCCACCACCTCGAGGGCGATGATCGAGCCGAGCGAGCTGCCGACAATGGCAGCGGGAATCCGTTTCCGTCCGATGGCGACGCCGAGATCGACGATGCTGCGGTAGTCGAGCTGCGCGAACGACGGAACGTTCAGGTCCGGGACGGTCAGTTCAATTTCCGGTTCCAGGAGCGCGCGCAGCGCCATCACCTTCGCGCTTTCCGGCGATGAAGCGAAGCCGTGGAAGTAGAGGACCGGGATGCTCACGGCAGAATTGTAGCGGGTACGTCCGCGCTCAACCTGCTCCACTCCGCGCTCAGTGCAGCTCGAAGTTCCACGTCTCCGCCTGCTTCGAGCCGTCGCAGCAGGTTGCGGCATAGCGTCAGCTCACCGAGTTGGATGACGTCGTCGATCTCCTGCGGTGAATCGGCCCAGAGCGTCGTCGGCATTGCCGCGGCGCGCTGTGCGAATTCACGGAGGGCAATCGGCACCGTCTCGTCGCCGGCCAGATCACCAATCAGATTTCCGATCGTGCGACTGGAGGTCGCCGCCCGCTCGAAGAGCCGCTGATACGTGAGCGTCCGGAGGCGCTTCATGAAGATACGCGAAGTCAGCGAGACCAGGGAAACGCCGCGTGTCGCTCCAGCGGCGAACAGTTCGCCGAGGGTCAGCCTGCCCAGGCGATGCCACAGCGCCGGTCTCGCGCGTCCCGAGATCGGCTGGCGCGCCGCCACACGAATCCCCAGAACGATCGCAAAACAGAGTGCGGCGCATGCGAGTTGAACGATGAGCGAGGGCCACATCAGACGCCACTCGCGAGCCAGCGCGAGACAGGAGCCAGCCGCCATCGCGCCGAGCGCAAAGACCGCGTAATACACGGTGCGGACGCGGATGGCACCAAGCCGGCTGCTGTTTGCCAGCGCTGGCTCGACGTACAGCGGCGGGGCATTCGTGTCGGCATCGGAGACGATGATCGCGTCGATCTGGTGCCTGCGCCGGTTGCGCACGAGCAGCAGCGAGTCGACGCCGAGGTTGTCGTAGATTCCGCCATCCATCAGCGGGGTCGACGCGAGCTCCTGTTTTGCGCCGATGTCGAGCACGAAGTCATCCGGAAAGACGATCGGCTCGAAGGCCGCGGGAAAGCATGAAGAAGCGGCGACGATGTCCGCGAGCCGGAGGCGTGCCGCAACATCCGGCGGAATCGGTGCGAAGCGATTGCCACTGCGCACCAGGTGACTGACGGACTTGACGAACCGGAAAGCCAGCCCGTTCCGCATGTCGGTGGCGTTGAACGATAGCTCTTCGAGATGCGTGTCCGCAGCGATGATCTCGCCCAGCGTGCCGTGGAAGATCGAGGCGTAAGCATCCGCAGCGGCAGTGATCAGAGTCGTGCGGACGGTTCGTTTCGCCGGGATCTGCTCGAGCGCTTCGTCGATGAAATCGCGCGTGACCAGCAGTTCGCGAAACGTCGCTGACCACGACTCGAACGGCACACTCTCGACGAGCGACTGCACATAGTGAGCTCCGATGATCGTCCCACCGGACGCTGTCGACAATGCCCGGACGTGGGTGAGCAATCCGAGGCGATGCAGGAGGCGCAGGGCACCGAGGTGGAAGGCGGCGGCCCGGAATCCCCCACCGGAGAGCGAGAGCGCGATCCGATCGAACGAATGGGGAAGCGCTGCGAGCATCGTCAGCCGAGTTTGACCATGCGATACGCGCCAGTCGCCGCCGCCTTGGCCGCATCGACCTCGATGAAGTCGTATCCCTCGACTGCGCCGACAGCGTCGCGCATGGCGCGTGTCATCAGGATCTCGTGACCGCCGGCAGTATCTTCCCCGAGCACGAAGGCCGAATTCACTTCGCCACCGAAGACGTCGGCGTCCCCGATGCGCAGGACCAGGCCGTAGCCGAGGCCGACGCTGAGCAGCACCTTCTCCTCCGCCTCGCGCTCTGCGCTGTAGTGCACCGCTGCTTCCTGCATCTCGATCGCGGCGCGCAGACCCTTCTTCGGGTTGCGGAACACCACGAGGAAACTGTCGCCGTCCATTTTCAGAAGAATGCCGTCGTTCCGCTCCGCGATCGGAACCAGCAGCCGCTCGGACTCGAAGATCGTCTGCAGGAAGTGGACAATCCCGAAGTCTTCGACACCGCGGGAGAATCCAACGAGATCCGTCACCATCACGCACCACGTCTCGCCGAACAGGTCCCAGATGCGCTGGTCGACCTCTTTCTTGTCGGCGCCTTCGCGCAGCCGCTCCTCAATCAATTTCTGCAGACGGTCTTCGGAAGCCGAGTAAGCGATCGATCGACGGAATGGCATTGGTGCATGTTACCGGGTCTTGGCTGTTGGCTGGATGCGGCTGTTGGCTTTTGGCTGTTAGCTGTTGGGAAAAGCAGAAGCGGGACCGCGACGGGGATGGCTCTTGGCTGTGGGCTGTTGGCTGTTGGGAAAAGCTGAGGAGCCTAGCCGCAAATGAGATCGTCCTTTCGGCATCGACGATTCGCCCGCCCTCTCCGCCTTTCCCAACAGCCAAAAGCCAAAAGCCAACAGCCGCCCTTTCCGCCTTTCCCAACAGCCAAAAGCCAACAGCCAACAGCCGATTCAAAGATTTTTCCTCATCTGCCAGAGCATGTGGCTCAGGAACGGCCGCCGCGCTTCGCCGGTGGTGACGATGAGCAGTTTGGTGATTTTGAGTTCGGTCGAGTCGGTGTAGAGCAGGATCAGCATCTCGCGGATGAAGCTGGTGTTCAGCGTCACGTCGTTGTCGGTGCCGACGCCGAGGCGGAGACCTTTCTTTTCCCACCACGAGAACGGGTGGTCCTTGTAGTCGGTCAGGGTTCCAGTCAGTTTCTGATTCGAGGAGGGAAGCGAGACGAGGGTCAGGCGCTTGTCGATCATCCGGTTGAGCACATCGTGCTGATAGTGCTCGACCTCGCCGGCATGATGGAACTTCGTCTTGGTGGCGAGGGTGATCTCCGGTTCATCCAGAGGCGCGCCATTGAGCAGCTTGTCGCGGATTCCCTCACGGCCGCTCCAGTCCATGTCCACCAGTTCGTTGTGCTCTCGCGATCCGGTGGGAATGCCTTCGCTTCTGCGATTGGCGAGCAGGATCCGCTGCAGGAGGCTGTGAAAGTAAAAATTCGGATTGATGCCGAGGCTGAGGCCGTGCTCGATGGCGTCGACGTGCCAGATGTTCATGGCATTGTCGACTGCCTGCACTCCCTGCCGCAGCGTGTTCCACGTCTCGCCGTGATGAGAGCGCGTGCGGAATCCGTAAGCCTGGAGTTTGCGCATGCCGACGCGCATCTCCTGGAACTGCACCTTCCGGAAGAAACCGCGCTCGTTCCCGACCGTGTCGACTTCGTTCACGACGCTGGTCAGTTCCGGGTTGCGCTTGATCAGGTCGATGATCTGCCTGACCTGATCGTTGAAGTGAGCGCGCTTCGAGGGGTACCGCGTGGCGTCGTAGAAGCCTGGCTCCTTGCGGAAGCTGGGCGACAGGATGAACTCGAACTTCGGCACTTCCCGCTGAAACTCGCGGAAGCCGTCGTACAACCCCATCATCACATCCTCAGGGGTCAGCGATTCGAGTCCCGGGATCTGCTCGGATGAATCGGTGGTCTCACGGAAGAGCGTGAATTTCAGCCGCAGGGCGCCGACGTTGGACGTGCGATAGAGCCGGCTGGCCATGTGATACGCGGCAGCGCGATGGGCCTCGCGACTCGTCAGGATCAACTTCGGCAGGTAGAGAATCTTGAGGTAACGATCGAAGCGATCCCCTTCCACGAGGCGGATCATTCGATCGACATCGCCCGCATTCCGGATCGGCGGAGTATCGGCCCCGTATGCTTCAGCGATCTTTGCTTCGTACATCGCCCGATCGGGCCCATCCAGCAGTGGAGCCAGCCGCGAATAAACGAAGTCGGCATCGAGCGAACCGCTGAGGTGAATGTGCTCGTCGCGGAACGGGATCGGCAGTGCGCGGAAGAAGTCGCCGAGCGACTGCGAAAAGGGATGATCGAGCAGCGGTTCGATCTTGATGGCGTTGATGCGGAACTGGCCGAGCAGCGCCTGAAACTCGTGAACCAGGAACTGGAGCTCCGGATCATCGGCAAGTTGCGGAGCCTGCGAGGCGAGAGTGAGCGTGTCCTGCAGAGACAAGCCGCCGGTCTCGCTGATGAGTTGGGTGAGGAACCTGGTCAGTCGTGTTTTCATGGGTGGTGTTGAATGACTGCCTGTCATCATTCACCATTCATCATTCACCGTTCATCATTTTCTACAACCATGCGCGATCTCGACCTCAATTACGGAATCATCGTTCCTCTTCACCTGCTGCGGGCCAGGACCTCGCGCGCCGGAGGTCCCGGCGGGCAGAACGTCAACAAGGTCGAGACGAAAGTGACGATCGAAGTCGACGTCGATGCGCTGCCGCTTTCGGACGAGCAGAAGGCGCTGGTGCGCGAGCGCCTGGCCGGACGGATCAACCGCGAAGGGACGTTCCGCGTGACGTCGCAGGCGGACCGGAGCCAGGTCGGCAACCGCGATCGCGCGCTCGACCGGATGGAGGAGTTGCTCCGCGATGCGCTGGCAAAGCGCGAGATCCGCAGACCGACACGCGTGTCGAAAACGCAGAAAGCGAAGCGCATCGACAACAAGAAGCGGCGCGGGGAAACCAAGCGTCTGCGTCGATCGGATAGTGAGGGTTGAGTTCCCCCGAGTTCTGGGTCTTCCGGTTTTCAGTGGCTAGCGACGATCGCTGGAACTAAGAGGCCGTTGGACGACCC
>JBKJVD010000179.1:0-25004 GCA_046590585.1 Thermoanaerobaculia bacterium | reverse complement strand
GCTGTTGGCTCTTGGGAAACCCAGAAGCAGCAGCTGGATTTCAGCCGGCCGCCCGATTCTTCTCCCAACAGCCAACAGCCAACAGCCAACAGCCAACAGCCAACAGCCAACAGCGGGATTCAACCTATGTACGAAAATCTCGAAAACGTAAAAACCGAAAATCGCGAGGGAATCCTCGTGCTGACGATCGATCGTCCGAAAGTCCGCAACGCGCTGAACTGGCAGACGATCGACGAGATTGGCCGCGTCTTCGCTGACGCACTGAACGATGACTCCGTGAAAGCGGTGATCGTCACAGGCGGCGGTGAGAAGGCATTCGTGGCGGGCGCCGACATCAACGAGCTCGCGCAGAAGGATCCGCAATCCGGCAAGGCGGCCTCCGAGCAGGGACAGCAGGTCTTCGGTCTCATCGAACGCTTTCCGAAGCCGGTGATTGCCGCGATCAACGGCTTCGCTCTCGGCGGCGGCTGCGAACTCGCTCTGGCCTGCCACATGCGGCTCGCCTCCGAGAACGCAAAACTCGGCCTTCCCGAAGTGACCCTCGGCATCATCCCCGGCTATGGCGGCACCCAGCGCACGGCGCGTCTCCTCGGGAAGGCCAGGGCGCTCGAACTGATCCTGACCGGTGACATGATCGACGCTGCCGAGGCTGCGCGAATTGGTCTCGTCAACAGGGTCGTGCCGCTGGGGCAGCTCATGCAGGCCGCTGAGGAACTGGCGCGCAAGATCATGACGCGCGGCCCGCTTGCAGTCCGCGCCGCGCTGGAGGCCGTGCAGAGTGGGAGCGAAATGCCGCAAAGGGAAGGGCAGGTGCTCGAAGCCACACTCTTCGGTCTGCTCTGCGCCTCCGAGGACACGAAGGAAGGAATGAAAGCCTTTCTGGAAAAGAGACCGGCGGACTTCAAAGGTAAATAGAGGTCAGAGGTCAGGGGTCAGAGGTCAGGAAAGGCTTTCATCCGCAGTTTCTCGACCGGCGGCATCTCCAGCTATGCTTCCCGCTGGACGAGTCGCTTTTCCTGACCGCTGACCCTTGACCCCTTACTGGAAATAGCGTTCGACGGGGTCAGCGGTCAGAGGTCAGGAAAAGCTTTCATTCGAGGTTTCTTCTACCTGATGCATCTCCAGCTATGCTGGCAATCCGCTAACCCCTGACCGCCGACCCCTGACCTCTAACAGCCGACCCTGACCCCTGACCGCCGACCCCTGACCTCTGATATGAACGAAAAGATCGAAGACCTCATTTACGACTGGAACACGGAAGGCGAACAGCCTGCGCCTCCGAAGAGGAAAGTCGAGTTCGATGACGAGACGTTGCGCGACGGGCTGCAGTCGCCGTCGGTCACCGATCCTTCGATCGACGACAAGATCCGCATCCTTCATTACATGGATGAACTGGGGATCGATCACGCCGACATCGGTCTCCCTGGAGCCGGTGCACACGTCCAGAAGACGGTGGAGAGACTGGCGCGGGAAGTCGTCGATGCGAAGCTGAGCCTCACGATCAGCGCGGCGGGACGGACTCACGAGAACGATGTCCGCCCGATCATCGAAATCTCCCAGCGCGTCGGCATCCCGATCGAAGCGGATCTTTTCATCGGCTCGTCCCCGATCCGTCAGTTCACTGAGGAGTGGGAACTCGACTGGATCATCCAGCAATCGGTGAAGGCGGTGAAGCTCGCCGCGGACAACGGCCTGCCGGTGATGTATGTCACCGAGGACACGACACGGGCCAGGCCGGAAGACATCGAGAAACTCTATACGGCGGCGATCGACGCAGGTGCGACGAGGATCTGCCTTGCCGACACCGTCGGTCATGCCACGCCGTGGGGCACGCGCAACCTCGTCCGATTCGTGCGGGAGATCGTCGATCGCGTGAATCCGGCGGTGAAGATCGACTGGCATGGACACAACGATCGTGCCCTCGGCGTCATCAATTGCGTCGCGGCGCTGGAAGCGGGCGCAGATCGCGTGCATGGAGCTGCTGCAGGGATCGGCGAGCGCGTAGGCAATACGCCGATCGATCACCTGATGGTCAACTTCAAGCTGATGGGCTGGATCGACAACGACCTGACGAAGCTCGGCGAGTATGTCCAGTTCGTGAGTCGTGTGACGGGCGTGCCGGTCGCCGACAATTATCCGATCTTCGGTCGCGACGCGTTCCGCACCGGAACGGGCGTGCACGCTGCGGCGATCATCAAGGCGAAGAAGAAAGGTAGCGAGTGGCTCGCCGACCGCGTCTACAGCGGGATTCCGGCGGGTATGTTCGGACTGCGGCAGCTGATCGAAGTGGGGCCGATGTCCGGCCTGTCGAATGTCATCTTCTGGCTCAGTGAGAATGGCTATCCTCAGGATGAGGAACTGGCGACGAAGATCTTCCAGCTGGCAAAGTCGACTAGCCGGATGCTCACGGAAGAGGAGTTACATCACTCCGCGAAGAGCTGGCAGGAATCGCGCGCGTCTGCGTAGCGGTTTCGTTGTGTGCAGGGCCCGAGTGGCGAAATGGTATACGCAGTGGACTCAAAATCCACCGCTCGCAAGAGCATGTCGGTTCGAGTCCGACCTCGGGCACCACTGAGACTGTTTCAGGTTTGCAGGAATCGCTTCAGCACGAAGTTACCCGTGAAGTCACACAACCATCAAACCGTCGTACAGGGACATCCGTACAATTCATACTATGCGCCGATCGCTCCCAGCTCTCTCCGCCTTCGTTCTGGCGTTCTCCCTTCAGGCGGCGCCGGTCCAGGTTCTCGATCCTGATCGCATTGCGGCCGGCGTGGAGCCAGCCTCCCAGGTATTCATCGTCGAGCCCCAGCACGTGTTGAGTGACGACGACAAGGCGGCGCTGGCGGCTCAGGGGATCGAGGTGCGTTGTCCTCTGGCGGCGGGGCGTTACCTGGTCCGTGCACGCTCGGCGGAAGCCCTCCAGTCAGCAATCGGGCTGGTCCGCTCGTCCCAGCCATTGAGTGAGGAGCGGAAGCTGCACACCAGCGCCATCCATCAGGCCGGCAAGGGTGGTGCGTATGCCCGCGTGAGCATCATTTTCGACGACGACATCTCGTTCGACGATGCGGGAAGGCTGATCGCGAATGCCGGTGGCTCGCTCGACCGCCTGATGGAATACGAGTTCGAACCGTTGCAGAGGCTGGTGGCGAGAGTGCCTCCGTCGAAGCTCGCGGCGCTCGCGTCTGACCCTCGCGTCCTCGCAATCTACGGTGCGCCGCACCTGCGGATCGTTGCAGAGAACGCCCTGGCCGCTGAATTGTCCGGCGTCACCCCGTTGCGGACCTCGCCCTACGATCTTCGCGGGCAGGGAGTGGTTCTCTCGTATTTCGAACTCGCCTCAGGCGATGTGGCGCACCCCGAGTTCGGCGGGCGTCTCATCAGCCACGTGACGGGCGGGAGTGGTGGAGATGCGGATCATGCCACTCACACCGCCGGAACCATGATCGCCGCGGGGATTCAGCTCCCGGCGAAAGGGATGGCTCCTGAAGCGACGCTGCATGGATACGACGCCCGTTCATCGAACTACCTGCGGGATAAGGAGCGCGAACTGGCCCCCTTGGGAGTCATCGCAGACAACAATTCCTGGGGATATGTCTTCGGCTGGTGCAACGAGCCCGCGTGCACGTCCGGATGGGAATGGACCGGCAACTCCGACCTCTACGGCGGCTACATCGACTTCAACGCCACGGTCGACAAGATTACGCGGACCCAGAACGTCCTGTTCATGCATTCGTCGGGCAACGACGCGGGAAAGCTCGGACCGACCGACGCGCCGTTCATCCATCGTCACCAGGACGACAACGGCGACACGATCAAGGACAAGAGCTTCTGTTACTCGGCAGATGGAAGCGGGACCGACTGTCCGACGCCCGCGTGTACCGCCGGGGCTCAGTATTGCGAAATCATCCGCCACCCGGTGAATGCGCCGTTCATGTCGGTCGGCCTGCTGGCGAGTTCCAAGAACACGCTCACGGTGGGCGCTGCATCCGACGCCACCACGATCGCGAGCTTCAGTTCGCGCGGACCCGCACGTGACGGCCGCGTGAAGCCGGAACTCGTGGCCCGGGGCGTCGGCGTCTACTCGACCACGCCGGGCGGCTCTTACGGGCGGAAGAACGGAACATCGATGGCGACGCCGGTCGTCACCGGCATCGCAGGTCTCGTCGCGCAGCAGTGGCGGCTGACCTTCGCCGGCGCATCACCTCTGGCCGCCACGATCAAGACCCTGCTCATCGGAACGGCGACCGACATCGGCAACGCCGGTCCCGACTACACGACCGGGTTCGGACTGGCTAACGCGAAGGCTGCAGTCGACCTGATTCGCGATGACAACGCCACCGGCAGCCGCATCCGCGTTCTCGAAGCGACGCAGGGCTCGCAGTTCGAGGTTCCTGTCGCAGTCACGACGTCGCAGCGCCTGCGCGTGACGCTGGGCTGGAGCGATCCGGAAGTGCTGGTCTTCAACGACGACGGCACCGCCGGCGCGACGCTCGTGAATGATCTCGACGTCAAGGTCATCGGTCCGACTGGCGTAACCGTCCTTCCATACGTTCTCAACAAGGATGCCGTCACCGCGCTGGCCACTCGAGGTGTCAATACGATCGACAACACCGAACTGGTGGAGATCGCGGATGCGGCGCCAGGGAACTATCGCGTGATCGTGAGCGGAACGCGGATCGCGTCGGCCTCGCCGCAGAAATACGTACTCATTTCCAGCGCGCCGATCGGTGCTGCGGCCGCGCCCTGCACCGATTCGACGGAACCGAACGATACGGTTGCGACTGCGTACGGGTTCCTCGCGCCGACGCAGTCGATCATGGGTCGCCTTTGCGCTGCCAGCGACGTCGACTTTTTCAAGATCCGTCCCGACAGGCCTGGCACGATCAGCGTGGTCGTGACGGCCTCGGGAGGCGGCGTTCGCGCCACGCTCTCCAACGAGAGCGGTTCGTCGACGACGTCCGTCGATGTCCCGGCCGGGGAGTCGCGCACGCTGCAGCTTGCGTTCAACGCCACGACTCCTTCGGTCTACACGGTGAAGGTTGAGCCTCTCGGAAGCATCGTCACCGGTTCCAGCTACTTCGTGACTCCGAGCTTTTCTCTGTCGGCCCCTTTGCGGCGCCGCACGTCGAGGTGACACCCGGGCGTTCATGAAGGCGTGTGGCAGAATGCGCGACTCATGGATACCACGACGCTCGAGGTCACGTTCGACAGCGATGTACTGACCGTCACGCTCAATCGCCCTGAGGTGCACAACGCGTTCAACGATCATCTGATCGGCGAGGCGATTGCGCTGTTTACGTCGATCGAATCGCGCGAGGACATCCGCGCGGTGGTGCTTCGCGGACGCGGGACGAACTTCTGCGCCGGCGCGGACTTGAACTGGATGTCGCGCATGGTTTCCTACACGCGCGATGAAAACATCCGGGATTCCTCGCTGCTCGCAAAGATGTATGCGCTGATCGATGACTGCCCGTTCCCGGTGGTCGGGCGGATCGAAGGCGCTGCCATCGGTGGCGGCGTCGGGCTCGTCTCCGTTTGCGACATTGCCATTGCGACGCCTGAGTCGAAGTTCGGACTCTCCGAGGTCAAGCTGGGAATCCTGCCGGCGGTGATCTCGCCGTATGTCATCGCGAAGATCGGACCGTCCCATGCGCGCGCGCTTTTCCTCACGGGCGAGCGATTCGACGCCGAGCGGGCGTTACGGATCGGCCTCGTGCATCGCGTCGTGGCACGCGAAGAGTTGGATGCGGCCGTCGAAGAGACCCTCGGCCAACTCCGTTCATCCGGCCCGGAAGCCGTGCGTGAATGCAAGAAACTCATTCGGTTCGTGGCCTCCAGCGACCCGGTCGATTCCATTCCGTACACGATCGAGGCGATCTCCACTCGACGCGTCTCCAGCGAAGGGCAGGGCGGCATGAGCGCATTCCTCAACAAGCAGAAGGCACCCTGGGCATGAGCACGATGAACATCCGGCGGCTGCTCGTGCCCAATCGCGGCGAGATCGCCGTCCGGATCGCGCGAGCATGCCGGGACCTCGGCATCGAGTCGGTGCTGGCCTCTTCTGACGACGACGACACGCGGCATGTCCGCCGCTTCTTCGATCGCACGGTCTCGCTCGGATCGGGCGATGCTCGAACCACCTATCTCGATATCGCAAAGGTGATCGAGGCCGCGAGGACGTCTGCATCAGACGCCATTCATCCCGGCTATGGCTTCCTCTCCGAGCGTGCCGGACTTGCCGAAGCGTGTGAAGCGGCAGGGATCATCTTCGTTGGTCCCAAGGCGGCTTCGATCGCGGCGATGGGATCGAAAGCGGAGTCGCGCCACCTGATGCAGCGACTGGGCGTTCCGGTCGTTCCCGGGTATGACGGCTCGGAGCAGAGCGACGCACATCTCGTTTCTCAGGCACGCCTCATTGGATTTCCACTGCTGGTGAAAGCATCGGCAGGCGGGGGCGGCAAGGGAATGAAGATCGTCCGGTCGGACGGGGAGATCCAGCCCGCCATCGAGTCCGCACGACGCGAGGCGATGAAGGCTTTCGGCGACGACCGGTTGCTGATCGAGCGCTACCTCGAGCGTCCGCGCCACGTGGAGTTCCAGATCTTCGGTGATTCGTACGGCAATGTGGTTCATCTGTTCGAGCGGGATTGTTCGATCCAGAGACGACACCAGAAAGTGGTGGAGGAGTCGCCGGCTCCCCGTTACAGCGAGGAGCTGCGCCAGCGGATGGCCGCAGCAGCCGTTGCTGCGGCACGCGGGGTTCACTACGAGAATGCAGGGACGGTCGAGTTCATCGTCACGCCGGAGGGGGAGTTCTACTTTCTCGAGATGAACACCCGGCTGCAGGTCGAGCATCCCGTGACGGAACTCGTAGCCGGTGTGGATCTGGTCCGTGCGCAGCTCGTGGTGGCAAACGGCGAGCCTCTGCCGTGGTCTCAGGAACAGCTCCACCAGCGTGGTCACGCCATCGAAGTGCGCATCTACGCCGAGGATCCGGACGACCGGTTCCTGCCGCAGAGCGGGACGATCGCGAGGCTGATCGAACCGTCAGGCCCCGGCGTTCGAGTCGACTCAGGGGTGATGGAGGGATCGGAGATCGGCGTCCGGTTTGATCCGATGCTCTCCAAGCTGATCTGTCACGGCTCCAACAGGGACGAGTGCATCGACCGGCTCCTCCGTGCGCTTTCAGATCTCGTGATTCTCGGCACGAAGACCAACATTTCCTATCTCGAGCGCATCGTGGGGCATCCCGCGTTCAGGGCAGGCGACGTGAGCACCGCGTTCGTCGTCGAGCACGAGCAGGAGTTGATCCGGAACGTGCCCGCGGAGGCGATTGCGGTGGCCGCTCTTCTCGCATCATTGCCGCAGTCAGGCGTGGCGGCCCGAGGAGAGGGAACTCCCCGAACCACTTCGGTGTGGGACGCAATCGGATCCCTGAACCGGTAAGTTCCGTATCATCCGGTTTCCCGCTTTCCGAGCGCTTCAGGCGAACGGACGCGTCCCGCGGCGAAGCCGAGGAACAGCAGCGTGACGACGTAGGGAACGGCAAGCAGCAGGTGGTAGGGAATGCCCTGATTCGCCGCCTGCATCGCGTACTGCGCAGCCGCGGCGAATCCGAAGAGCGCCGTTCCCGCCAGCGCTCCGGGAACAGTCCAACGGCCGAAGATGACGATCGCCAGGGCGATGAAACCGCGACCCGCGGTCATGTTCTCCGCGAACCCGCTCGAGAGCATGAGCGCCAGGTGGGCGCCGGCCAGCCCTGCGAGGATCGCTTCAATTCCGAGTGCCGCTGCGCGGTGAAGGGCGACTGAGAATCCGGACGCCCGCACCGCCTCGGGATGTTCGCCGCATGCGCGCAGGCGGAGACCGAAGCTCGTCCGCCAGAGGAGCACGAACAGCAGGAGAGGAATGACGAGCCACGCCAGCGGCGTCACAAGGTCGGTGCTCGCTCGCGGCAGCATCGTCGCGGCCGCACCCTTTCTCTGCAGTTCTCCGTAGAGAACACCGGTGATGCCGAGTGCGAGCAGATTGACGGCTGTGCCAGTGACGACCTGGTCCGCCGAAAAAACAATCGCGAACAGGGCGAACAGCGCATTGGCGGCGAGCGCCGCAGCCACTCCGGCTGCGAAGCCGAGTCCGATCGATCCGGTCACTTGCGCGGTCGCCGCCGCGGCCAGCGCCGAGACGAGCATGACCCCCTCGATCCCGAGGTTGATGAGACCACTGCGTTGCGCGACCAGTTCTCCTTCGACGGCGAGAAGCAGCGGCGTGGCGGCGACTATGGCAATGGGGATGCTGTCGATGATCAGTGACGCCATCGTCTCTCCTCCCACGCGGCCACGGCCACCATCACGAGGATTACGACAGCCTGACTGAGCGTGGCGGCGGTCGATGAAAGATCGGCGGTGCGCTGTAATTCTCCCGCGCCGGTCGCCAGAGCGCCGAAGAAAAGTGCGGAAGCGACGATGGCCAGCGGATGCAGTTGTGCGAGCAACGCGACGGCGATCCCGGAGTATCCGTAGCCTGCGGCGAATCGTTCGAAGAGGCGACCTGTCGTCCCCAGGAGTTCAATCGAACCTGCGATACCTGCCAGCGCGCCAGAAATTGCCATCGCGCGAACGACCTGGGCGTCGACGTTGATCCCCGCGAAACGCGCCGCGCTGGCGTTGCTGCCGGTTGCGCGCAGCTTGAGGCCGCCCCTGGTCCGATGGAGAAACCACCAGAGGAGGATCGCCAGCGCCAGCGCGATGACGACTCCCACATGCACCGAACCGACGCGGGGAAGTTCGACGGCGACACGGTCACTCTGCGGATACTGTCCAGCGCGTTCGCGGAGCGGACCGTTTACGCACCAGCCGAGCAGATGAACGGCTGCAAAGTTGAGCAGGATGGTCGTCAGCACCTCGGGAGCATTGCGCCGCACGCGCATCCACGATGCGATCGAAGCCCAGGCCGCGCCTGCGCCAGCGGCGGCGCAGATCGAGACGACCACACCGGCCGGCGCTGCGATGAACGCGGCGAGAGCTCCGACGAGGAACTGCCCTTCGGCTCCGATGTTCCAGACGCCGGCACGAAAGGCGATGGCAACGCTCAGGCCTGTCAGCAGCAACGGCACCGACTTGAGGATCGTTCCGCGGATCGCGAACGAAGATCCGACCGAACCCTCTGCAAGGATCCGAAACAACTGCACCGGATCGCGACCGAGGAGTGCTGCGACCGAGAGCATGATCGCGATGGCGATCGCGATCGCCGCGAGTGCTGCCGCTGTCCGCCTCAATCGAGACCTGCCATCAGGCCGGCCACTTCGTGTCGTGCCTCCTCGATCGTGAGCCGCCGGCTGAGTGAGCCGCGGTAGATCACATGCAGCCCGTCGGCGATCTTGAATGCTTCGTCGAGGTCGGAGGTCAGAAGCAGGATGGCGGCTCCCTGTCCGGCTGCATCGCGCAGTTGGGCATGGACGAAGCCGGTCGAGGCGACATCGAGCCCGCGGGTCGGTTCTGATGCCACGATCAACCGCGGAGATGGATTCAGCGCGCGGGCGAGCAGAACCTTCTGCTGGTTCCCGCCGGAGAGTTCCCGGACGCGTTGCGCCGGTCCGCGCGCCCGGATGTCGAATCGCTCGATCAGCCGTGCGGCGATGGCGTGTCCCTGGCGAGGATGCCAGTCCCGAGCTGTCAGGCCGATGTTTTCGGCAATCGACATCTCCGCCACCAGTCCGTCGCGCGTCCTGTCCTCAGGGATGTGGGTCACGGCGCGCGTGTCGCGGAGGTCGTCCTTAACGGCAGGAGATCCCTCGAGTTCCACATGACCGCTCTCGGACGGCATCAGCCCTCGGAGGACCGAAGTCAGATCGTGCTGGCCGTTTCCAGCGACTCCTGCGATCGCGACGATTTCACGTTCGCGGACATCGAGGGACACCTGATGCAGTTTCGGCGTCGTGAGCTGTCGCACGGCCAGGATGACGCGGCCTGGCTCGGCCCGACCGTTGCGGGCGATCGCAGGACCTGTGTGGCTTCCGATCATCATGTCCGCCAGAGCGTTTGGTGAAACGCCGGCAGTCGGAACGTCTGCGACGACGCGCCCGCCACGCATGACCACCACCCTCGTGGCGACAGACAGCACTTCCGGCAGTTTGTGGCTGATGAAGATGACCGTCATTCCACGTGAGGCGGCGGCTCGCACGACCTCGAACAGTTCCCCGGTCTCGAGCGGCGTGAGCACCGAGGTCGGCTCATCGAGGATGAGGACTCGAGGAGCGCGAGACAGCGCCTTCACCAGTTCCACCCGCGCTCGTTCACCCACTGACAGCGAGTCGACCGTGCGATTGAGGTCGGGGAGGGCCAGGCCGCTCGCCCCGGCCAGCGCAGCCGCCTCATCTCGAATCGAACGCGGAGAGAGGAACCCGAACCGGCGACGCCGTGAGAGCACGAGGTTCTCGGCGATGGTGAAGCTGCCCACGAGCATGAAGTGCTGGTGAACGAGTTCCACTTTGCCGGGCCGTTTGATCGTGCCGCGATCCGGCTCCATCTCGCCGGCGACGATTCGCATCAGCGTCGTCTTACCCGCTCCGTTCTCGCCGGCCAGCCCGACGATCTCGCCCGGCCGGAACGAAAGGGTGACGTCATCCACGGCGCAGAATGCGCCGAACTGTTTCGTCAGGCCTTCGATCCGCAGCATCGGCCTTCAGTATCGCGGGTGAACGGTGCTGCTGTCAGCATCCGCCACGCGCGGCGCGCGGTCAGAATCCACGAGGAACTTTGAACGAGCCGTCGAGGATGGTCTTCTGAATCCGCTCGACCTCGGCGATGGTCTCCGGTTTCAGTTCAGCTTTCCGGGCGTCATTCCAGGCGAGGGTAACGATGCCATCCTTCATTCCGAGATACTGAACCTCCGCCTTGAACTGCTTTTCCCGCACTCGCTTCGCGACGCGCTCGAAGGCGGCGGGGACGTCGAGAACAGCCGAGGCGACGATCACGTCGGGTGCGAGATCGTTCTGGTTCTTGTTCGACCCGAAGCAGCGCACTTTCTTTTCGCTGCAGGCCTGGAAGACTCCGCGCCCTGCTTCGTTGGCCTGGTGAAAGATGAAGTCGCAACCGGCGTTGATCAATGACTGGGTCGCGAGTTTCGCGGCGCCGGGATCATCGAAGTTGCCCGTGTAGATTTCCTTCACCTCGAATTTCGGGTTCACCGAGTGCGCGCCTGCCTTGAAGGCGAGAAATGTGGAGGCGATCGAGGGGAGGTTGATGCCGCCGACCAGTCCTGCCTTGCCGCTCTTCGACTCACGGGCAGCGATGACCCCGAGCAGATAGGTGGCCTGCTCCAGTTCGAACACCATCGGCGCGACATTGGCAGCCACGGAAGTTCCGGAGGTCGTGATGAACACGCTCTTTGGAAATTCTCTGCCCGCCTTCATCGCGGCGTCCTGGAACTCGAACCCGTGTCCAAACGCCAGGTCGTACTGTTTCGCGCCGTAAGATCGGAACCCTTCCTCGAACTCTGCGGGCGTCTTTGCCTCCTGGTGCGAGACCTCGGCGTTCATTTCGGTCTTGATTTTCTGCAGTCCCTCGTAGGCGATCGCGTTCCAGCCGTTGTCGTTGATCGAACCCGGCGTGAGCAGGCCGACGCGAAAGGTCTGGGCCGAAGCGGCGGGAACCGGGGAGGGAACGGGCTGAGTCGAGGTTGTTTCGGACTTGCTGCAGGCGAGGGTGAGGAGTAGCAGGACCGCCGGAACAGTTCGCTTCATGGCGGGGCATTGTAGAGCAGGGTCAGGCGTCTCGTGACAAAGTCGTAAATCGGTGATACATCGCACCCCGAGTCAACGCGAGGAGAAGAATTAATGGACGACACCCGCACCCCGGATGACAACGACGATTTCGAAGATCAGCTCGAACAGGTGGTCTTCGACAACAGCGTCCTGTTGCACGCGCTTACCGAAGTCCTCACCCGCAAGGGAATCATCACGCAGGAAGAACTGGAAGAAGAGCTGAACCGTCTCTACAAGGAGACCGAGGATGCCGATGAAGAGGATTCGAAAAGCTGAGCGTCCAATGGTGAGCCCCGACACGTTCGCAGCCGCTGCGCACGAGGCGCGTCCCGAACGTTGTAACGGTCCCGGAAACAATGACTTCCGCGAGCGGTTTTCGCGGGGAATAGCCGTTTTCGTAACCTGTTGATCCCACAGACGTCCGCTGATGCGGATGCGAATCTCCGATCCGAAGGAAGGTTACATGATCTCGATCAGACGGACACTCATCGCCGCCGCGATGGTCGCGGCAGTCAGTTCCAGCGCATTTGCGCAGATCTCGGCCACCTATGCCGACTGGGCCAAAGGTCCGATCCAGTTCCTCATGACATCCGAGGAGCAGGCGAAGTGGAAGCTGGTGAAGAGCGACGCGGACGCGAAAGCATTCGTCGATCTCTTCTGGGCGAAGCGCGATCCGTCGCCGGCGACGTTGAACGTCAATGAGTATCAGATCGAGTTCGACCGTCGAGTCGCTGCTGCGGACACGACGTTCTCGACTCCGAAGAAGAAGGGTTCCGTCAGCGAGCGGGGCCGGTACCTCGTAGTCCTTGGCCCCCCCACGAAGATTACCAGTGCCAAACAGGAACTGCCTCCGTCTCCTGCCCTCGCTTCCGGGACCGAAGCGTCGGGCGGCCCGGCTGCGTTCACGCCGCGTCAGGTGTGGACCTACGAGAAGGGAAAGGCCGGGTTCGAAACCGGTAAGGGCAATCTCGAAATCGCATTCATCGACCGTTACAACAATGGCGACTGGTCCGTCGAGCGTGGCGGACGGGAAGCGGCGGCTACGGCAACAAAGGCAGCGCAGGCTGCGATCAAAAATGCTTCGCTGACCGAGGCCCCGAAGGCTGCGGCGGCTTCACCGGCTCCGGCGCGCCCTGCCTTGCCGACGGCCGCGGTTGCCACCGTGGATAGCACGGGCACGATCAAGACGGATTCGCTTCGAAGCGCAATCGGCGAATTCAAAGCCGCGAAACAGAACCCGTACAAGAGCGGCGTGATCACGTATACGGAACTGGTCACGCCGACCGGGGATGCCTACATCCCGGTGCAGCTCTACATTCCGAAGTCGGCCGGCCTCACGGCGGAAGCGGTAACGACCTTCTTCGGCAGCATCGAGGATTCCAGCGGAACGTCCGTGCTGATGTTCGAGGAGCCGGCCACTCTGTCTACCTCCGCAGGGAACCTCTACTTCGATAAGGCCATCAAGCTCAAGCCCGGTGCCTACAAGGCGACGCTCGGTCTCTCCGGAGCGGACGGCAAGCCCGTTGTGATGTCGTCGTCCGCCATGGATGTGAAGGACTACAACAAGGACACCATCGGGGTTTCGCGCCTGGTTCTTTCAGGCGACATGCATGAGACCGAGAAGGCCGCTGTTTCGGGAGCCGCCTACGCATTCGGGAAGCTCAAGATGGTCCCGAAGGGCGATCACATCTTCGGGAATCGTGAAGAGATCAGCTATTTCGTCGAGATCTTCAACCCCGGAATCGACGACGCCACCTCGCTTCCGAAGGTGCAGATCAAGCTCGAACTCGCCGGCGCAGGGAAGGGAAAGACTCCAGGCAACACCATCTCTGCGCCACTCAGCGATGCGTCGCCGTTGCCCCTGAGCGGCGCCAGCGGAGCCGGTCAGTACGCACTGATCGGCAGCATTCCTCTGGGCGAGATGAAGAACGCACTGCCGGCCGGTCCGTACACGCTTCGTCTGAAGGTTTACGACCAGGTCAAGAAGCTCAATTACACCGTCGAGCAGCCGCTCACGCTTGTGGCATCGACTCCGGCACCCGCCAAGTAATCCACCGTGCCCGGCCGCGGCGATCGATCAGGACGCCGCGGCCAGGCAGTCGTCATCCGAGGAAACCAGCCATGCCGTTCGCCAGCATTGAACAGGCCGTCGAGCTTTATCGCCGCGGCGAGTGCGTGATCATCGTCGATGACGAGGATCGCGAGAATGAGGGCGACCTCTGCATCGCTGCCGAGCGTGTCACGCCGGAAATCATCAACTTCATGGCGAAGTTCGGCCGGGGCCTCATCTGCCTCGCGCTCACGGAAGAGCGCTGCGCCGAACTCGATCTTCCTCTGATGGTGGAGAACAACACCTCTTCTTATGGAACGGCCTTCACCGTTTCGATCGAGGCGCGCGCGCGTGTGACGACCGGCATTTCGGCTCACGACCGGGCAGAGACGGTTCGCGTCGCCATCGATTCCAAAAGCAAACCCCACGATCTCGCGCGCCCCGGGCATGTCTTTCCGCTCCGCGCGCGCAAGGGAGGCGTGCTCAAGCGCGCCGGCCAGACCGAGGCCTCCGTGGATCTCGCCATGCTCGCCGGCATGAATCCGTCGGCGGTGATCTGCGAGATCATGAATGAAGACGGCACCATGGCTCGGCTTCCCGACCTGCGTGAGTTCGCGGAAAAACACGGGCTCAAGATCATCTCCGTTGCCGACATCATCAAGCACCGGATGCAGACCGAGAAACACGTTCACTGTCTCGCTGCCCCGAAGCTGCCGACCGAGTTCGGCGAGTTTCGCGTGCACGCCTATAAGAGTGACATCACGGGTGAGGAGCACATCGCTCTCGTCATGGGCGAAATCTCCGAGAGCGACGAAGTGCTGGTTCGCGTCCACTCGTCCTGCCTGACCGGTGACGTGCTGCATTCCCTGCGTTGCGACTGTGGTGATCAGCTGGTGAAGGCGTTCGAACTGGTGGCGAAGGAAGGGAAGGGCGTGGTGCTCTACCTTCTGCAGGAAGGGCGCGGGATCGGGCTGGTCAACAAGCTGCGGGCGTACGAACTGCAGGACGCTGGCGACGACACCATCGAAGCAAACGAAAAGCTCGGCTTCGCTCCCGACATCCGCGAATACGGCACCGGCTCGCAGATTCTGCGCGACCTGGGCGTGCGACGGATTCGCCTGCTCACCAACAATCCGGCGAAGTATGTTGCCATTGAGGGCTTCGGCCTCGAGATCGTCGAGCGGGTTCCGCTCGAGATCGCCCCGTCCCAGACCACGCGGAAGTATCTCGAGGCGAAAAAGACCAAGATGGGACACATCCTCGAACTCGTCTGAATCGACCAGGCGGCGCGCGCCACTCAGGTTCGCAGGAATCCACCCATTCATTTTCGACGCTCCCGCATGGACGGGCAGCCTGGAGTCTCTGATGTCACACACGGGTCCCATCCTCGAAGGTCGAGGCAACACCGACTACGAGCGCTACGTGAGGGTCGAGGAACTGCTCGCTCTCCGCAAACCCGCGGACCGGCTGTCGAACCCCGAGGAAGCGCTGTTTCTGGTTACGCATCAGACCGCGGAACTCTGGCTTGCGCACATCGAATACGAAGTGGGGCGGGCGGTGACTGCCATCCAGGACGGGCAGCCGCAGCTGGCGGCCGACCAATTGAGCCGGTGCCGCCTGATTCTCGACCTCCTGCGGGAGCAGATCGTCATTCTCGAGACGATGGCTCCCGCGGATTACCACGTGCTGCGCACGACCTCGCTGGGGAAGGGTAGCGGGCAGGAGTCTCCTGGGTTCAACCGCCTGCTTGGTTCGGGACAGATGATCTGGGCGCCGTTTCAGTCCCTGCTCGCGTCGCGGGGACTGACTCCCCTCGAGATCGAGCGGAACCCGAGAGGGGAGTACGACCTGTTCCGGCTCGTGCAGGCGATGCTCGATTACGACGCTGCGTTCATGAAGTGGAGGCACACGCACATGCGTCTTGCATTCCGGGTGATCGGGTCGAAGGTCATGTCGCTGAAGGGAGTTCCGGCGGCCCAGCTCGAGTCGGGGACGAAAGAGCCGTTCTTTCCAGAGTTGTGGGAGACCATCAGTCTGCTGACGGCCGAGTTCCGGCCCGGTTATTGAAGTACGGTTTCGTTCTGCAGCGCACAAGTGTCAAACCGATATGCGGCCGACTTCGATGATTTCGTGGAACTCTCTGGCGCGGTGCGATTTCCGCCTTTGGAGGGTCGGCGAAAACTTTCGGTTTCGAGTGGCTCCGATCTGCTTGACGCTCGTAACCCCCATCTGTATATTCGCTCACCATTGCCTGAAGCGGGCGGGCCTTTCGCTCGGCACATCAGCTCTGCGATTACTCACCGGGGAGTTCGGAACTACATGAAAACGAAGTTGTGCCTTCTCGCGGCACTCGCTATCTCCGTCGCATCCCTCACTGGCTGCCAGCAGATCCAGTCTCGGATGGCGATCAAGGATGCGAACGATGCCTATTCGAAAGAGGAATACAAAACCGCTCTCGCCGGCTACCAGAAGGCACAGCGGATCGACCCGAACGGGTTTCCAGAACTCGATCGGATGATTGGCTACTCGATGATCGGCACGTATGTCCCAGAAGACAAATCGGCCGCGAACCAGAGGGTGGCAGGCGCAGCGATCAACTCGCTGCTCAAGTACCTCAAGAAGCGGCCCGACGATCGGATCGCGCGAGAGGCGCTGATCAATCTGTACCTGAACGCGGAACGGACGACGGAAGCGATCAACTTCTTCCGCGAGCAGCTGGCGCGCAACCCGGGCGACCTCGATTCCGTTCGTTCGATCGCGACTCTCTACTCCAAGCAGGGCAACTTCAACGAGTCGCTCAACTGGTACGAGAAGATCACGCTCCTCGATTCCAGGAATCCTGAAGCACTCTACGTGTATGGAGTGGTCTGCTACGAGAAGGTCTCGAAGAATCCCCCCGAGCTGGTTGCCGACCGCCTGGCGATCATCGAGAAGGGGAAAGCTGCACTGCAGAAGGCGATTCAGATGAAGCCCGACTATTCCGAGTCGATGGCCTACCTGAATCTCCTTTACCGGCAGCAGGCTCTCATCGAAATCGATCCGATCAAGCAGCAGGAACTCATCGCTCAGGCGAATGAAATTCGCGGCCGTGCCATCGAGATCATCAAGAAGAAGAAAGCTCAGCAGAAGAGCTAACGGAGCTTCTGAACCGTGTTCGAAACTACAGTCGTCGAGTCGAAGAAGCATAAAGTCGGACTTCAGAAGTTCCTGACGCTCCCCGTGTCGATCGGTCTTCACCTGATCGTCATCGTCGGCGCGATCTTCGGAGCCGTATGGAACGTCGACTTCCCCGCCAACTCTCCTGCGCAGGTTGCGCAGTATTCCGTGGCTGCCGCCCCACCGCCGCCACCACCACCACCACCGCCGCCGAAGGCTGCGGCAACCAAGACGCCTGAGATCAAGCCGGTCGAAGTTCCGCGCGACGTCGAGAACATGGCCCCCACGGTCGTGCCCGACAAAGTCGTCCCGGTCGAGACTGCAGCTGCGGTCGATGCCGGAGTCGAAGGCGGAGTCGAAGGCGGAGTCGAAGGTGGTGTTCTCGGTGGAGTCGTCGGTGGAGTCGTCGGCGGAATTGTTTCCGACGCTCCCGTAGCCGGCCCGATGCGGGTCGGTGGCGACGTCAAGCCGCCAGTCGCCATTTCCCGCGTCGATCCTGTCTACCCGGAAGTGGCCCGTAAGGCCCGCATCGCCGGCATCGTGATCGTAGAGTGCATCATCGATCGCAACGGCAACGTCACGAACGTGAAGGTCCTCAAACCGTTGCCCTTCGGTCTCGACCAGGCAGCAGTCGAAGCAGTACGCAAATGGAAGTTCCGTCCCGGGACGCTCAATGGACAGCCGGTCGACGTCATCTTTAATCTCACGGTCAACTTCAAATTGAATTAAAACAACGGTCCGGCCTGATCCGCCGGAATCGCCAGGAGGGTTTAGCAAATGGATATGTCGCCGGTGGGACTTTGGAATTCAATGGGGATCGTAGGCAAGAGCGTCGCGCTGCTCATGGTCGTGATGTCGGTCTACTCCCTCTGGGTCATGGTTGAGCGCTTCATGGTTTTCCGCGCCGCCAAGAACCAGTCACTCAAGCTTCTCGGAGCGCTTTCGAACCTGCTCACCAAGAGCGAATACGCTCAGGCCATCGAAGTGACCAAGAAATACAAGCAGAGCCACCTGGCGAAAGTCATCGCCGCCGGTCTGCTCGAGTTCGAAGCGTCGCGCCGCGACAAGCGGAACACCGACCCGGAACTCGCCGTTGAGGCAGCACGCCAGGGAATGGATCGCACCGCGATGATCACGATCGCCGAACTCAAGGAGAACCTCGGCGTTCTCGCCACGATCGGCGCCACGGCTCCCTTCGTCGGTCTGTTCGGTACCGTCATGGGAATCATCCGCGCGTTCGAGGGCATGGCCAAGTCGGGTGGTGGTATCGCCTCGGTTTCTGCCGGTATCGCAGAAGCGCTCATCACGACCGCTGGTGGTCTCCTCGTCGCAATTCCGGCCGTCTGGGCATACAACTACTTCCAGAACCGAATCGATCGTTTCACCGTGGAGATGTCCAACTCCGGCTCGGAGATGGCGATTTACTTCATGAAGGAAGCGGGAGTCGGCAATGAAAAGATTGTCGGGTAGCTCACTCGCAAAGCTGCAGCCAGCACCACTGAACGCGGACATCAACGTCACTCCGCTCGTCGATGTCTGCCTCGTGCTGCTGATCATCTTCATGGTCGTCATGCCCATGCTTCAGAAGGGTGTGCCGGTCAATCTTCCCGTGGTCGAAGATCCCGAGAAGACCCCGGACACCGAGAAACAGCTTCAGATCTCCGTCAAGGCCGACGGTAGCGTCTACGTCGGTTCGAACGTGGTCCGTGCTGACCAGGTCCAGGCTCAACTCGAAGCGATCCACACCAAGACTCCCGATCGGGAGATCGCCGTCAAGGGTGACAAGCTGACGAAGTACGGTTCGGTCATCGATGTGTTGAAGGCTTGCCGCGAGGTCGGATTCAACGATGTAGGCCTGATCGCGCAGCCGAAGAAAGCCGCACAGCAGGGGTCCTAACTCACATGCAAGTCAGTGGAAGTGGTACCACCAAATCCGATATCAACATCACGCCCCTCGTGGACGTTGTTCTCGTTCTGCTGATCATCTTCATGGTCCTGACACCGGTCATCCAGATGGGTTACCTCGTCAAGGTTCCACCGAAGGCGCCGCCGAATCTCCCTCCGTCCGCGGTTCAGGACCAGATCATCCTGCGGCTCTACGTGAACAACCGTGTCTTCATCAACAAGGAAGAGATGACGATCGAGCAGTTCCCGAGCCGCATCCGCGAAGTGATGAAGGGCAACACCAGCAAGATGGTCTTCTTTGCGGGCGGCCGCGAGGTCGACTACGACGCCACGCTCCGATTTCTCGATCTTGCACGGATGAGCGGCGCCAGGAACATCGGAATCATCGTCGAAGACCCGGGTTTGTAATTTCCGGATCAGAAACACAACAGATGCGATCAATCAGCGGCGACTTCGGTCGCCGCTTTCTTTTTGTGGAGCATCTGCGAGATCCGCGATTCGGTTCCCGCAAGATGGTCGACCGAGTAGCGACCCGCGCCGAGGAGCGCGATCGCTGCCGTCAATCCGAACATCGAAAGAGGAAGTTCGATCGCGCGTAGAACAGCGAACAGCCGCGGGAGTCCGCCCTTTGGTGCTTCCAGCAGGGCGTCAGGCAGGAGCACGACGAACGCAGCCACTCCCATGGTCGACGCCAGCAGCAAGGCGTCGAGGCGGGTGAGGAGTCCGACGATCAGCAGAGCTCCGCCAGCAAGTTCACTGTAAGCTGCGACATAGCCGAGTGAGGCCGGAATCCCGTAAGCCGGCATGTCCGCTGCGAACGCCGCCACCCCGCCTTCCGAGAAGACCTTCGAATAGCCATGGGGAATGAAGATCAATCCCGCAACGATGCGCAGGAGCAGGGTCGAGACATCCACGGTCCTCGTGCTCAATCATCACCTCGGGCGCTGCTGGCCCTTCTTGCGGTGGCCGACCGCATTGTTGCTCCGGTCCTACTGTTCGGATCGGTCTATCTTGCCACGTTTTTTCTGATCCGGAACGTCGTCCCTCTGATGCAGTGGGTCGGTTTGATCAGCGCCACAGTCGCCACAGTCGCTACGATCGCGCTCATCGAGCGAGGCCGGTGGGCTCTCGGATTCGAGGCGCCCTTCGCGCGAGGCTGGAGCGAGTTGCTCCTGGGCACCGCGTTCGGCGCACTGCTCATCCTGACCACCGACTTTCTGCTTCGCCTGTTCGTGACTGCACCTCGAGTTCGAGGGGATGGATTTCCGTGGATGGAACTTGGCGCGGTCTATCTTCCGGCAGCGGTGCACGAGGAACTGCTGTTCCGCGGCTACATCTACCAGAAGATTCGAACGTGGCGCCGCGGTGCTGCCATCGCGCTCACCAGCATCGTGTTCGCAGCGCTCCATGCAGGAAACACGGGCCTGACGCCGCTCGGGATCCTGAACCTCATGCTGGGTGGCGTGTTGCTCGCGCTCGCGTATGAGTGGCGGCGGAGGCTGTGGATGCCGATCGGCCTGCATCTCGCCTGGAACCTTATGAGCGGGCCGGTCCTCGGCTACGCAGTGAGCGGTTTCCTCTCCGAGCGTTCCCTGTTCATCACGATGCCGGTGGGAAATCCGGCCGTCGCGGGGGGAGCGTTCGGTCTCGAGGGAACCATCTGGATCACCGCGGCAGAACTTCTCGGCATCGGAGCGGTTCTCCTGTTGAACCGCCGCGACGCTTGAGGAATGATGCACCGGCGCGAGAATGCCGGCGAGATCCGGCACGTTCCTGCAGCCGTCAGTATCGAGTCTGGTCCTCGGAGAAAAGATGAAAGAAATCGTGATTGTCGACGGGGCGCGCACGCCCATGGCGGAGTACAACGGACACTTCAGCGACATCAGCGCCATCGACCTGGCCGTGATCGCCGCAAAAGAGGCGCTGTCGCGGAGCGGTTTTGCTGCGGAAGAGATCGAGCATGTCATCGTGGGGAACGCGCTCCAGACCTCGGGTGACGCGATCTACGGCGCCCGTCATGTTGGCCTCAAGGCCGGCGTGCCGAAGCAGGTTCCGGCTCTGACAGTGAACCGCCTGTGCGGTTCCGGGATCCAGTCCGTCGTCAACGCGGCTGAACAGATCATGCTCGACGAGGCGACCGTCGTGCTCGCCGGCGGCATGGAGAACATGTCCCAGGCTCCGCATGTCCTTCGCGGCGCGAGAAAAGGTTTCAAGCTCGGACAGGGCGCGCTAGAGGATTCGCTCATGGTCGCGCTTTTCGATTCCTATTGCGGGCTTTACATGGCGCAGACCGCAGAAAATCTGGCGCGTAAATACGAGATTTCGCGTGAAACGCAGGACGAGTTCGCACTGCGCAGCCAACAGCGCGCAGTGGCTTCGATCGACAAGCTCGAGGAAGAAATCGTCGGCGTCCCTGTCGGTCGCAAGGGAGAAATGTTCGGCGAGGACGATCACATCCGCGCCGACACGACGATGGAAGGCCTGGCAAAACTTCGACCGGCGTTCGCCAAGGATGGTTTCGTCACGGCCGGCAACGCCAGCGGCATCGTCGACGGTGCCGCCATGGTGGTCGTCACCAGTGCCGACCGGGCCAAAGAGAAGGGAAAGACGCCGCTCGGCCGCATCGTTTCATGGGGAATCACCGGTTGTGATCCCGAAGTGATGGGAATCGGTCCCGTTGCCGCGACTCAGATGGCGCTCAAGCGCGCCGGAATGAAGCTCGGCGATCTCGACCTCATCGAGGTCAACGAAGCCTTCGCCGCACAGACGCTGGCGGTGGCGAAGGAACTGGGGATCGATCCGGAGAAGCTGAATGTCAATGGCGGTGCGATCGCGCTCGGTCATCCGCTGGCAGCTTCGGGGACGCGCCTGCTCATCACGCTGCTCTACGAACTTCGACGCAGGAAGGGGCGATACGGAATGGCCTCCGCATGCATCGGAGGCGGGCAGGGGATCTCCATGATCGTCGAGAGTTACCACTGACCAGCCTCGCGACGCCCGCGAGGAAGATCGCGTCGCGATGGCCTGTTCGATCCCGCATGATCCGTGCGCTTGTCTTCATCGCGGCTGCGGGCCTCGTCGGCGCGCCGGCCGTCGGGGCCTCGCTTTCGATTGACTCGTGGCGATCGCGGGGGGTGGTGCGTTACTCCCTCGACGTCCGGCATGAGACGCTGGGCCGGGTGGCTGCCGGGCTGCAGCGCCGCACCGGACTCGCGATCCGAGTGACGGAGAATCCGCAACAGGTCGTTTCGCTGCGCGTGCGCGACGGAAGTGCCACCGAACTCGTTCGCTATCTCGCTGCAGCGGCGGGACGGGGCTACTCGATCCGAGGAGGCGGCGGGACGATCGACGGTCGTGCGGAACCAAGGGTAGATCTCGACGTGAAGGACGCCGACGTTCACGAGGTCCTCGACGTCCTGCGGCTGCAGTGTGGAATCCGGAACCTCGTGCTCGATCCTGGTGTGGAGGGAAGGGCGACGTTCCTGTTCGAATCAGTTCCATGCCGCACCGCGCTCGCGGCCGTCCTGCGAACGTATTCGCTGACGACGCAGGGTGAGGCAGGCGAGATCGTCTCCATCGGCGGGCGTCCTTGAACCGGAAAGCCCTTCTCCGGATCGCCGTCGTCGCCGTCCTGATCTCCGTAATCGCGGTGATCTACTTCACGCCGCTTCGCGGTTACCTCACGCGCGATCACATCCGTGACCTGGTCGGTCAGTTGCGCGGCCTCTGGTACGGCCCGGCGCTGTTCATCGCGATCTACGCGGTCAGTTGCGTATTCGCGGTGCCCGCCAGTGTGTTCATCCTTGCAGCCGGCTTCATCTGGGGATGGAAACTCGGCGGGACCTACGCGCTGATCGGCGGGCTCCTGGGCGCATCGGCATCGTTCTGGGTAGGTCGATTCGTCGGAGAGGGACTGCTCAGCAAGTTCGGGAAAGTCGGGCGCACGGTCGAGGCTCAGGTGAAGAATGCGCGTTTCGGTTCGCTGCTGATTCTGCGACTCGTGCCTCTCTTTCCCTTCGCGATCCTCAACTATGGGGCAGGCGTGGCAGGAGTGCGCTTCATGACCTTCGTTGGCGCGACGGCCCTCGGGCTTGCGCCCTCGAACTATGTGGTCGCCTATTGCTCTGATGCGCTGTTCAACGGGACGATGACGGAAGGCGATGCGTTGAAGAGGATGTTCACGGTGGCTGCGCTGATGGTGGCGCTCGTGACGATCCCGATGTTGCTCAAGCGGCTCGTCCGGACTCCAGCGGTTCCACTCGACCGGGAAGAACGCGGCTGATCCGGATTCGCGGCCTGACCTGTGTGCACCGTTCCGTGTGCTAAACTCATCGGCCCGCCAGTCCGGCAGGGGTTCGCCATGATCGAGATTCAGATCCATCCGAGCGATATCCGCCGACGCGTTCGATACCTTTTCTTCGATCGCCGCCGTGTCGTGCTTGGAATCATCGCCATGGGCCTGCTTCTGGCGGGTCTCCTCGGCTCGATGGCGGCGGCGCCCACGGTCATCCGGCGTGTCTACAAGAGCAATTTCCTGAGCATGATGCGCGACGAGCGCGATATCCAGCGTGCGCGTCTCGCCGAAAACGTCGCGCAGATGTCCTCGCTGGAGAAAAGCCTCGAGCATCAGGCCATCCGGGTCGAGAAGCTGATCACGATCTACGGGCTGGAACGCGGCCTCGGCCAGGGCGGTCTGACCACGTCCGCCGGCATGATCCCTCTGAACCCGGCCGAACGCCTCAACCACGCGCGCCGTCGCGAACTGGCCCTCAAGACTGCAATGCACCGCCTCGAGCAGCAACTCGCACTGCTGGCTGCCTACGAGCAGGCGAACCGCGAGATCGTGCTCCACACCCCGTCGATCCTTCCGCTTCCCTCGAACGAGTTCGTGCTGACCTCTCCCTTCGGGCGCCGGATTTCGCCATTCACCCGCTCGGCTGATTTCCACAAAGGCCTCGATCTTTCCGCCCCGCGTGGAACGAGCGTCTTCGCGACCGCCGACGGAGTGGTGACGTTCGCAGGCCGTTTCCCGATCGCGCAGAGCGTCGCGTGGTGGCGCTTCGGAAACGTCGTCGTGGTCAATCATGCCGATCGGTTCATCACGATTTACGCGCATTGCGACGAAACGCGTGTCACGGCTGGTCAGGCCGTACGGCAGGGCGAGGTCATCGCGACCGTCGGCTCGACCGGGTGGTCCACGAACTCCCACCTCCATTACGAGGTGCGAAGCGACATCGAGGCTCCCGGAAAACACGTTCCAATCGATCCCCGCATCTACATTCTCAACTACCAGTGGAACAACGAAGCAGCGCTGCTGATGAAGGCGCGTACGTCGAAGGATTACAAAGATTTCGATCCGCTGCCCTCGGCGTTTGTCGGGAGGAGGAGGGTGTCATGAGCGCAGCAACGGACCAACCAAATTTCCCCACGATGATCATTCCGCGTGGGACCGAAATCAAGGTCAACGCCAACGGTCAGCTTTCCATCAAGACCCCGGGGAATCTGGTCATCCAGAACTCGGGCGTCTACTCGGAACTCGAATCGACCAACGGCTCGATCCGGATCGAAGAGAACGTGACTGTGGAAGCAGTGAGCGTTCGTGCGGCCCAGGCCTGCTTCGTCCAGGGCACACTCACGGCGTGGCGCGTTCACGCGAAGCGCATCGCCCTCGAGGATCGCGCGAAGGCTTTCATCATGCTTCAGGAGTCCGAGCAGCTCGAACTCTCGCGCACCGCCCGGCTGGTCGGCAATTTCTCGAACGAGAAGGAGCTGTTCCTGATGATGGGCAAGTTCGCGCCGCAGCTCAAGGAAATCCCGGGCTCGGTAGACATGAGTTCTCCAACGGCGCTCGCTGAAAGCCGCCCCATGAATGCTCCGGTCAACACAATGCCACCGCCTCCGCCGCCACCACCGCCTGCCGCACCTCGCGAAGAACCCGACCCGTTGCGCAGCGCCCTCTCGCTACTCGAGCGCGAGGCTGGCCGGCCGGACGCATCTTCGGAAGGTGATGGGCTGCGCGAAGTCCTGATCTCGCTGCGCGAACACAACCTCACGAGAGTCGGCAGCATTTATCGCGACGCATTCGCCGAGGTGCGGAATCCGACGGACGGACAACGCCAGGCGTTC
>JBKJVD010000001.1:0-16775 GCA_046590585.1 Thermoanaerobaculia bacterium | reverse complement strand
GATGCACTCATCTACGACTATCCCTTCGCTGCAGTGGAGAGCAAGGAGCACCCGCAGACGGTCATCGTCAAATACAACCTGAACAAATCGAAGTACGCGGTTGGCGTCCCGGCCAAGAATTACGATCTGATCTACGAGATCAACCAGTCCCTCGACACCATCAAGGAGTCGGCCGACTATCCGCGCCTGATGAAACAGTACCTGTCGAGCACGTCCGAAGCCTTCATGAAACCGGTGGCCGGAAAGAGAACGCACACGGTGCGTGACATCGACACGCTCAGCCGGATCGCGAAGCAGTATCTCGGAGATGCCCAGCGGTGGGATGAGATCTGGCGGCTCAACTCCGACCGGGTCGCCGATCCGAACGTCATCTATCCCGGCCTCGTCCTGATCCTTCCGTAACCGACGAGAAACGAATCGAGGAGCAAGAATCATGGCGCGTACTCCACTCTTCTCGCTGGTCCGCCGCTCGCTGAGACTGGCCGCGAAAGCATCCGGTCCGGGCTCGCCACCGCTCGACGATCTGCTCGGACGGGTTGCAGAAAAGGATTTCGAACCTTCCCGACGCACGTTCCTCAAGGCTTCGGCCGCGGCGGCGGGATCGATGCTGGTCGTGCCGGACCTCTTCACCGCATTTGCGGCCGAGGGATCTTCGCGTCCACGCACGGCGATCGTCGGAGCGGGGGTGGCCGGTCTCAACTGCGCCTACAAGCTGCGCAAAGCGGGCGTTCCCGTCAGCGTGTTCGAGGCCGCCGGTCGCAGCGGTGGCCGAATGTTCACGGCGAAGGACCTCGTCGCGCCGGGTCTAACGACGGAAATGGGCGGGGAGTTCATCGACAGCAATCACGAGGAGATGCTGGCCCTGGTGCGCGAGTTCAAACTCGGCCTGTGGGATTTCAAGGATCTCCCTGGCGTGAAGGACGAGGCGTTTTTCTTCAATGGAGCGCACCGCACTGAAGCGCAGGTGATCCGCGAGTTCATCCCGCTGGCGAAGAAGATCGCTGCCGACTACGACTCGCTCGGCGAAGAGGTCAATTACCGGGACCATGGGAACGGGCAGAAGCTCGACCGCACTTCCATCGCAGAGTATCTCGATGTCATCGGCGCGCGTGGCTGGATTCGCGATCTTCTCGAGGTCGCGTACGTGACTGAGTACGGCCTCGACGCCGACGAGCAGTCCGCACTCAACCTGATTTTGATGATCGGCACCGATACCGACTCGGGGTTCGAGATCTTCGGCGACAGCGATGAACGCTACACCGTGAAAGGCGGGAACCAGAGGGTCGTCGACGAACTCGCCAAACGTCTCGATGGTGTGATTCAGATGCGGCATCGGCTCATTGCGCTGACGGCGAAGGGAGCGGGATACGTCCTGACCTTCGATGCCGGAGGCAAGTCGGTCGATCAGACGTTCGACAGCGTCGTGCTGGCACTTCCCTTCACGATGCTGCGCGAGGTCGACATCCGCGTTCCGCTTCCCGCAGTCAAGCGCCGGGCGATCATGGAACTCGGCTACGGGACCAACGCGAAGGTTCTCGCCGGATTCAGCAGTCGCAAATGGCGGAGCCTGGGGTATGGCGGCAACACGCTCACGGACGAGCCCTTCCAGCTCTGCTGGGACAACGCTGCACTTCAGCCTGGAACGGCCAGCGGCATCACCTTCTATTCAGGCGGAGCGCGCGGTGTCGAGTGTGGCCGCGGAACTGCGAAAGAGGCGTTGCAGCGCTATCTCCCCGGTTTCGAAAAGGCGTACCCCGGATCGACGGCGAAACTCAATGGCAAGGTCTCGCGGATTCACTGGCCGACCAATCCGTTCGTCAAGGGTTCCTACGCCTGCTACAAGCCGGGACAGTGGACTGCATTCGGAGGCGCGGAAGGGGAGTCGGTCGGCAACCTGCATTTCGCAGGCGAGCACACGAGCGTCGACTTTCAGGGTTTCATGAACGGCGGCGCGCAGTCTGGCGCGGACGCTGCGAAAGCAGTGCTGGCGTCGGTCAGTCGCAAGGCCGCGGAGCTCTTTCCGCGGATCCCGGGGCGGCGTGCAGTCTGAGGTGGCACTGAACTGAGGCTGCGCAAGGAACGCTACGCTCTTCCCATGAACCATGTGATTTGCGGCGAAGCCGCAGGTGATCTCTTTTCTCCCGCGGGGGAAAGGGAGATCACTTGCACGCGGCTGCTTCGAAATGACCGGCATTGTGCATGAACGCCGCGACTTCAGCGCGGTTCATTGGCTGCCAGTATTCATGCGGGTTCACGACCATAGGCTCTCGCGCTCCGAGGGCACTCCTATCTTCCTTCTCCCCGTGGGAGAAGGTGGCGCCGCAGCGCCGGATGAGGGGCGCGCGAATGTAGATTGTCGACGCGGTGGTACGTGCGGAGACGGTGCAATGCGCGGTTAGCCTCTGTCAGAACTGAGGACTCCACGGGACTCAGAAATAATCGCGAGGGATCCAACTTGCGTTCGCGCGCCCCCTCATCCGGCGCACGGCGCCACCTTCTCCCGAAGGGAGAAGGGAGACAGCTTGCACGCGGCTCCTTCGAAATGACCGGCATGAACGCCGCGACTTCAGAGCGGTTCATTGGCCAGGATGACGTGGAGTTGAGTTACATCGTCTTCTGACCCTGCTGCGCCTGCTTTGCGGCTTTGCGGGCCTTCATCTCTGCGAGTTCCTGCTTCGCCTGGACGTCGCCGACCTGATTGCGAAGTCCGGCCAGCCGCGAATCGAGGGAAGAGTCGGAGAGCTCTTTCGTCAGGTTTGCTTCGGCGATGGTGTTCTTGATGTGAGTGCGCACGTTGTCGAGCGCTTTCACTTCCTCATCCACGGAAAGGCCGTCGAGCTGCTCCTGGATCTTCATCCTGGCCTGCGCAGACTGCATCCTGGCGAGCATGGAATCACGCTCGGCCTTCAGCTTCCGGATCTCGGTCTGCACGGACATCAGCGACCCCTTGGCGGAGTCCGCGTCGCTGCGCGCCGATTCCATGTCGGTCTTCATCTCCGCGATGGAGGCCATGAGCTGGTTCTTCTTCTGGATGAGGACGACCGCAAGATCGTCCTGGCTGGTCTCCACAGCGGTATTCAGTTCGGCCTCAGTCTGCGCCAGATCCGAGGTTGCGGTCTTGTATCGCTCGTCCAGGTCCTCACGGCGCCGGATGATGGCCGCGGTGGCGCCCTTGAGTTTCGCGTATTTCCCGACCATCGAGTTGATCGCGTTTTCGTAAGCGATCTCGGGATGCTCCTTCTCGATGTCGGCGATCCAGAGTGAAAGAAATCCGCGCCACAGATTGGAAAGACGTGAAATGACACCCATGTAAGTTCTCCTAGCCGGGCTCGTTTAGTTTCGGTGACTGACGGACGACCTTGGCCACGGCTTCCTGCCCGAAAAACTCGAGCACTCTCTGGATCTCGAGCTTCTTCGCGTTGCAGGTCTTGATGACACTCTTCTGTTCTTCGACCCGCTGCTGCATGACCGTCCGCAGGTTTGCAACCTCTTCCTCGAACTGGCGGATCCGCAACTCGGCATCCGCAATCACCTGCTCGGTGTCGCCTCCGCCCGAGCGGATGTAGGCCTCCAGCGCCTGAAGTTCCCGCGCTCCGGCCTCGATGATCTGATCGATGGGGACGCCGAACGCCTTGAGGGAAGCCATAACGATCTGCTTCTTGACCGTTTCTTCCGTCTCCGCAGGGAGTGAGTCCAGCAGATCGAGCGTCTTCGCCACGCGAGCGCTCTCTTCTGCACCGATGCCGGCGGCCTGAAACACTTGATCAAACGGAACGTTTCCGCCAGGCGCAGGCGGTGGCGCCTCGGCGAACACGTCGAGCGGGGGAGATGCCTCTACCCGCATTCCACCCGGCGCGTGGACATCCGTCGATTCCTCGGCCTCCGCCATGGACGGATCCTGGACGACGAACCAGCCGATGACGCTCGACTTCCAGCCCTTCTTTTCGGTCATGGAGGAGGAGGATCATAGCAAGTTTGCGCGAGCGGAGTGCGAGGGCCATTGCGGGCGGCTTCGTGTCCCGCATGCGTCGCGCTTACTTGGCGCGTTCGAGGTAGCGGTTCTCCGACGGGTCGACGATGATCTCTTCGCCCTCGGTGACGAACGGCGGAACCTGGACAGTCACGCCGTTCTCGAGGATGGCTGGCTTGTACGACGAGGACTGCGTCGAGCCTTTCACCATCGGCTGCGTCTCGGCGATCTTGAACTTCATCGACTTGGGCAACTCGATTCCGATCGCCTTCTCTTCGTAGAACTGCACCTGGAGCTTCAGCCCGGGCGAGAGCCACGGTGCGGCGTCGCCGAGTTCGTCTTCGGTGATCTCCACCTGCTCGAACGTCACGGTGTTCATGAAGTGGTGTGCGCTGCCGTCCGAGTAGAGGTACTCCATCTCGCTGGTGGTGATGTAAGCCTGTTCGCAAACGTCTCCTGAACGGAAGCGATGCTCGAACTGGTTTCCAGTGCGGAGGTTGCGCATCTTGGCCTGCACCATGGCGCGCAGGTTGCCCGGGGTGTGATGGCGTGACTCGAGGACGCGACAGAGGTCGCCGTCGAAGAGAATGACGTAGCCTTTGCGGAGATCGTTGGCGTTCATTGCTGGAAGTCCTTTCGATTCATGGTCGTTGCGGATGGCTCGCTGTGGGCCCGGGGGCAAGCAATCAGCACCGGTCACGAAAGCGGCGGCATTCTAGCGCGGATGGTGCAGAATCCGGGATCAGTCTGCGCCACCGGAGGATCAGCCGTGACACACCTGCAGAAACTGTTTCTTGCTGCCGCACTCGCCGTCGTGGCGTGCGCTCCCGGCCCGGAGCCGAAAATTGAAGCGGCGCCCGGCGATATTCCAATCGGCGTCTACGGTGCGCTGTCAGGGGCTGAGGCGTCATTCGGCGGCTCGACCGTTGCTGGAGTGAAGCTCGCCGCGGACGAGATCAATGCTGCAGGAGGCATCGGCGGCCGGAAGATCCGGATCGTGGCCGAGGATGACCAGGGACGGGCCGAAGAAGCGGCGTCGGTCGTCACGAAGCTCATCACGAGCGACAACGTCGTCGCCATCATCGGGGAGAATTCCTCGAATCAGTCGCTGGCAGCGGCTCCGATCGCTCAGCAGAACGGCGTTCCGATGATCTCGCCGTCATCGACGAATCCGAGCGTGACGAAGAAGGGAGACTTCATCTTTCGCGTCTGCTTCACCGACCCGTACCAGGGAAAGGCGCTGGCTGCATTCGTCCGGAATGAACTCAAACTGACTGACGCCGCGATTCTCAAGGACGTGAAGAACGATTACTCGATTGGTCTCGCCGAATTCTTCGAGAAGGAGTTCGTGGCGAGTGGCGGTCGCATCGTGGGATCGCAGACCTACAGCGGTGGCGATGCCGATTTCCGGCCGCAACTCACCGCGATCCGCGCGGCAAAGCCGCAGGCGCTCTTCATTCCGGGCTTCTACACCGACGTCGGGCAGATCGCCATCCAGGCCCGCGAACTCGGAATCGAGATCCCGCTCATCGGCGGCGATGGCTGGGATTCACCGACGGTCATCGAGATCGGCGGCAAGTCGATCAACGGCTCGTACTTTGCCGATCACTATTTCGTCGGCGATACGCGACCGGTCGTGCAGAATTTCGTCACAGCCATCAGGCAGCGCTCCGGCAAGAACCCCGAGGCCACCGCGGCACTCGGCTACGACGCGATGAAGATCCTGGCGCAGGCAATGACTCGTGCCGGCTCGGTCGACCGGAAGAAGATCCGCGACGAGATCGCGAAGACAGCCAGCTATGACGGCGTCTCCGGCATGATCACGATGGGTCCCGATCGCGATCCGATCAAGCCAGTGGCGATCATCAAGATCGATGGTGGAAAGATGAACTTCTACGGATGGGTGAAGCCGTAGGGTTTAAGGGGTCAGGAATGACCACGTTGAACCGGTGGCTCGCGGGCGTCTCGCCAGGCGTCTCGCCCGTGCTGGACGGCGTCGAGCCGGCCAGTGCCCTTTTGCAAAGCGCGACGACGTTGGCTCCTGCCGCGTGAGGTGAACGAGAGCAGTGCGCTGCGGCGCACGACGGGCGGGGACGCCCGCCAGCCTCTTTCGCGAGCTCTACTTCCTCGCTAGTGCCTTGAGTCTTCGCTCCGCAAGAATGTACGTGTCGGACGCGTCGAGGCGTTCCGGTTTTTCGACTCGTTTGTAGGCGTCGATTGCTGCCTGTTTCGCGCCGTAGTTTTCGGCGATGCGGCCGAGGACGTACCAGTCGTGGCTGGCCGGTTCGTCGCGGCCTGCGACGTCCATGCTCTGGATGAGTGCTTCACGGGCCTCGAGGCTCTTGCCGGTTTCGGCGTAGAGGGTGGCGAGCGTGTGCATGGGAGCGGAGGCCTTGCCGGAAAGTTCGATGGCCTGACGTGCCTGCTCGAGTGCGTGCTTGATATCGGCGCCGGGGAAGAAGAGCGCGTTCCAGGCGGCGGAGTTGTAGTCGTTGGCGCTCGGCTCGAATCCAGCGAGCACTTCCTCGAAGCGCGTGGAGGCCATTTTGTAATCGCCGCGCAGCATCGACGCTTCGCCGAGCGCGCGCATGGCCGCAGGATCTTTCGGCAGGCGTGTCAGCCGTTCGCGAGCGGCGGCCTCGATCTCGGTGTGATGACGCCCCATCGCAGAGGCACTGACGAACAGTGCAAAGGCGGCCGCGGAGTCGGGGTGGCGGGTGGTGAGGGCCTGGGCAAACGGCAGGAGCTTGTCTCCATCGCGTGCATCGAGATGCACCATCGCCAGCGAAAGTTCGATCGGCTCGCGTGACGCCACGTCCGGCGCGCTCGCCAGGGCTTTCTCCAGGATCGGGAGGGAGTACGTCGCAAGTTCCTTCTGGCTCATCAGCGATGCGGCGGCAGTCCGCATCTCGCTTTCTGTTGCCGAGGAGCGGTTCTTCGACCAGAGCCGGGTGAAGGGGAGCCCGGCGACCGGGTCGTCGCCCGAGACGGGGGTGTATGCGTCGCGAGCCCAGTTCAGCCAGAGCCGTGCTGCGTCATTCTGTTTCGCGTCGAGCAGTCGGAGGACGCTCCAGCCGATCAGTCCTGGTGCTTTCGTGCTGGCACTCACGGCATAACGATCGCTTTCGCGAACGACGTAGAACGTCTCCTCACTCTGCCGCTGGCCCGGCGTGCGGGTCTTGATCCGATAGCCGGTGCCGTCGTCGCCCTCAACGCTGTACTGCACTGAGGAGAGGCCGAGGTCGGCGTAGAACTCGAGCGGAAGCGACTGCTCGCGCGCTGCGGCCAGGATCGATTCCCCGCCGGCGATCCACGATTCATTCTTGTCCATACCTGCGATCAGCTTCTGTTCGTCCGCGGCGAAGAACTTCGAGGTCTTCGCGAGGTTGGTCTCGTCGACGATCAGCGAGTAGGTAAGGCGGGTGACGACTGAACGCGGATCCGTTGCGGGGAGCGGAAGGTCCTCGACCCTGCTGGTCTTGCGAATCGACTCGACGCGGGATCGCTGCTCGGTGGTGGGCGAGCCCTGCATCGCCGCTTCCAGCAGGTCGGCTGCAACCGGATAGCGACGGATGGCCAGCAGGAGACTGCCAGAGGCGCCGAGCGTGGATGAGCGTTCCGAGGCCTCGAGTGTGGATGCCTCCCGAACGGCGGCGGCCGATCCTTCGAGCGCGGCAGCTGTGATGACCCGTGCGAAGTGCCGCCGCTTTTCGTCTTCGAGCTTCGGCGCCATTTCGCGCAGTTCCTTGAAGCGCTCGGAGCGGATCATGGTCAGCACGAGATCGCCCTCCACCGAGTTGTCCTTCAGCTCGTCGATGATGCTGCGGTACTCCTGGATCGCCGCATCGAGTTCGCTTCCGCGGCTGAAGCGGACGCCGTTGTCGCCGACGGTCAGTCCGTTGGCAATGTCTTTCCGGTAGTCGACCTTCTTCGGGTCGAGCGCACGCGCCTTGCGATAGGCCTCGAGAGATCCCTTACGATCGAAGCCCTTGTGGTAGAGGCGACCGAAAAGATCGTGCTCGAGAATGGCCCCGCGCATCCGGTGGCCCGGAGCGTACCCGGGCTCGATGGCGACCGCACGGTCGATCTCACGCCTCGCCGCCTCGCCCATTCCACCGATCAGCAGTGCGCGTGCAAAGTCGGCCTGATGCCGGGCCTCGGTGGGGTGAAGTCCGTGCAGGCGGCTGAATTCGACCAATGCGCCCGCCACGTCGCCCGCACTGAGCTCGAGCTGGCCGATCTGGTCGAAGCCGATGAGGATCGCATCGCGCTTGTCGAACTCGCTGATCGCTTTCTGCGTGGCCAGGAGTTCGGCCGGAGTGAGCCGGCCCTTGCCACTGTCGAAGTGAACCGTCGCGTGCACGACATTGCCGGGCGCGTTCTCGTACTTCAGCATCATGGTGGTGGTGCCGAGCTTCAGGGTTTCGTTCTCCGGCAGCGGACGTGGCACGAAGCCGACGGGGGCCGCGATGTCGTAGCGCCACTCCCGGGTGAATGGCTTGAAGACGAAGTCGTGCGTCCGCTGGCGCGCGAGTGCTTTCTTCTTCTCTTCGCCTTCGAGCGTCTCCGGATCGACCCAGCTGCGGAGGCTGTAGGGGAGATCGGCGAGAATCGAAGGAGCGACGATCGCCACCGCCGCTTCACCGCCACCGGTCTGCGCGCGCACCGTCTCCAGGGCCTCCACGGTCAGGCGGAACGGTTTGCTCAGGTCGTGCGGGTCGGTGGCATCGACATTCTTGAGACTCTTCGCTCCGTAGTAGCGCTCTACGTACTCTTCGAGCGCGTCGCGATAGGCCTTCTTTTCCGATGTGGCGTAGTAGCGGCGCATTGCTGATTCCTGCGCGCCGCGCGGTTCCGAGGTCTCGACGATGGAGCCTTTCCCTTCCTCGAGCAGCTTGACGCTGCGCGATTCGAGGACGTAGTTCCCCGCACCGTCGGTGTCGGGTGTGGTCACGAGCTGCGTCGTCTTCGGGTCCACCACGAGCACATGGCGTCCCTGATCCATGATGGGCAGTTCGCCGGCGCGCGAGAACTCGTCGGTCGGATCGATCCAGACTTCCGGCACTCCCGTCACGCGAACGATGGCGTGATTGAACAGGCCGAGACCGGGCAGCCGCGGATTCACGTCGAGGTCGTTTCCTGCGCGGAGCAGGACGACGTTCGCGGGGATGCCGTTGGCGCGAAGCAGTGAGACGACGAGCGTCGCCTTGTCCTTGCAGTCGCCGTAGCGATTCTGCAGCACGCTGCCGGGTGTGCGCGGGATGATGGACCCTTCGCCGAGTTCGACTCCGGCGTAACGAACGTGCTTCTGGACGTAGGCGAGGACCGCGGCGATCTTTCCGGCGCGCGTCGTTTCATTTCCTGCGGCCTGCTTTGCTTCCTCCGCGAGAGGAGTCGCCGCGATCTGTCGTTCCACGATCGTCACGAACTTCGCAGCCAGATCCTGCCAGGACTTTCCGGTCGAGAACGCGATGTACGGGCGGGGCGCCAGATCGGTGGGGAGGTTCCACTCGAAAAATTCGATTGCAGCCAGCGGACCGGTCTCCCACGTCGAGATCTCGCGCGAGTCCACGCTCTTCTTCACAGCTTCGAGTTTCGGCGAGGTCTGATTCTCTACATTGATGGGCAATCCGGCCGGGGCGTCGATGACGAGTCGTGCCTTCTGAATCGGCACCCAGCTTCCGAACTCGAATGCATCAGCCATTCCCGCGCCGGGAATCGGGCTGCGCTGCTTGCGCGTGATGACTTGTTCCACGACCGATCCCTCGGCCACCGCCGGCAGGGGAGCGCGGATGACGCGGTTGTCGCTGAAGATGTCGAGCGATTCTTCGGGAGCCGGGGCCTCGCTGATCGCGGCGGCGTCGAGTTGATGAACGGTCCCGTCGCGTGTGATGACGCGCGCCTGGATCGTCGGACGATCTTCGTACCACGGCGCCCAGACACTGCTGACCGTCGACCAGTCCTCGATCGCCGACTGCGCGACGACCCGATAGACGCGGCGGTGGGTGCTGGTCGACGTTCCATCCGGCGCGAACTGATAGCGCGATTCCTCGAGGAGGATGACCAGCTCGGCGTCTGGCGGTGCGACCTTCGCCGCCGCCGCGAGCACCTGCTGCGGTGTCCCGGAGAACGGCGCGCTGTCCCACGGTGCCTGCTGGGCGAATGTCGGGATGGAGAAGGCGACCGCAGCGGTGGCCAGCACGAGTCGGATGGATTTCATGGAAACTCCTGAGGTGGACACGAATGTAGCGCTACTCTCGCACCGTTCGTTGTCAGTGGGAAGTCGTGCCGAAGGAAAATCTCCGAGAGGACGCGGCTTCGGAGCCACGTCCTCTCTCTGGGTGTCACGGCATCCAGAAGTCGCGCGGATAGAGTTTGTGCAGGGTGGTCTCCGGGCCGTCGGTGGTCTTGAGGTAATGGTCGAGCAGGTCGAGTTGCTTGTCGGGACCGATCGCGAAATAGATGGCTCCCGGAACTTCCGCACCCTTCACGTTGTATCCAGGCACAACGAGACCGTAGACGCGATCCTTGCGATCGAACAGCTTGTCGCCGAGAGCGGGATCGTTGCGCAGTTCGAGGATCGACTGCCGGAAGCGACGCACCAGGTCCGGCGACTGACCGTCCGCAAGGTCTGCGGCGATTCCTTCGGCGCGCGATTCGTACGAGGCTCCCGACCGCAGTTCGCCGAACGCCTGGGCGATGGCGTAGTCGGCCAGCTTTGGATCACGCGGGGCCGTCCTGAGTTCGTTCACGACGAAGCGGAGCGTCTGCGGAAGTTCGGGAGTCCGCTCGGCGTAGTACCCGGAACGCCCTGAGGAGATGGTGGCCCGGAGCCCGTTGCTGTAGGCGAGACCCGCTCCGATGGTCTTGAGGAAAATGCCGTGTGCGCCATAGCCGGCGTGGAGGCGTGAGGCGAGAAAATCGAGCTGCTTCTCCCGGTCCTTGTAATCGCTGAACTGTACGGACGGTACGGACGAGATGATCACGCCCCCCTTCATGTTCGGAGCGACGAGTCCGACCTGGACCGGAACGCCACCTGAATACGAAAGCTTCGGGGCGGCGGTGCTCCCTTCCCGCTCGGACATCCGGTTCGCGATGAACTGCGGGCGGGCTGTGCCGACCTGGGCGCGCAGTTCACCACCGATCTTCGAAGCGAATTCGCGGATTGCCGGATCGGCGGCGGTGCGTGTTTCGCCCGACGAAACGAAAAAGAGGCGGCTCTGTCCCGTTCCTACGACGTACTTGCGCAACCCTTCGAGATCGGCGAGGACCTTTGCGGGGGAGGTGAGCAGGTCATCGCGCAACGCCTCGCAGAGATATTTCCAGTCACGTTCGAGACTGCTGTCCGGAATCTCGCTGAGGGTGAGATCGAGGTCCTTCGCGGAGTCGACCATGATCTTCCGGGCTGTTGGCGAGAGTCTGGCGAACGCTGAAACGGTGGCGCGGTGCGATGCAGGCGATCCCGCTGGCAGCGGGACCGTCGACGAGTCGCTCAAGGCTGACAGCAGCGTGCGCAGATCGGCGCGCGACGTGCGAGTCGCCGCCCTGGACAGCTGGGTCGTGAAACTGGTCACCGACTCCCGGTCGCCCTGCGGCACTTCCTTGAGGAGCCAGCGCAGGCGCAAGGCGTTGTGCGCCCGGGTGAGCGAGGAGTCGGCGGCAAGGAACACCGAGTTGGTCTGCATCCGATATGCAGTTGCCGGATTCTGGACCCACGACTCTTCCGAACCCTGCATGGTGTTGCGGAGGCCCGAGGTGGCCTGGTCGACGACATCGCGAATGCGCGGGAGGTTCTCCGGACGCCAGTCGGGAGTGAGAGTCACGAGCTTCATCCACTCGATGGCGCGCTGCAACTCGCTGGTCCCGATGCCGGATCCGCGCACCGTCAGCTCGACCCGTTCGGTGCGCGGATTGGTCGAGAAGTACGCATCGAGAGAAAGGATCTCGTTGCGCAGGCGTTCGCTCATGACCTCGAACGGGACAGGCTTCCCGTTCTCGATGACGCCGACCTGCGACATGAGCACGGGCAGCAGGGAGAGGAGGCGGAGTTGGTCGTGCTCGACTGGATAGACTGGAAATGCCGCGCCGAGAGTCGCGCTGGTCATGTTGTCGAAGCGTGAGGAGACGAGGCGGATCGTGCCGAGCTTCGTGGCCTGAAAGAGGAGATCATCGTCGAGCGTCATCGGCGGCGTCTTGACGAATTCCGGCGGATGGATTCCTTTGGCGTCTGCCTCGATCTTCGCCGATGCAGCGTCGTACTCCGCGCGATAGCGCTGGAGTGCCTCGCGCGTGCCCGGGGAGCCGTACGACTTGACGACGCGTTCCTCTTCTTCGCGAATCCGCTGAAGGCGTTCGGCTTCCTCACGCTGGATCAGCGTGGGGCTCGGCCTCGCGGCTGCGACGTAGGGGGTCACGCCCGTGATCTTCCATTTCGCCAGCTGTTCGCGCCAGACGTTCTTTCCGCTGCCGAGGAGCGTCGTCACCGCGGCCAGTTGCGGTCCGAGCGTGACTGACTTCGTGAACTCGGGAGTCCGTTCGAGGAGCAGCAGCTGGTCCATCCAGGTCGAGCGGGTGTTGCGGGCTCCGAATCCGGGAGGGGAATTGACGAAGCGGATCAGGTCGCGACGTCGCTCGATCACACGGCTCCGGATGCGATCGTTGAACTCTTTCAGTTCAGGCGAGTCGTCCGGAAGCGCGGCGATGCGATCGATTTCCCCCGTGACTGCCGCGCGGATCTCCCGGAGCTTCGCGTCGGTGAGATTCGCACTGGCTACGTCGGCGAAGCCGATCATGATGCTGCCGCCCTCGTCCGAACTGACGTCGGTGAAGATCGAGCGTGCGCCGATGTCGAGCTTGCGGGTCCGGCTGTCGATGAAAAGCTTGTAGAGATTCGTGGTTGGGTCGCCAGCCAGGTTGTCGAAGAACAGTTCAGCGAGTACCTGGCCGGCGGCATCGAGGTTCCGGCTGGCCGGCCACACCACCGCGACGGGACTCGGCTGCTGGTCGTTCTTGTGAGGATATTCATAGACTGCGATCGAACCTTCGGCCGAAGGCGAGGGTTCAGGGGCGGCGTCGCGACCCTGCCCGATCCGTCCGGAAGGCTTCGGCTCGAGCCGGTCGAGCGCGCCACCGATCTTCGCGAGAATCCCGTCGATGGCTACGCTCTTCGGGAACGCTGCGATCGTCCCCATGTTGGCGAGGTAATAGTGGTCGCGATGAAAGGTGCGGATGTCTTCCGGTTTCATCGTGCGGATGCCCGATGGCTCGCCGCCCGAGTTGAACGACAGCGGATGTGTCCTGCCATAGACCAGCTGTCCGGCCGCGCGATACAGCTGGCGGTAGGGATTGCCGGTGGAACTCATCATCTCGTTGTAGACGGTCCCTTTTTCCTCGAGGCGCTGCGATCCGTCCGGATTGTCGCTGACGCCGAAGTTCCGCACTTCACGGCGGATCTCTTCGTCGGAGTAATTCGGATGGAGCATCGCATTCAGCTGTGCGGAAAACAGGTCGAAGAAGACGGTTCCGCCGGCGGAGGTGTTGAAGAAGTAGCTCGTACGCCACTGCTGCGTGAAGGCGCTCGACGTCGACAGCCACATCGTGTCGAGGCTGGCGAATGACCGCCCGGTCGTTCCCTTGCCGAGCAGCAGATGTTCCTGCGTGTGCGGCTCACCCTGATCGCCAGCCGGCCAGGAGTTCACCCAGGTGTAGGCCTGCGGAACCGACTCGATCTGGAGCAGGTCGAGCGTGAACCCGGTATTCGAATGAATGAACCGTGCACCGATCGGCTTGCCGCCGTCGTTCGTGTAAACCGACTCGACGCGAAATCCCTGGACCTTCTGGTCCTTCGTCACGGTCGCGAGATCGGTATCAGCTGCCTGCACAGTTGTGGCGAACATCAGGAGCGAAACCACGATCGCTCGAAGACGCATGCGGTCCTCCGGAGAATGCTGAATGTTGAATGCTGAATGCTGAATTGCGACGGTGAAATTGTGAATTGTGGATGATTCGGGGATTGGCGAGCGGACGAAATGGTGAACTTCCCCGCCCCTTGCCTTACTCAGCATTCAGCATTCAGCATTCAACATTCAACATTCAGCATTCGAACGTTCAGCATTCGCCCGTTCCGCCCACCAGAGCTGCGCGACCATGAGCAGCATTCCGGCGTCGCGGAGGATGACTAGCCACATGTCGCGGATCCGCTCGTCCCAGGTCCGGTTGGCAGCGCTGACATCGAAGCAGCCGCAGTCGACGGCGTTGCCGCGCATGAGGTTGAAGGCGATTGCGCTCATGAACATCAGCAGGAGGAGCGCGATGAGGTTGCGCGCAGGCCGGGTGCGGATGCCGAGCACCAGGAGGGCGCCGGCGAGCAACTCGATCCACGGCATCACCAGGGCGAAGAGATTGATCAGCGTTCCGGGGACGACGCGGTAGTTGTAGATCATGTGCGCGAACGACGGGGGGTCTTTCAGTTTCGGCAGCGCCGCGAAGATGAAGATCAGTCCGAGGGCGATCTGGACGCGGACGGTGAGCCACGGATCGGCGAGCAGGGTGCCGAGCGTGCGTCGCGGGGCTGGAGCAGTCGTGATCGTTTCACTCATCGTCATTTTCCGGCCCGGGTAGCTCCACCACGTTTGACCCAGTCGGGATAGCCATCCTTGTAGACCAGCACGTTGTTGAACTGCGCGCCCCACAGCTTCTGCGCGAGCATGTGGGAATCCTCACAGGCGCCCCCGGAGCAATAGATCACGATCGGCTGCGCCTGCTGCTCGGCGCTGCTGCGCTCGCCGAACAGCGCGTTCACTTTGTCGTCGACATCGCTTTCCCAGACGGAGAAGGGGCGCGATCCCGCGACGTGACCCTCTTGGAAGACCGACGAGCGTCGCGCGTCGAGGAAGAGGGCGCCACGGCGATGGAGCAGGGCGACCTCATTCCATCCGACCTCGAGGTAGGCCTGATCGGGATGAGGAGGAAACTTCGCGGTCAAGTCGACGGCCGGCTCTGGCGTCGCGATGGCGGGAGGGGAGGCCTTCATCGTTGCGGGGGGGACGGGCGTCGCTTTCGCGACTGCAGTTGATGTCATTACCGTGGAGGCCGGCGCGGAAGTCGGCGCGGCCGTTACAGTGGGGGTCGCCGTCACCGTGGACTCGACTGTGCCAGTGACCCACGCCGCGGTCGAGGTCATCGGAGTCACAGTCGGTCCGTCAGCACTCGCGACTGGCTTCGGGGCAGGTCGCTGCTGGCCACCCGGAACCTTGAACGGGTCGGGATAGAAGCCCCCCAGCAGGAGCTTCCGTTCCCTCCCTGCGACAGCATTCGTGACGACCGCCAGCACGAATGCGGTCGCGACGATCACGACGATCCCGGCGAGGTCCTTTTTCATACGTCGATTATGACGGGAGCAGCGGCCGGAGGTTACTCACGCGATCTTCCGCAGCACCACCACCGAGTACGCATGCACATTCATCGCCTCGGCGGCGCGGAGTTCCAGGTGTTCACGCAGGTCGGGCACCGGCTGGTTCGTGTCGATGACCTTCTCCCAGCGTTCGCCGAACCGGCCGTCCGGCAAGGTGAAGCTCATCGTTTGGTAATGCGCGTTGAAGAGCAGGTAGAAGCTCGAGTCGACGATGGCTTCGCCACGATCGTCGGGCGTTGGAATTCCGTCGCCGTTGAGGAAGACGCCGACGCTCCGGGCGAAGGAATTCTGCCAGTCGTCGTCCGACATCTGCGTTCCGTCAGCCTTGAACCAGCCGATGTCGCTGACTTCCTCGCCGTGCAGCGGTCGCCCCACGAACCAGCGCCGCCGCTGAAACACCGGATGCTCCCGGCGGAACTGAACGATGCGCGCGACGAAGGCCATCAGGTCGTCGTCCATCGTGTCCCAGTTGAACCATGAGAGTTCGTTGTCCTGGCAGTACGCGTTGTTGTTGCCGAGCTGCGTGTGTCCCATCTCGTCGCCGCCGACGAGCATCGGTACGCCCTGCGACAGGAAGAGCGTGGTCAGGAAATTGCGCTGCTGCCGCGCTCGAAGGGCATTGATTCCTTCGTCATCGGTGGGCCCTTCCACGCCGCAGTTCCAGGAGCTGTTGTCGTTCGCGCCGTCGTTGTTTCCCTCGCCGTTTCCTTCGTTGTGCTTGTCGTTGTACGAGACGAGGTCGCGCAGCGTGAAGCCGTCATGCGCGGTAATGAAGTTGATGCTGGCGTATGGACGGCGTCCGTTAAGAGCGTATAGGTCCGAGCTGCCGGTGATGCGATTCGCAAAGTCGCCGAGACTGCGGTCGGTGCCGCGCCAGTAATCACGCACCGTGTCGCGATACCGGCCGTTCCATTCCGACCAGAGCGGCGGGAAGTTCCCGACCTGGTAGCCACCCTCGCCGACGTCCCAGGGCTCAGCGATCAACTTGACCTGGCTGATGTGCGGATCCTGCTGGATGATGTCGAAAAACGCCGAGAGCCGGTCGACGTCATGGAGTTCGCGTGCGAGGGTCGAGGCGAGATCGAAGCGGAACCCGTCGACGTGCATCTCCAGGTGCCAGTAGCGCAGCGAGTCCATGATCAGCTGCAGCACGTGCGGGTGCCTCATGTTCAGGCTGTTCCCCGTGCCGGTGTAGTCCATGTAGTACTGCTCCTGGCCCGGCATCGTGCGGTAGTACGCGCTGTTGTCGATGCCCTTCATCGACAGCACCGGCCCGAGGTGGTTCCCTTCGGCCGTGTGGTTGTAGACCACGTCGAGGATCACCTCGATTCCTTCGTCGTGGAGCGTCCTGACCATCTGCTTGAATTCCTGGACCTGCTGCCCGATCTGGCC
>JBKJVD010000003.1:0-3320 GCA_046590585.1 Thermoanaerobaculia bacterium | reverse complement strand
ATTGCGCACCAGGCCGAACTGAAACGGGATCCCTGACTCCGCCGCATACCCGATTGCCGCGAAGACCCCGGAGTCGTGAACCGGAATGACGACATCGGCTTCGACCGGATGCTCGCGCGCGAGTTGCGCGCCGAACCGCTGGCGCACCTCGGCGACGTTGTTCCCGAACAGCACCGAGGCGGGCCGGGCGAAGTAGACATGCTCGAAGATGCAGCGTGCCTCGAAGTCCGCCTTGAACTGATGTACGACGCGTATCGATGGGAGCGCGCCGCCACGCTCGATCACCACGATCTCGCCGGGCCGCACCTCGCGCACCAGCTCCGCGCCGATCAAGTCGAACGCGCACGTCTCCGACGAGACGGCGATGGCGTCGTCGAGGCGGCCGATCACCAGCGGCCGGAAGCCGTGCGGATCGCGGGCAACGAACACGCGATCCTTCGCCAGGATTGCCACCGAGTACGCACCTTCGCATTGCGAAAGCGCGTCGACGATCGCATGTTCCATGTCGGCCGCCTTCGATCGTGCGATCAGATGCACAAACACCTCGGTATCTGAGACTGTGTTGAAGATGGCGCCTTCTTCTTCGAGCTGCTTGCGCAGCTTCGCTCCATTCGTGAGATTGCCGTTGTGTGCGACCGCGACCTGACCTTTGTGCGTCGAGGCGACGATCGGCTGCGCGTTGCAGAGCAGCGACCCGCCGGCGGTCGAGTAACGGACGTGGCCGATCGAGGTGTTGCCGGGAAGGCGCGCCAGCCGTTCCTGCGTGAAGATGTCGGCGACGAGCCCCATCTCTTTCTCGTTGACGATCTTTCCGTCGTCGGTCAGGCAGGCGATTCCGGCGCTTTCCTGCCCCCGGTGCTGGAGCGCATAGAGGCCCAGGTAGGTGAGGTTAGCGGCATCGCGATGATTCACGATGCCGAAGACACCGCACTCATCCTTGAATTTGTCGAACATGGGGTTGTCCTTGACCGGGTGTCATTCAATCACGGTTTGGAGGTCGAAGGCAGAAGGCAGAAGGCAGAAGGCAGAAAACGAAACTAGAAACCAGAAACCAGAAGGCAGAGGTTGCAAACTCCCGAGGAACTCCCGAGGAACCGAGGAACTCGGCCCCCAGGGGCTTGCGCGCGGAAGGCAGATTGAGTAAACAGCGTTCTACAAAACGGGAGATTCAATGACGATCACGGCGGAAGCAGGACAGAGCACCCGGGAGACAGGCGACAAGCGCGAGAATCCGCTCAAGCTCAAGCGGATCCACCACGTCCAGTTCTGGGTGGGCAACGCCAAGCAGGCGGCCTTCTACTACCGGAAAGCGTTCGGCTTCTCGCAGATGGCCTACAGCGGGCTGGAGACCGGCGATCGCGAGGCCGCGTCGTACGTCATGTCCCAGGGGAAGATCCGGTTCGTGCTCTCCACGCCGTTCGACCCGCAGTCGCCCGCCAGTGAGCACATCCGCACTCATGGGGATGGAGTCCGCGACATCGCCCTCTTGGTCGAGGACGCCGACTTTGCGTTCCATGAAGCCGTACGCCGCGGTGCAACGCCGGTCTCCGAGCCGCGCGACTCCACCGACGCGAACGGCACGGTGCGCATCGCCGCGATTCAGACCTACGGCGAGACGATTCACTCCCTCATCTCCTACACCGATTTCAAAGGTGTGTTCCTGCCCGGTTTCGTCGAGGCGGAGATCGCTGGTGAGCCGGTCGGCCTCGCGGCCGTCGATCACATGGTTGGAAACGTCGGGCTCGGAGAGATGAACGTCTGGGCCGACTGGTACAGCAAGGTGATGGGCTTCTCCCGCTACATCACGTTCGATGACAAGGACATTTCCACCGAGTACTCGGCCCTCATGTCGATCGTGATGTCGGACGACCAGCAAGTCGTCAAGTTTCCGATCAACGAGCCGGCGGAAGGAAAGAGGAAGAGCCAGATCCAGGAGTATCTGGAGTGGTACCGCGGCTCCGGCGTGCAGCATGTGGCGCTGATCTGCAAGGACGTGGTCGGCACCGTGACGAAACTACGCGACAACGGCGTCGAGTTTCTCCGAGTCCCCGACAGCTACTACGACGAACTTCCTTCCCGCGTCGGCGACATCGAGGAGTCGATGGACGAGCTCAAGTCCCTCGGCATCCTCATCGACCGCGACGAGGAGGGCTACCTCCTCCAGATCTTCACCAAGCCAGTGCAGGACCGCCCGACCGTCTTCTACGAAATCATCCAGCGAAAAGGCAGCCGCGGTTTCGGCAAAGGGAACTTTCGCGCCCTGTTCGAATCGATCGAACGCGAACAGGACAAGCGAGGCAACCTCTAGGGCGGCTGTTGGCTATTCAGCGGTTCAGCTCTTGGCTGTTGGCTTTTGGCTGTTGGGAAAAGCGGGAAGAGCAGCTCTTGGCTGTAGGGGAAAGCGGAACGTCCGCTGGAAGCCACACCTCTCTGCTTTTCCCAACAGCCAAGAGCCAACAGCCAAGAGCTGCATCCAGCCAACACCCCAAAGCCAACAGCCCCGACACGGGTTAGACTCGCGCGATGCACAGCTACCAGCCGGGATTTGGAAATGAGTTCGCCACGGAGGCGGTGGAGGGGACTCTGCCGCGGGGGCAGAACTCTCCGCAGCGGGTTGCGCACGGGTTGTATGCCGAGCAGTTGAGCGGGTCGTCGTTCACGGTCGCAAGGGCACTGCAGAAGCGCTCGTGGCTCTATCGCATCCGTCCGTCCGTTCTGCAGGAACCGTTTGCGGAGATGGATACGCGGCTGGTGCGTTCGACTCCGTTCGATGAGATCGTGACGTCGCCGAATCAATTGCGATGGGATCCGATCCCGGTTCCTGACATGCCAGCCGATTTCGTCGATGGGCTGGTCACGATCTGCGGCAACGGTGATGCATCGATGCACAGTGGTATCGCGGTGCACATCTACGCGGCGAACCGTTCGATGACCGATCGTTTTTTTTACGATGCCGATGGCGAGTTGCTGATCGTGCCGGAGCGGAACGGCATCATCATCCACAGCGAACTGGGAGTGCTCGAGGCCGGGCCGGGAGAGATTGCGGTCGTGCCGCGCGGCATGAAGTTCCGCGTCGAATTGCAGTCCGAGGACGCGCGCGGCTACATCTGCGAGAACTTCGGCCAGCACTTCCGCCTGCCGGATCTCGGGCCGATCGGCTCGAACGGGCTGGCCAGTCCGCGCGATTTCCTCTCACCGGTGGCTGCGTTCGAGGATCGCGAGGGCGACTTCGAACTCGTGGCGAAGTTCATGGGGCGTCTGTGGAGCGCGCGAATCGATCACTCGCCGCTCGATGTGGTGGCGTGGCACGGCAACTACGC
>JBKJVD010000089.1:0-6090 GCA_046590585.1 Thermoanaerobaculia bacterium | reverse complement strand
CGGATTCATCACGAGCTGCATGCAGGTGTTGTCGACGATCTTGTCGTCCGCTTCGATGTTGGGATAGTCGGCAGCCACCGTGCGGAAGCATTTGAGAAACAAGCCATCCGACATCTTCATGATGTTGGCCTTGTGCACGGCGGTGACGCGCTTGCGCCCGTGAGTACGCGCATATTCAAACGCGAAACGCGCGATCCTCGTCGAGGCTTTCTCCGTGATGATCTTCAGCGACTCGACGACGCCGGGCACGACTTCGTGCTCGATTCCCGAGTAGAGGTCTTCGGTATTCTCACGCACGACCACGAGATCGACATCCTCGTAGCGCGTGATGACGTTCGGCAGGGACTTGACCGGCCGCAGGTTGGCGTAAAGATCGAGGGTCTTGCGCAGGCGGACGTTGATGGACGCGAAGCCCGTGGCAATCGGCGTCGCTACGGGACCCTTGAGGGCGACCTTGTTCTTCAGGATGGAATCGAGCACGTCCTGCGGCAGCGGATCGCCGAACCTCGCCAGCGCCTCGGCGCCAACGACGTACTTATCCCACTCGACATCGACTCCCGCGCATTCGATGATGGCCACTACGGCCGCCGTGACCTCGGGGCCGATCCCGTCACCAGGCAGCAGGGTGATCTTGTGCTTCGTCATGCTTGTTTCTCCTAGACTCGCGGCGTACCCGCGGATCGGGATCTTATCCCGACTGGGCAGCATGGAGGCGCGAAGCGGTCTGGACCGCTTCGTCAGCGTCGAAGCCGCGCGGCAGCCAGCGCGCGATCTCCGCGTACTGCGGAAGCTCCCGCAAGCAACGCTCCACGCTCTCGATCGTCGGCGGGATGAAGTCCAGGTAGTGCATCCGGCCTCGCGCGATCGGCTGCTTCGCGAACGTTCCGAGAATCTTGATCGACCGTTGCAGCAGCGTTTCGAAGTAGCGGCTGCGAACGTCGCCCGGCGCACCCGCTGCCGCGGCATACCGGAGGATGTAGCGCTCCTCGATGTCGTCGCCCAGGACCCTCGCCACGCCGCGGTCGCGAAGCAGCGACGCCAGGTCATACGTATCGGGGCCCGGGCGAGCGTCCTGATAATCAATTACAAATAGACGACCATCGATGACATGGACATTCTGGCCGTGATAATCGCGATGACATAGAAGATATGGATGTCGAGCAACTGAATCACATAGTTTCCTGAACGGCTCACGAAGCGCGGCAGCCGCTTCCTCCGTCGCTCCCATCAGCTGCCGCGCGTAGTAGTCGAGCGACATGTCCAGTTCGGCAGCGAAAAACTCCGCGGTGAAGGCGGGGTTCACTCCAGGGTCTCCCGCCCGCTGCAGTCCGGCCAGCACATCAACGGCCTGACCATAGAACGTGATCCCTGCGGCGCGATCGCTGAGGAGCACGTCGAAGATCGTGCGGTCGCCGGCGTCATCCTGCAAAACGGCGCAGTCGCTGTGATTGAGAATGGCCGGAAGCGCTGCCGACGGCGAGATGGCTTCGTACGCGGCCACGAAGCGGGCCAGCTGTGGCCGCACCTCCTCGGGATACCAGGCGAGCATGGCCGACGTGCCGTCGGTGCGATGCACTCGAAAGTACGCGCGTACCGATGCGTCTCCCGCCATCGACTCGGCACTCCACCCCGCCTCGAGCCACTCGTCGAGAGCCTCCACGACTTCAGCAGGAAGAGTTGTCGTCATCTAGCTCTCAATTAAGGTGTCAAAATCAGACGCGTGAATCACAGTCCTTGAATCGGTCACGACAATCGTTGACTCAAACCAGTGGCCGGCGATCGGACGCCGGCCACCAGAAGGTCAATGAATCTCGCCGTCCTTCGCATCGCGAATCACGATCTTGTCGATCGAGACGGGATCGTTCGGACGATCCTGGGCACCTTTCGGCGCGTTCACGATGGTGTCGGCTACGTCCATGCCCTTCAGCACTTCACCGAAGACTGAGTACTGGTTGTCGAGGAAGCGCGAGTCCGCCACCACGATGAAGAACTGCGACGACGCGCTGTCCGGGCTCTGCGACCGGGCCATCGACACGATGCCGCGGGTATGTGGCTTGGGGCTGAACTCCGCCTTCACGTTCGTGCCTGCTCCACCCGTTCCCCAGCTCGAAGCCGGCTGGTTCTTCGTGTTCGGGTCGCCGCCCTGAATCATGAAGCCCGGAATGATGCGGTGGAACTTCGTACCGTTATAGAAACCCTTCTCAGCCAGTTCGATGAAGTTCTTCACGTGGTTCGGCGCAACTTCAGGAAAGAAGCGGATATCGATCTCGCCCTTGCTCGTGTGGATCTCTGCAACCTTGGCCATGCTCTTCTTCTCCTTATCCGCGGCAGGCGCTGCCGTCTGCGTCGTAGCAGTCGAGGCGTCGGTCGTCGACGCCGTGGTCGGGGTCTCCGTGGTCGCCACGGTCTCCGTGGTGGTCGTGATGGTCGAAGTCGTGGCCGTGCTTTCAGTCACTGTCTCCTGCTTCGAACAGGCCAGGGCCGCAACAGAGACCAGAATCAGAATCATTTTTTTCACTGGATGAACCTCCTGGTGATGCACTCAAACGGAAGGAGCGCATCCTATGGCCGCCTTCCCGCAGATTCAAGGGTGCAAAGCGCTGGCCTTCCATACGGCCGGTTTCCAGCAGTCCGCCGTAGGGGAGCCGGCAGCCACGGTTCGAACAAGCACAACCTGGTTCGTCAGAGATTCTCGAGGGGAATGTCCATCAGCGGAAACGTGCGCCAGCCCGCGAAGTCGTAATGCCACCATTCGGAGGGCAGGGGTTCGAAACCGTGGCGGATCATGACGTCGCGGAGCTTCGCGCGATTGCCCTTCGCGTCGACTGGCAGGTCCTCGAAGTCATGACCCGCTCGCGCCGTGAAGTCGTCGTACGGGGTCGGCATGGGCAACTCGAGTCCGGTGGCGAGATCGACGAGGGTGAGGTCGACTGCTGCGCCGCGGTTGTGCCGCGATCCTTTCGACGGATCTGCAACGTAGTCGGGGTTCCTGATCGGCTCCCACATCGCCTCGGTAACCCGATACGGTCGATAGCCGTCGAACACTTTCAGCCCGAGACCCTGCGCGGCGAGTTCGCGCTGCACATCGCCGAGAGCCTGAGCGGCAGGCGCGCGAAGGAAGACTCTCACCACCGGATAAAGCGGACGCTTCATGAAGTTGTCGGCGGTTGCGTAGCGGACGTCGAGACGCAGGCCAGGAATGGCGGAATGCAGTTCAACCAGCGCCAGTTCGGGGCGGGTCGCCACGAGACGGCGATGCGTTGCGAGGTCCGGGACGACCTCCAGACCATAGCGGTTCTTCGGGATCTGCGGTGCAGAAGCACACGCGGCAAGCAGCAGGAGGGCGACGATTGACCGGCCAGTTCGCATGCCTCGAGTATGACGAGGTCCGCCCGCTCGTGACATCATGAACGTACATGGAGTTCGACATCTTTTTCTCGATCTGCCAGACCGAGGTGGACGGCATCATCCCGAATGAGCGCGTCATGTTCGAGAATTTCTTCGAACAGGTGGAACTCGCCGACCGGCTCGGCTGCGGCACGGCGTGGGTGGCGGAGAGCCACCTCTCCACCGAGGTTCAGAAAACGAATCCGGGGGGCGTGATCCCTCACTTCGTCGGCGAAATCGGGTTGAACACAGACATTCTCCAACTCGCGCATCGCATCTTCGCCAGGACGAAACAAATCGGCGTCGGCTCCGCGATCATGAACATCCTCTGCAATGGCGGCCCCATCGCCGCAGCGGAAAGGATCCGGACATTCCTGGCGCTTCATGGTCTCGACGCGAACGAGCATCGCACGCTGACGATCGGCTTCGCGTCGGGTCGCTTTCCGTTCATCAACGTTCCTTACGGAATCGTGCCGCGCACGCCGGTCGAGGCCGCGGCATGGCCGGTAGTGAAGAACCGGATTTTCGAGGAGGCGACGGAGATTTTCCTCCGCCTGCTGCGTGGCGAGACGCTCAATTCGGACGGAATCACGCGACGAGCGTTACGTCGCGCCGACTTCCGCACCGACGCTGACTGGCAGCGTGTCGTCGAGGCGCACGGACAGTTCGCGGAAGAGATCCCGCTCGACCCGCGCTGGCGCTTTCCGAACCTGAAGATCGTCCCCCAGGAATCGCGGCTCGACCTGCTGCAACTCTCGATCGGATCGCATGATGCTGCGACGCAGATTTTTGCCAACACTCTCCTGCCGGTCGGCGTCTTCAATCTCTCGATCACGCCCGGCGACGAGATCGAGAAGACGAACGAGCGGATGAAGACGCACTACCACGCCGATGGCGGCGGGTGGCGCCGTCGCCTGATGCCGCGCACCGTACTGGTCTTCATCAATGACGAGGAAGGGCTCACCTCGGAACAGCGAAACGCCGCGGCGGCGGACGAAGCGCGATCGGCCCTGTCGAACTACTGGCGCGCGCTCGAGGGAACACTCGACGAAGAAAAGGTCCGCCGCGCCACAGACAACGCCCTGGTCGGCGACTCCACCACGATCATCCAGCAGATGCGCGACCGTTTCGATCCGGAAGACCGCCTCATGCTCTGGTTCGACTTCAACAATCACGACTCGAAGCGCGTGATGCGCAACATGACCGCCTTCATGCAGCAGGTCGCCAGTCAGTTTGGGTAGGAGTCGTCAGGGAAAGGCGGGCTGTTGGCTCTTGGCTGTTGGCCCCGAGGAACCCCGAGGAACCCCCAAGGAACTCCGAGGAACTCCGAGGAACCCCGAGGAACTCCGAGGAACTCCGAGGAACCCCGAGGAACTCAGCTCTTTCCTGACCGCTGACCCCTGATCGCTGACCCCTGCCCCTCCCCAGCGATAGAATCTCCAAAATGATCGTCATCAAATTCGGCGGTACGTCAGTCGGTGACGCGACGCGAGTCGCGACGGCCGTCGAGATCGTCGCAGCCCGACGAGACCAGAAGCCGATCGTCGTCGTCTCGGCACTGGCAGGAATCACGAACCAGCTCATCGCCGCCACCGAGGCTGCGCGGGCCTGTGATGCCGACAAGGTCGCGGAGATCCTCGCTGCGGTGCGCCAGCGTCACGAAGACGTCGCCATCCAGCTCGTGCAGCAGAAGGTCGATTTCTTCGAATCGTTCACGAGACAACTCGACCGGCACATCGAGCAGATTCACACGATTTTGCGCGGCATCGCCATGCTTGGAGAGATCACGCTTCGCGCAAAAGACAAGGTCGTCGCGATTGGCGAGAAACTCTCGTCGGTGCTCTTCGCGTACTCGCTGATGATGCGTGCGCTCCCCGGAGAACATGTCGATTCGGAGGATGTCGTCATCACGGACGCCCGGTTCGGTGATGCCAGCCCCCTCATGACCGAAACGCGCGCCGCGGCGAAGCGCGTACTGCTGCCATTGCTCGAGCGCAACCTGATCCCGGTCATGGGCGGGTTCATCGGGCGCACGGTCGAAGGGGCCACGACCACGCTCGGTCGCGGCGGATCCGATTACAGTGCAGCGATCGTCGGCGCAGCAGCCGGTGCGGATGAGATTCAGATCTGGACCGACGTCGACGGCATGATGACATGTGATCCCCGCCTGATCCCGGAGGCGAAGGTGATCGACGAGATCTCGTATGTCGAGGCGGCGGAGCTGGCCTGGTTCGGCGCCAAGGTCCTGCATCCGAAAACGATCGCGCCCGCCGTCGAGATGAACATCCCGGTGCGCGTGCTCAACACTCACAACGTCACCAGTCACGGCACCCTGATCACCGACGCAGGCCACGGTGGCACCGACGGACCCCGCGCGATCGCCCTCAAGAAGAACGTGACCATCGTTCACATGACGTCGAACAAGATGCTCGGCGCGCACGGCTTTCTGGCGCGCCTGTTCACCGTGTTCGAAGAGCTGGAGATCTCCGTGGATCTCATTACTACCTCGGAAGTCTCCGTTTCGGTGACGGTCGATGACGCCGGCAATCTCGACCAGCTCGTGGAGAAACTCGGCCCGATCGCGGACGTGGAGATCCTGCGCGACCAATGCATCGTGGCGATCGTCGGGCGGCGCCTGATGAGTGATTCCGCCGTCGGCGCCAGCATTTTCGAGTCCCTGCGAGGAGTTCCGATCTCGATGTT
>JBKJVD010000204.1:0-18352 GCA_046590585.1 Thermoanaerobaculia bacterium | reverse complement strand
AACCGCGTAGACGGTGAAGCAACTCAAGATGCGGCGATCTGCGTTCGAATCGTGGATTAATCCGCGCCCGCAGATTCACGGTCTCGCATGTCCAGCGCTTTCGCGTAGTTTGAAAATTGGTGGAGGCGGCGGGAATTGAACCCGCGTCCGAAGAACGTGGTAGTCAGGCTACTACATGCTTAGCTTTCCTTTTTTTCTCGTCCGCCCTTGCCCGGAAAGCGGGGAGCAGGATCGGACCAGCCTCTAAATTTTCGAGACCTGAGTCGAGACATCCCCAGGTCCTTAGCTCAAATTAATGGCATCCAGACTGCCGGCTCGAGCAACCAACAGATGGACGTCGCAGGCAATTAAGCTGCGAGTGCGAGTTCGCTGTTCGCGATTACTCTTGTTTTGATCGGGTTAACGAGACAATCAGCTCGGCATGCAACCTTGACCCCGACGATCCCCGTCGAAGCCGGTGCGCCCCCAGATTTTCAAATAGCTGACGTGCAAAACCGCGCCGGGTAGGAGAACATTTCGTCATGACCACGCCCCTGACCGAAGAAACGATCGACGCCATCATCCAGCGCGCCTTTGCCGAAGACCTTCCCGACATCACCAGCGAGGCGATCTTCGACGCGAGCGAACGGGGCTCGGCCCGCTTTCTCGTGAAGGAGCCGGGCATCCTGGCCGGCCTCCGCTTCGCCGAGCGGACCTTCGCGCTGATCGATCCCTCGTCGACGTTCACGTCGCTCAAGCCTGACGGCTCGCATGTCGATCGCGGCGAGATCGTCGCCGAGGTCTCGGCATCGGTGATCGCACTGCTTTCTGGAGAGCGCACGGCCCTCAACCTGATGCAGCGCGCCTCCGGCATCGCTTCCGCCACGCGGCGCTACGTCGACGCAGTCTCCGGCACGCGGGCGACGATCGTCGACACGCGCAAGACCGCGCCTGGACTTCGCGCGCTCGACAAGTACGCGGTGACGGCAGGCGGCGGAACCAATCACCGCAGCGGCCTGCACGACATGTTCCTCGTGAAGAACAATCACATCGACCGGGCCGGCTCGATCCGCAAGGCGGTCGAGCGGATCCGCGAGAAGCACATGCCGCAGGAACTGATGATTGAGGTGCGCGACCTCGGTGAACTGGCACAGGCCCTGGAGCTGACTCCCGACTTCATCCTGCTCGACAACATGTCGAACGCCGACATGCGCGCCGCAGTCGCGCTCACGCACGGCCGGATCCCTCTCGAAGCTTCCGGCGGCATCACGCTGGAGACGGTGCGCGCTGTCGCCGAGACCGGAGTCGACCGGATTTCGATCGGCGCGCTTTCCCACTCGGTCCGCGCCCTCGACATCTCCATGCGGATCGCGCGCTGAGCAGCGCCCGATCCACCCCCGGTCCCCGCGTCCAGGCGTAAACTCCGTCCATGCGAAAACTGCTGCTCGTCCTTCTTCTGCTGGCAGCGCTGCCGGCATCGGGAAAGAGTCTTCACTGGGACGACATGCGCGTCGATGCGCGTCTCGATGCGGACGGCCGCCTCATCGTGCGGGAGACCCTCACGTTCGTCTTCGATGGTGACTGGAACGGCGGTGAGCGCAAGTTCCGCACGCAGGGCCGACAGTCGCTCGAAGTGGAGCGGATGGTCCGGATCGAGAACGGCCAGGAGATCGCTCTCGTCGCTGGTGACGTCGATCAGGTCGACCACTACCTTCTGAACGGGAACGTGCTCCGCTGGCGCAGCAGGCTCCCCTCCGATCCTCCGTTCGAGCAGAAGTCGATCACCTACGCCATCGACTACCGCGTTGCGCAGATCCTCACCAGCCTCGGCGACGACAGGTTCAGGCTCAACCACGACTTCTGCTTCCCCGATCGTGAAGGAACGATCCGCAACTTTACGCTCGACCTCGCGGTGGATCCTTCCTGGCAAGGCACGCCCTCTCCCTACCGCCTGACCAGAAGCAACCTCGCGCCGGGCGAAGAGGTGCCGGTCAAGCTCGAACTCTCGCGCGCAGTTGCATCAGCCCCGCTGGCCGGCGTCTGGGTCGGACCGAACGCAAGGCTCAGAAACATGCTCCTCGCGCTACTCCTCGGCAGTCTCGCTTTCCTCGCCTGGCGCTTCTACCTCACCGAACTTCCGACCGGCCGCTTCGCGCCGCTCGAACCGGTGGAGACGGTCAACCACACCTGGCTTAACCAGCATCTCTTCAGTCATCCGCCGGAAGTCATCGGAGCTGCATGGGATGACACCATCGGCGCACCGGAGGTCGCAGCCGTTCTCGCCCGGCTCACCAGCGCAGGGAAACTGAGCAGCCACGTAGAGAACAAGGTGCTGCACCTCGAGTTGCTCGTCGACCCGAAAGAACTGTCCGGCTACGATCACTACCTCGTTCGCAGCCTGTTCTTCAGTGGTGTCCATACCGATACCGACAAGATCAAGGCTCATTACGAAGGGCGCGGCTTCGACCCCTCGAAGCTGATCGGCGACGGGGTACAGAAACAACTCGAGGCGATTCCCGGATGGACGGCGAAGGGAAACCCGAAACCAATCGCCCTCGACCTGCTGCTCCTGGCTGGCGGCGTGGGTCTGCTGGTCTTCGCCGGCATGAAGGGAGAGGAGAGCGAGACTCTTCTCGTGGTGCGCACCGGTGTGATCCTGGTGATTTTCGGAGTCATCGCCATCGTGGCAGCGCTCCTCGCCTCCGGCACCGTCACCCGTTACTGGCGACCCGCGCTCTGGATCTCCATTCCGATGGTTCCTATCCTCTGGAACGCCGTGTACGCACTTCGATCGGGGCTCTATGGACTCTGGCCACTGATCGCGGTCACGTTCAGTACGTTCGCCGTGGCGAACTTCGTCCTGCACCTTTTCCGCACGTCGCAGTCACCCATGCGGATTGCCTTTCGCAAGCGGCTGGCAACGGCGCGGCAGTTCTTCAGCGCCGAACTCGCATCCCCGAATCCATCGCTGGACGACGGATGGTTTCCCTGGATCCTCGCGTTCGGGCTCGGGAGAAATGTCGATCGCTGGTTCCGCAATCACGGACAGGCGGGCGAGTCCGGAGGTTTCAGCAGCAGCGCTTCCACGTCGTCCACTTCCAGTTCGACCTCGTGGAGTGGCGGCGGCGGTGGCTTCGGTGGCGCAGGAGCGACGGGCGCCTGGGCGGTCGCCGCGGGCGCGATGGCCGCCGGTGTCGCCGAGCCCAGCTCGAGTTCGGACAGCGGATCGTCGTCGAGTTCCGATTCAGGCGGTGGTGGTGGCGGCGGCTGGTAGCGGATCGGCGGTTCAGCCGCCGATGCGCGACATCTCCACCTTCTGCGCATCCGCGGTGGCCGCGGCACGGATCTCCGAATAGCGGTCCGCGCGCGCGGTCCAGACAGCGCCGAGCATCGCGCTCAACTCTCGATCCTCCACGCCACTCCGGAGCGCGGAGCGCAGGTCGGTTCCCGCTCCTGCGAACAGGCAGGTGTAGAACTGCCCGTCGGCCGAGAGCCGGAGCCGCGTGCAGGTCCCACAGAAAGGTTGCGTGACTGAGGTGATGATGCCGATCTCGCCTGAACCGTCGATGTAGCGCCAGCGTTCAGCCACTTCACCGAAATACCCGGGCTGCACAGGCTCGAGCTCCCAGATTGAAGCAATCGTGCGGAGGACATCGCGTCCCGCCACGACGTCAGCCATCTGCCAGCGGTTCGTCGTGCCGACATCCATGAATTCGATGAAGCGCACGATGTGACCGCTGCCGCGGAACCGCCGCGCAATCGGAATGATCTGGTCTTCGTTGAGCCCGCGGCGGACGACTACGTCGATCTTGACCGGCGAGAGGCCGGCCGCTTCGGCCGCTTCGACGGAAGCGAGCACCCGTTCGACACCAAAGTCGACGTCGTTGATCCGGCGGAACACGGCGTCGTCGATCGCATCGAGACTGATGGTGATCCGCCTCAGTCCCGCGTCGCGCAAGCGGATTGCGCGCTCACGGGTGAGCAACGAACCGTTCGTGGTCATGGCCAGGTCGGTCACGCCCTCGATTGCGGCGAGCATCGCGATCAGTCGTTCCAGGTCGCGGCGCAGCAGCGGCTCTCCGCCAGTGAGCCGGATCTTGCCGACTCCGCCTGCGACGAGAAGTTTCGCCAGGCGCGTGATCTCCTCGAACGTCAGGAGCTCGGCGCGATCGATGAACGGAAAATCGCGCCCGAACACTTCCTTCGGCATGCAGTACGTGCAGCGGAAGTTGCAACGATCCGTCACTGAAATGCGCAGATCCCGCAAGGGGCGATCGAGGACGTCGCGGAGGGCCATGTCTAGCGCGGAGCCTAGACCGGAGGGAACAAAAACTCCAGCGCGGAGCGAATTCGGCGCGCCCAGGCGGCCTCGCTGTGATCGCCGCGACGGTCTTCGGCGAAGTTGAAATTCTTGTCGTTCCAGCCGCGAGCGCGCAGTTTCGCGGCAAGTGCCCGCGCATTGGCCAGGGTTTCGGCTCCCTCGCGCTGCCCGACGTCGAGCCAGAGGCGCGTGGCCGGAAGAGAGGTCAGCGCGTCGACCTCGCCGAGGATGGCGCGGTCCGACCACCAGATCGAGGGCGACATCACGATGGCCCGGCCGATGCGGTCACCTCGCCGCAATGCGAGGTAGAGAGACACCAGGCCGCCCATCGACGATCCGCCAACCGCAATGGCCTCGCGATCGGTACGGATGCGATACCGCGCGGCAAGAGCAGGAATCAGTTCATCGAGAAGCATTTTCGCGTGATCCTCGGCGCGCCCTCCGGCGCCACGCTCGAGGTCGTGGACGTGTGTGTATTCGTCGATCCGCTTCTCACTGCCGTGATCGACCGCCGCAATCACAACCGGCTCGGCCGTGCGCGTCCCGATGGCCTCGTCCGCGGCTTCCTTCAACCGCCAGTGCTGCCCAGGGATGAACGCGCGTTCAGGCTCGAAGATGTTCTGCCCGTCGTGCATGATCAACAACGGATAGCGTCGCTCAGGCTGATCGTCATAGCCAGCCGGAAGATAGACGACCACGTCGCGCACGTCGTCGAGGATCTCGGAACGAAACGCCGGCATTCGCTCCAGCCTTCCCGGGCGGACCTGCACCCGGCGATTCTCGAGACGAAGCACGCGCCGGAATGCGGCGCGGAGAGTTTCACTCATTTCACGCATGACTACTCACCCTGACGAGACTTCACGATGCCAGCTCGCGATAGGCACTGCGGAAGTAGCCGAGTGGAGCGCCATCGGTGGTCTGCACGTCGATGACTTCACCCACGAAGATCGAGTGATCGCCACCGGGAAGAGCTTCGCGCAGGCGGCACTCGATCGTGCAAATTGCTCCCTCGATCAGCGGAATACCGAGCACTCCGATGCGCACCGCCACCCCTTCAAACTTGTCGTCTGCCTTCGAGGCAAACCGGTTGGAGATCGCGGCCTGATCGCTCGCCAGGATGCTCACGCCGAACCGGCCGGAATCAGCGATGAGATCGTGGGAACGTACGCTCCGCTCCACGCAGACGATCACGAGGGGTGGATGCAGCGAGAGCGACGCGAAGGAAGCCACCGTCAACCCGGCCAGTTCCCCGCCGTTCTCCGTGGTCACTATCGTCACTCCGCTGACGAACTGCGCCATCGCCAGCTTGAACTTTGCGTCATCGATCATCACGTCTCCGTTCTGGCTGCGCAGTCTAGCCCGGAATCGCCCGGCGATTGACTGCCAGCAACGCGCGGCGCGCCGGGCTGTCACTTTCGCTGACAGTCGCCAACAGAGTCCTCCGTGGTCAAGTCGTCGCGAGGATCGCTTTCGCGGCCGTACGAGCGCTCGCCGCTGCCGCGTCGGACAGCACCCCCTCGGCGCCAATCCAGTCGCCCGCGAGATGGAGACCGCGAACTGGCGTCGCGGAATCAGGGCGCTTCCACTCACGAGACGCGAGGGCATTCGAAGCCACGATCTCCGGCAGGAAACGCCGATAGACGACGAGCTCGCGCCAGCCAGGTTGCAGTTGGTCAAGCAGGATTTCGAGATCGTGCTCGGAACTCTGGCCGCAACGCGTCACATGGATCAGCGCTCCGCCGCCGGGTGCGAGATGAGAGACCTCCGACGGAATCGCGAGGATCACGGGCTCATCGATTCCAACTGCATACGCAACCCCCGGACGTGGCAGCCGCGTCAGTGCAACGTCGAGGCTCGTCACCGTCACGTTCTGGCGAGGCGTCCATCCTGATGTGAGATTCGCGTCCCCCACCAGGTGCACGGCCGTCGCGGGGTCTACGGCAAGGACGATATCCGCAGCCTTCAGCATCGTTCCCCTGGGCGCGAACGATCCTGCCTGTCCGGGCATCAGCGCGTCCGTTCCACTGGCGAACGAATCCTCGAGTTCCCCAAGCTCGATCCCCCGGACCGAGTCGCCGTCGTGAGCAATACGGACGATGCGCGAACTCGTCACGAACGTCACCCCGGCAGCCACCGCGGCGCTGTGCAACGACTCCACCAGTCTCTGCCATCCCTCGTCGATCACGAGCTGCCCGCGAAGCAGGGCGCCGACCTGTCGCAAGGCCAGCATCGCACCCTGCGAATCCTCACTCGACCACGTCGCCACGCGCACGAGCGCGCGGACCACGTTCCGCAACCCAGCATGATCGACATGCTGGTCCAGCCACTCTCCGAGCGTCAGTTCAGGATCGATCCGTTCCCCTCGCCTCAACCGCACGGCAAGAGCGAGCGCCCCGCTCCGCGCACCCGTCAAGAGAGGGCTGGTGAAAAGACCCCACAAGCCACCCGGGAAGCGAATCTCGCGTCCACCTTCGATCGCGACCGTCGGGAGTCCGCGACGTCCACCACGAACAGGAATCCCCAGCTCACGGTAAACGCGCATCGCATCACCGAATCGATTGATCGCATGCGATCCCACGTCGAGCCGGAACCCGTGGCGGAGATGAGTGATGGCCCTTCCGCCAAGGTTTCGGCGACGTTCGAAAAGTGTGACCTGCCGTCCCCCGCGGGCCAGATATAACGCCGCAGACAAACCAGCAACCCCGCCACCGATGACGACCACGTGCTTTCGCATTGCTCATTATCGCGGTTCCTCGGGTTCCTCGGTTCCTCGGAGTTCCTCGGGGGATGGAGCCGAGGCTCTCCTCATCTGCGCTTCTCACTTCTTCGAGTCCGCCGCCGCGACGCGGCGTCCGTTCCAGTTCTACCCGAGGACCTCCGAGGAACCGAGGAACCCGAGGAACTCCGAGTCCTTGGTCAGGGCCGGAACGCTGTGGGACAATTGCCCTGAGCCAGTGGACCAGGGGTTCGGTGCGGATCTTGTATCTGTACGTCCGGATGGCATGCCTCCGAGAACCGGGCGTTATGCTGAAGAGTCAGGATCGGGTTTTCTTCCTATGAAATCGATAATCGTTACGATCGTGGTGGGTGTGCTGCTGTTCGGCGGAACTCACGCGCAGGCTGCGCCGGCGGCAGGGTTCTACAACCGGATGCTGGCGCGCGGAATTGCCGACACGCAGGTCGGGAACTTTGATTCCGCGGTCAGGGAGTTGCGTATCGCAGCGTTTGGGTTCGTCGAAGCTGTGGACCGCTTTCAGCTGGCACACGTCTACCTCGCGGTCGCCTCGCAGCGTAATTTCAAGGCGGCGGACGCGCGCAATTCCGCCGTCCGGGTTGCGACAGCCGAACGGTTGCTCACTGGGACCTATGGAAGGCTCGACCTTCCAGCCGACATCCGGGCGGAGTTCGAGGCGATCGCTAAGAAGTCACTCACGTCCGCACAGATGGATACCTTGCGCGGGAAAATGGTGCCCGCGACGGTCGCCAGCGCACCCGGTGGAGCGATCGCCACCCCAGCCGACAGTTCCGGAGCCGTGCCTCAGGTGGCAGTGAAACCGCTGGACGAACTTCCGCTGAAGAAGATCACTGCTGCAGAGATCCCGAAACGGCTGAAAGCAGCAGAAGCCGCGCTGGCGAAGAACGATCTCGCTGGAGCCCGGAAGTTGTTTCGAACCGTTCTGGAAGCGGAGACGATCGACCACGCCACAGGACTGACCCTCGCCGAAGGACTCTACCGTTCCCGCGATTTCGAAGGGGCGTTGCGCGCGTTCGCCCGTGCTGGAGCGATCAAGAAAGGCGAGGAGTACCTTCGCTACTATCGTGCGGTTTCGATGTTCGAGACGGGCGATTACAAGAACGCCAGGCTCGAGCTGGCTGAAGCGCTTCCCCACATCGAAATCACGCCGGACGTTGCTCAATATCGCGAGCGGATCCAGTCCGCCAGGTAGCAAACCGGTCGCGGACACCGCTCATCACCCGCGCGGCAGCCGTGGTGTCACTGGTTCCCGTATCGTGAACTCGCGACCCTGGTTCGCAGACCGCGATCAGCGGGATGCGCGTCGAGCCCACGACGCTGAGTCGCTCTGCGAACCGCAAATGCGTCCCGCCGCCCTGCACCGCAACCACGATGAGATCCGGCAGGTTGATCACATCCTCAGGCGCGTTGAGCCGCTCCACTTCGAATGACTCCAGCTCCAGAGTCTCAATGAGGTCACGGATTTCGCCCTCTGGATCGATGACGGCAATTCGTGCGCGGTCACCGTTACCGTGTCGCAGGATCTCACTGATCCTCGTACGCAGGGTTTCCGCCGAGGGATTCGACGGCAGCCATCCATCCGCCTCGAGGAGATCGACTCCTCCTCCCGAACCCGTTGCAGCGAGCAGCACTGGAACGGTGGCCGTCAGCGGCTCGGAACGAAGGCCGCCGATCACGTCCGCCCCCAGGCTGCATCCGACCGCGAGGTCGACGATGACCGCCAGAGGAACGCGGCGCCGGGAAAGTGCCAGCACATCCGCTGCGGAAGGGGCACGCACTGCGGACAATCCTTCCGCCTCCGCGAGCCGGCGCGTGGCGCCGAAACTGCTGTCCGACACCGCGAGCACGATGACCTCGTTCTGGGGAGGCGCCAGCGTCACGGCGCCGACAGGCAGCGTGAACGTAAACTCACTTCCTTCCCCTGGTGTGCTGAACACTTCGATCGTCCCGCCCTGCATCTCGATGAACTTCTTGACCAGGGAAAGGCCGAGACCAGTTCCGCCGAACTGACGGCCCTGTGGCGAATCGATCTGGCGGAATTCATCGAAGATGACGCTGACGTGCTCACGGGCGATTCCGATCCCGCGATCGATGACGCTGACAACGATCCGCTCGCCGAACTTGAGTCCGTCGTTGATTCGTCGCGCCCGGATCGTGACCACAGACTGCTCGCGGGAAAACTTCACAGCGTTCGAGAGCAGGTTGTAGAGCACCTGCTTGAATTTCGCGAGATCGGATTCGATGGCTCCGACATTCTCCTCGACCTCGATCGCAAACGAGACGTGCCTGCGCGCCGACAGCCCCCGCATCACCTGGCAGACGCTTTCGATGGCCGCTTTCACCTGGAAGAACTCGGGAATCAGGTCGACCTTCCCCGCCTCCACTTTCGACAGGTCGAGGATATCGTTGATGATCGCCAGCAGATGCTGCCCTGAGGTCAGGATGGCGCGCAGGAAACCCACGTACCGCCCCTCGATGCGGTCGGCCAGACGGTCGACCAGAATTTCCGAGAAGCCGATGATTGCGTTCATCGGTGTGCGCAGCTCGTGGCTCATGTTCGCGAGGAACGTGCTCTTGGCGTGGTTGGCTTCCTCAGCGAGCCGGTTCTTCATCTGCAGTTCGCGAAGGATCTGTGCCTTGGCCACTGCCGACACGGCATGCTCCCGGACGCGCGCGAGCTTGCGCAGGTCAGAACTGCTGAACGCATCCGGATCCGTGAAGTTGTCGAAGATCAGGAACCCCTCGACGCGGCCACTGAACGTGATCTCCATGGCCAGCATCGAAAGCGGAACAGGGAGGTGACTGACCTTCTCGTTTGCGGCGAGCGCCCGGAATTCCTCTCCCTTGATCAGGTAGACGCCGCGCTCGAGCTGCTCCGCGGTCTCGGAGTATCGGCGCATGGCCTCCTCGAATGAGAGCGACATGCCGCGGAAGGCGTCCGGATCGTAACCGGAACTCGCGATCACCTCGGTGCGACGGATTTCATGGTCGAACTTCAGGAAGATCGCTTTTTCCGCCTGCGGGAACAGCTTCATTCCCTGCTCGAGAATCCTCTGCAGGACGTTCTCGAGCACGACCTCGCGATTGATGATCTCGATGATGTTGTCGAGAGTCTCGAGTTCCCTGGCCTGCGCCAGGATTTCCTCGGTACGCGCGGCGACCTGCTCCTCGAGCGCGCGATTCCGCCGGGTCAACTGCTTGGTGCGGAACTGATTCACGAAATGCGCGCCACCGCCGAGGATCGCGACGTAAAGGAGCCACGCCCACCAGCGCAGCCAGACCGGGGGACGCACCGAAAAGCTGTACAGCAACGGTCGGGACCAGAGATCTTCGCCGTTTCTGGCGATCACCTCGAACGTGTACTTCTTGTCGAAAACACGAGCCGACAGGTTGGTGTAACGAATCTGGGAGTCGCTCTTCTCAGGCGACCACTCGTCATCGAATCCAGCAAGCTTGGTTCGAAACCGGACGCGTGACTCGTCGGTGAAACTCAGCCCCGCATAACGGACGACGATGTCCGTACCGGTCGCGCGCTCCTTCACATCGATGCCGCGCATCCTCACGATGGGTGGCGGAGCTGAGGTCACGCGGATGGAGGGATCGAAAATCGACACACCGGATGGGGTGGCCAGGTAGATCCTGCCGTCGTCCGCAGCGTGCAGCGCACTGTAAGCCCACGCCTCGTCGTCGACCAGACCATCGGCCTTCGTCACACGCGAGAGGACGCGCAGGGTCGATGAGTCGATTTCGACGAGACCCTGATTGTCGGCCGCCCAGACGTGCCTGGTCGCCGGGGATGCCGCCAGGCCCGTGACGAGATGGTCGTTCAGCAGACGACCGACCTGGCGGACGGGATCGAGGGCGAGAATTGAGAGCCCTTCACTCGAGCCTACCCACAGATGCCCCTCATGCCAGATCAGGGTTCTCGTGCTGTTCGTCGGCGCGCCGTTAGCGCGGGTCCACGCTGGATAAAAGATCGTCCCTGAGGCCTCCCGCGTCTTCGGATCGACCCTCGACGCAATTGCGAATGGCGAACTGGAACGGTAGACGCCGTTGTCGACCGTCGAAATCCAGACGTACCCGCGATCGTCGAGCGCCACATTCGTCCCTCCCGTCGGCGGGAGGCCGGCACGCGTGCGATAGACGGTCCACCCCGTTTCCGTCAGCGAGGCGATCCCCCAGTTCCCGGCGAACCACATTGATGCCCCTGCCCGGACGGAGGTGTAGGTGGTATCGAATGGGTAGCTCGAGATGATTCCACTGTGTCCGAAGATCTTCACTGGAAGGCGGGTCATGCCGGGATACGCGGGAGGCGCATCGGTCGTGTTGGACACGCAGGAGACTCCGCCGACCGTCGTGATCCAGACCCGACCGCGACTGTCACGCTGAAGCGAGTAGACGGAGTTGCTCCCCAGTCCGTCATCGACGCGCAGCGTCCTGTTCCCACCGTTCCCGATGACAGCGACTCCACCGCCAGTTCCCACCCACAGCAGCGACGACCATGGATCGGTGGCATTCGTGATCGGGGGAAGCGCTGCGAACGCGCTCGGATCAGGAAGCAACGGCAACTCGCCAGCGCGGCTGTACCCGGTATAAGCCGTGAATGCATCGTAGTCACTGCGGAGGCGGGAGGCTCCACCGTTGGCCGCGAACCAGAGATTGCCCTCACGGTCCTCGAGCATCGACCAGAGCGTGTCGCCAAGGAGACCGTTGGCCCGTCGCACGATGAGTCGCCGGGTTGCATCTGCGTGCGCCAGCCGGATGGCACCCGAACCGAGGCTGGCAGCCCACAGATCGCCATTCCGCGTTTCGATCAGTGCCACGATCCGCTCGTTGAGATCTCTCGAGACGATCTGAATCTGGCCTGATTTCAACGTCCAGACTGAGCCGTCGATACTTCCGCCCCAGAGCGTGCCGTCTCTGGCTTCCAGCAGCGCAGCCATCGGGGCTGGTGGCCGGATCGGTTCTCCCATGATCCGCCCCTCGGCATCGAACTGGATCACCTGCCCATTGGTCAGTCCCGCCAGGACGCTGCCGTTCCGAAGCGAAAGAATCGAGAGCACCGAGAGTGGAGACCCGTACGCAGGCGCCCCGACGACCGTAGTCTCGAGTTGGCCGTTCTTCATGAAGCGGTAACGGCGGATGCCGTCCTGGGTAGCTACCCAGAGCCAGCCATTCGCGCCGTTCACAACGCAGTTCCTGCGGATGCGCGCGTCGGCGAGCCGGACCCTGCCGATCGTTCGCGTGAACCGGACCTTCTCTCCCGCTGCGTATCGGTGGAGGGGCTGGTCCGAAACTACGAGCCCCCCTTCCGACCCGACCCAGAGATGGTGCGAGTCGTCTTCGACGATCTCGCGCACGGTCAGGTCCGCCAGTCCATCGGCGACCGAATACCTCTCCATCGTGTGGCCGTCGAAGCGGGACACCCCGGTCGAGTAGAAACCGAACCAGATGAAACCGAGGTCGTCCTGGATGATTTTCTGGACACTGGCCGACGAGAGCGACGTGGCCTGGTCCCCTGCACGAAAGTGCGAGAATGGCAATTCCTGCGCGGCTCCGGCCAGCGACACGGCCAGCAGCACTGGAATCCACCACGCGACTTGTCGGGGCATCCTTGAAGTTTACTCGTTCGAGCCTGCTGCGGCGCAGCAGCATTGCTGGCGCAACCCATCCCCGCTCCCCACGTACAATCAATCCGTGCCGCGCATTCGTGACTGGATCGACCTGGGAAAGACGACGGTCACGTCGGTAACGTCGAGTGACGTCACGAACCTGTATTCACAGGAGTGGCTCGAGACGCAGCGGATGCTGACGGCCGAGCATGGTCACCACATCGAAAGCGCCTCCGGTCCGATCAAGCGCTTCATCCGGATGTCCAGCGCCATCATGTATGGGCTGACCAAGCGAATGGCGCCCTCCCGCCGGATCGTCTTTCTTGCGTCTCTGGTTCTGTTCGGCCTCAGCTTCGCCGCTCTTCTCAACGACACGCAGAGCCACAACAACAACCAGGTCGCGGTCCACCTGCTCTCGTTCCTGGGACTGGTCTTCCTGCTCGCGCTCGAACTGATCGACAAGATCAAGTACCGGGACGAACTCGTTCTAGCGCGCGACCTGCAGGCGAGCCTCGTCCCGACGCATCCGCCGCAGCCCGCCGGATTCGAAATCGCGGCCTTCAACCACATCGCCAATACGGTGGGCGGCGACATCTACGATTTCGTCGCACTGCCCGACGGCCGGACGGCCGTGCTGTTCGGCGATGCCTCCGGCCATGGGATGGCTGCAGGACTGATGATGGCGGTGGCGCATGCAGCGTTCCGCACGCAGCTCGACGTCGATCCGTCTCCGCTGGCGATTGTCTCCAGCCTCAACCGGATCCTCTGTCGCACCGGAACGAATCGTTCCTTCTTCGCAAGCTGCTACGCACTGATCGAACCGGATGGGCATTTCTTCGCGACCGTCGCCGGTCATCCGCAGATTCTTCTCACCGATCGTGTTGGAGTCGTCCGCGACCGCATCGGGAACGGTTCCTATCCCCTCGGCATCAAGGCCAGCCTCGACTGGGAAGTCCTCGAAGGTCATCTCGAGCCGGGCGAGATGCTGGTGTTTCACTCGGATGGACTCACCGAAACCCGGAACCCGCAGGAGTCCGAACTCGGTGACGAGTTCGTCGAGGCGATGCTCACCTGGCACCCCGGCGCTGGCGCGGCGCAGGTCGTCGAGACGATCGTCTCCGAGTGGCGCACGTTCTCCGCTGGCCTGCCGGCTGAGGATGACGTGTCGATCGCCGTCATCAAACGGCAGTGACGCTCAGGGCGTCGTCTGAACGCGATGCTCGACCAGCCCGTCGAACACCTGAAGCGCCAGATCGATCCGGCCGAGCGGCGCCGAGACCTGCACGCCGGCCACCCGGTCACGCACGCGCTCGAGCGTCTCACGCGCAATCAGCACTCCTTCGCGCAAGCCGAACTCTTTCCCCTTCTCGCTCGCAACGCGCATCCGCTCCATCACGTCGTCAGGCACGGATACGCCCGGTACCTCGTTGTTCATGAACTGCGCGTTGCGGTAAGAAAGCAGCGGCCAGATCCCGGCCACGACCGGAAGGTGCAGCGACTCGATGCGACCTAAGAATGTCTCGAGCTGCCGGACGTCGAACACCGGCTGCGTGATGGCGTACTCGGCTCCCGCCTTGACCTTCCACTCCAGTCGCTTCAGTTCGTACTCGAGATCGACGTGACCCGGATTGACGCCAACCCCGATCGTGAAGCTGGTCGCTTCCCCGAACGGGTTGCCTCCCAGGTCGAGCCCGCGATTCATCAGCGCAACCATGTTCGTCAACCCGATGGAATCGATGTCGAACACCGCAGTGGCATCGGGGTACGGACCCATCTTCGGAGGGTCGCCTGTGATGAGCAGGAGATTGTGCAGGCCGAGGGCGGCGCAGCCGAGAAGGTCGGAGTGCATGCCCAGAAGGTTTCGATCGCGACAGCAGTAGTGGAGGACGGTCTCGATTCCGACTCGCTGCTCGAGCAGGATTGAAACGGCGATCGCGCCCATCCGGTTCTGTGCGCGCGGGCCGTCAGGTACGTTCACTGCGTCAACGCCCGCAGCCTTGATCGACCGCACCGCTTCGATCATCGCGTCGGGGTTCGGTCCCTTCGGCGGCGTGATCTCGATCGAAGTCACGAAGTCTCCGGCCGCGATCTTCTGGCCCCACGACGAACGTTGCGCGAGCGGCTTCGGCTCGTGACCCGGCTGGGGCTGAGACTCCGGGCCTCGCTCGATCACCACGAAAGAACGGCGCGGAGAGAGCGGACGGACCGCATCGGCCATCGTCCGGATGTGATCGGGCGTCGTCCCGCAGCAACCTCCGATGAACTTCACGCCCTTCTGGATCAGGCGCTTTGCATACTTGCCCATGTACTCGGGCGAGGCCATGTACATCTGTCGGCCGTTGACCTCGCGCGGCATGCCTGCATTCGGCTGCGCGGAAATCTTCCGCGCGGTGACTGCAGTCATCTCCTCGACGGCATCGAGCATGACGTCGGGACCGACCGAGCAGTTGAGGCCGATGACATCGGCACCCATCGCATCGAGGCGTTCAGCGATGGTCCGGGGAACATCGCCGTACGTGGTGCGGCCCTCTCCGTTGATGGTCATCTGCGCGATGATCGGGAGCGAGCAGACGTCGCGAATGGCGAGGATGCCCTGCTCGATCTCGCTGAGGTTCGACATCGTCTCGAGGACGAAGAGGTCGACACCCGCATCGCGCAGCGCTTTGGCCTGCTCGCGGAAATAGGCACGCGCTTCATCGCGCGAGGTCGGCCCGTACGGCTCGATGCGGATCCCCAGCGGACCCATGGCACCAGCCACGTAAACCGAATCTCCCGCCGCCCGCCGCGCCAGCTCAACGGCCCGCGTGTTGATTTCGAGCAGTTCTTCCTCGAGGCTGAACGCGCGCAGCTTCACACGGTTCGCGCCGTACGTGTTCGTCTCCAGAATCTCGGCGCCCGCCTTCACGTACTGGCGGTGCACTTCCGTGACGATTTCCGGGTTGCGGAGATTCAGCTCGTCGTAGCACTTGTTGATGAAGACGCCCTTCGAATAGAGCATCGTCCCCATCGCACCGTCGAAGAGGTAAACGTGTTCGTCCGCAATCGCCTGAATGAAATCCTGCATTGATCCGTCCTGTACCTGAACCGGCATCGGACCACCGGACCGCCTCGAAAACACAAAGCCCCACGCGCTCGTCGCGACGTGGGGCCAATTCGAAATCAATCCGAACTCTTGCCGGCGTTTTAGCTTTTTTTAGGCTGGTTGCAAGCGGCCCCTCAAATCATTCCAGCGCCCACGAGAGTAGACCTCGGGTGAGAGCCGTGTCAAACGTGCGCGGCGACGAGGCAGAGAAACGAGAAGGCAGAAGGCAGAAGTGAGACAAGAGGCGCGACGCGCCCGATCCTCACTCCGCTTCGCCTCCGAGCACTCCGCATCTTTTCTGCCTTCTGCCTTCTGCCTTCCGACGTCTGCCTTCCGACGTTGCCCCCGCTCACTCGAACAAATCGCGCAGGCGACCCAGGCCTCGTTCCACTTCCTTGCGGTTTCGGTCGGCCTCGCTGGTCCAGCGGCGGAACTGCTCGAAGGTGATTGCGGGCGGTTCGTCGAAGTGATCGGCATCGAAGAGGACGCGGCGGATGATGCGGCCGAGGATTCCGCGGGGGCAGTGACTGGTCGGAGCGGTGCCGTCGAGGAACACTTCGCGGATCGGGCCGGGACAGCCATCGAGCCAGATCATTCCGGTCTCCGGATCGACGTTGCGGAACGTCACGCCGGCTGGGACGGCAGGTTCCGCGTGATCGTGCGCGACGTCGCGCATGTAGGTGCCCCACACAGGGATGGCCGCCTCGGCCGAGGAGAGGCGGAGCGGAGCGCCGTGATCGAACCCGACCCAGACGGTCGTGACCATGTCGCGGGTGTATCCCACGAACCATGCATCGCGGTAGTCGTTCGTGGTGCCGGTCTTTCCTGCGACGTAGCCGAGTCCATAGCTCTTCAATCGCGATGCCGTGCCGCGGCGCACTACGCCACGGAGAAGGGTGTGCATGACGTAAGCAGGTGCAGGGTCGATCACGCGCTTGCGCTCGGGGACATTCTCGAAGAGGGTGCTTCCGTGACGGTCCGTCAGCCGCCGGATCAGGTAAGGCTCGGTCCGTTCTCCAAGATTCGGAAACGGGGTGTATGCGGCCGTGAGTTCGCGCATCGTGACTTCGGTGACCCCAAGGGGAAGCGCCGGGATCGATGCGAACTCCTCCTCGAACCCGAAGTTCTTCGCGGTGCGGATCACCCGCGTCACTCCGACTTCCTGCGTTAGTCGGACGGTCGGCACATTGAGCGAGCGTTCGAACGCTTCGCGCAGCGTGACGCGCCCGCGATACGACATGTCGTAGTTTTGCGGCTCCCAGGTCTCGTTGTCGGACAACTCGATCTTGAGCGGCGCGTCGAGCAGGAGCGAAACCACGGTCGCTTTCTTCGACGCCAGGGCAGCGAGGTACGCGAACGTCTTGAACGCCGAGCCGGGTTGCCGGCGCATGCTTGCCGTGCGATCGAAGGAGGATCTCCCGTAGTTGGCGCCACCGACCAGCGCGCGAATGCCGCCGGTGCGCGGGTCGACCGACAGCAGCGCCATCTGCAACGGTTCTTCGCGCGACTGTTTCCGGATCCACGAATAGCGCGCCTCGAGCGCACCGGCGCCCTGCGCTACAGCGCGTTCGGCGGCTCGTTGTGCGACCGGATCGATCTCGCACTCGATGGTCAGCCCACCTTCGAGGATCGTACGGATACCTTCCCGCCTCACGATCTCGGAGCGTACGGCGCGGAGATAGTAAGGGTACGGAGCGCGAGGTAATTCAAGGCCGCCGCTGAACTCCACGTCACGCCTACGCGCCGCATTCAACTGGCCGTCATCGATCCAATGGTGATCGCGCATGGTCTGCAGAATCGCGTCGCGGCGCGAACGCACCAGGTCGGGACGCTTGCGCGGATTGTCACGGTTCGGGGCGCGCACGATCGACGCGAGGAGAGCAGCCTCGTCGACGCGCAGGTTCGCCGGCGTCTTCCCGAAATAGATCCGCGCCGCCTCATCGACACCGAGCACGGGAGAACCGGAGTGATGTCCGAGGTAGACGTCGTTGAGGTAGAGCTCGAGGATCTCGTCCTTGGTCAGGCGCGCATCGAGGAGCGTGGCCAGTACGACTTCGACCAGTTTCCGCCGCCACGTCCGTTCCTGCGAGAGATAACGCGCCTTGATGATCTGCTGGTCGATCGTGCTGCCGCCCTGCGCGATTCCACGGGCGCGCAGGTTCGTCATCGCGGCACGTGCAATCCCGATCGGATCGACGCCTGGATGTCTGCGAAAGCGCACATCTTCTGCGGCGATGAATGCGTTCGCGACGTGCGGAGGAAACTCGGAAAGCCGCAGCGCAGGCGAGGTTCGCCAGTCCACGCCGTACAACTTCACGACATCGCGCGGACGACCGCTGGCCACCGAAACGATCGTCGTCGCATCACGCCATCGACCATCGAGCAACTCGCGGGAGATGCGACGATTCATGCGAAATGCGTAGATCGAACACGCAGCAAACGCGATGTACGCGGCGCAGGCCACGAAGAAAAAAAGGTGAATGAGTCGTGATGGACGTGACAATCGCAACATGTTCGTCTACATTGTTTTTCAAGCAGGCAATTTGCAAGGTGCAACGTGACTGCCATGCAGCACTCTCTATTTTCGAAAGTACGGCTCCCCA
>JBKJVD010000256.1:0-35197 GCA_046590585.1 Thermoanaerobaculia bacterium | reverse complement strand
CTGCAATCCAGGAGCGCCAGCCGAAATCGACGTCTTCGAGATAGGCGAAGTAGTCGTCGTCGAAACCGCCGAGAGTCTCCAGCGCCGCGCGTTTCGAGATCATGTTGCCGCCGCAGGCGAAGAGCAGTTCCGCACCGTCCGCGGGTTCGGCGCGCTCTCCCAGGGGATAGCGGAAGCCCTCCTGAAATGCGTGACCGTCGAACGTCATCATCCCGCCGATGAAGTCGATCAGCTCACCTTTCGGATCGACCATCTTCCCGCCGACCGTGGAGACGTCGGCGGGCGCGCGGTCGATTGCGTCGACGAGCGCGGCGAGCCATCCCGATTCGGGAAGGGCGTCGTTGTTGAGAAAGACGACCAGTCGTGCCGACGAGCCGGCCAGCGCCGCAGCAAGTCCGCCGGTGAAGCCGCGATTCTCTTTCAGCGCGAACAGCTTCACGGCGGGATGACGCGAAGCGATCGCCGAAGCGCTGCCATCGTGAGAACCGTTGTCGACGACCGTCAGCTGCGTCTTCGCAACGTCGCCGAGTTGCTGCTCGACGGCGCGGACACATTCGAGGGTCTGTTCACGGCTGTTCCAGTTGACGAGGATGACTTCCACTTCGGGTGACGTCACGCGTGCCTCCGCATCCGGCGACCGATCCTGCGGAGCAGGGATCGCGGCTGATCGGGAAGCTGCGGCGAATTTGCGAAGGTGCTTCGCGTGTCGTCGATCCGGGGATCGCGACAAAAATCGCGGAGTGGTGCGAGGACTCGTTCCCACTGATGCAGTTCCACGAAACGAACCGCGCCCGCAACCATTGCGTCGTGACCGCGGACGTCGGAGAGTGCGGAGCCGAGCGCGTCGGCGAACGATTCGGCGCGGTCGGATCGGACCACGGTGCCGGCTCCATGAAGTTCAATCAGCTCATCGGTTCCGGGTGCCGGACTCGTGATCACCGGAAGCTGCGCCCACAGGGAATCATAGATTCGCGTTCGCATCGCCAGGTCGGTCTCGATCGAGGGCCGAAAGGTCAGCAGCGAGAGCGAGAACTGGTCGAAAAACCGACCGCGTTCCGCGTAGGGTGCCCAGGGAACGAACCGGATGAATTCGTCGAACCCGTTGCGTTCTACATGGCGCATGGCAGCGGCGGCTGCGCCCTGCGGCATGATCAGGTTGGGATGCCGGGTGAAAGTGAGCGTGATATCCGGCAGGTGCTGGCGGGCCAGTGCGACGGAGTCGATGGCGAGGATCGGATCGTACCAATCGTAGATTCCGCCGAACAGCACCGCGTGAGGATTCGGCTCGAGCTCCCGTGGCCGCAGAGGTTGAACGCCGAACGGTGCCACGGCCAGCAGCGAGTGCAACGTGGGGTCATGCTCGAAAGCGACCGGGTTGACGCGGCCCGCGGCAAGCAGGGCGCCGAGGAAGAAATGGCGCTGAGCCTCCGAAGCGCAGAGGAAAAAGTCTCCCGCGCCAAGGGCTCGCATCAGCGTTCCGTGATCGTGCGTGAACACATCTGCGCCGCGTGTGGGATAGTAGTGAAGGTTCTCGATGATGAATGGATCGTAGAGATCGACGACGGTGGGAATCCGTCTGGCGTGGGCGACGAAATCATTGATGGTGTGTCCTTCGATGATCGCGACGTCGGACTCAGAGCTGTGCCGCAGCAGGCTTTCCGGTGTGAGCGGACCGGAATTGTGGGCATCGACGGTTCCGCCATCGGGACTGAGGATCGTGATGCGGTGCCCGTCACGGGCGAGCACGCGGGCGATCTCCACAACGCGGATTCCGATGCCGGCAGGCTGACCCTGCCCGAGCGGTTCAGGGCAGACGAGAAGTACTCGGCGCGCCATCAGCGTCCCCGCAACTTCTCGAGGAAGGTGTGAAGCTTCCACGTATTCGAGGCGAAGATCATGTCGATCAGCCCCTGCAGGCGTCCGATTTCAGCGTGGGTGCCGCGCAGCAACGCCACACCCTGCTCGCGTTGTGCCGCTGCGGCCTCGAGATCGCCGGTCAGAGCCGAGACACGCTCGCTGCTCTTCCTGATCTCGTCGCGCAGGTTTTGTAGTTCGGCATCGCGGTCGGCAAGCAGCTGGCGCTGTTGTTCGACGAGACCTCGCTGGGCGCCCACTTCCGCATGCAGAGCGCCGATCTCGCCGATCAGCTGCTGCTTCTCGCGCTCGTGTCGTGCGATGTCTCGTTCGACGATGCTGCGTCGTCCGGTCTGTTCGACGGCAATGCTCTGCAACTCCAGCGTGTGCCGCTTCTGCTGTTCGAAGGCTGTCGCGATCGATTCGCGATGGATGAGCGCCGCATGCTTTTCCCACACTTGAAATTTTGCTGCGCGAAAGGCGGCGCTTCCTTCTGGAGCGGCGAGGGTGATCGAGTCGCCCGATTGAAAATGACGAATCTCGCAGGTGAGGCTGGGGATGTGGAGAAAGGGTCCGCGTTCGGAGAGCCGGATCAGGAAATCCCAGTCTTCGAACAGGTCGAACTTCTCGTCGAACCCTCCGGCCGTCAGAAAATCCGCGCGACGAATCAGCAGCGTCGTCAGCGGAATGTAGTTGTCCATGAGGAGGAGGCTGCGGTTGAAGTCCTGGGAATAGAGACGAAGGCGGTTGCCCGCCTCGTGGTGTCCGGACTGGCCGGTCTTCATGAACGCGGAGAGAGCGTCCGTATACCAGGCGACGAACTGAGGAGCCGCCGCAGCGGCATTGGCAAGCGTTCGCAGGTGCTCGGGATAGAACAGGTCGTCGTCGTCGAGAAACGTGATGAACTCGGTCGTGGCCGCGGCTACGCCAGCGTTCATGGCCGCCGAGCGGCCGAGCGATTGCGGATGTTCGATCAGGATCGTGCCTTCGGGCACGGCAGGGGGAACCCCGCCATCATTCACGACGACGATCGCTGCGCCTGACCGCGTTGCCTGAATCGACTTCAGTGCTTCGGCAAGCAGGGCCGGGCGGTTGCGGGTGCGAACGATCACGGTAATCGGTGGTAAAGGAGTTTCGACTGCTCGCTCGGGTGGCAGTCCCATGATCATGCGCAGGTCGCTGATGGGAGTGACGCGAAGGGCGTCCGGAGTCGTCACCCAGTACGCCTCGGCGAAACGGGTCTCCGGGCCGAGTGACATCGCGCGGAACGCGTTCAGGCCGCGCGGGAACGCCACGTAATCCCGGAGTTCCATCTGCGAGGCGTGAGCGGCAATTGCGGCATATTTCGAGTCGGCTTCCGCGGTGATGTCGACGAGCGTGTTGGGGCGGAGAGGATTGCTCACTTCGTAGAAGCCGATTTTCGCGATTGCGATTGTCGCGGTGAGGATCGGATCTTCCGCCAGAAGGTTGCAGAAGGCCCGCGAGAGTGCGACGTGATCGGGATGGATCTCGACGAGGCTGGGGAGCAGGATCAGGTCGGGCCGGTAGTCGTCGAGGATCGCGCGCAACTGTGAGGTGATTCCCGCATCGAGCTGACGATCCGCAATCCGGAGAAACTGGATCGCGGCGCCCGGGCCGAGCCGCTCCACGCCTCGGCGGGACTCCTGCTCGCGACGCTCGCGGTACGATTCGGCGTCGGTCGTCTCCGTGGCGGCGGTACCGTCCGTGGCCACGACGATCAGCACGCGGCGCCCACTGCGCAGGTGCTGGGCAATCACGCCTCCGCAGCCAATCGCCTCATCGTCCGGATGTGGCGCCAGCACCAGCAGCCTCTCGCCAAGCAGAGAGGAGGGCGAGTAGGGGATCGCGTCAGATTCCTGCAACATCCGGTCGGCATTATATGTGCGGCATTGCGGCGCGGCCGGGAATTGGGGATGATTGACGCTGGTCCGCAGCGTGAAGAACGAATCTGATCAGAGCCAGCAGCAGACGGCGGAGCTAGAGCGCCTCAGGCAATCACACCAGCAGGTCTCCGACCTGCTGTCGATGATTCAGGACCTGACGGGCCGTGTCATCCAGGCTGACACGCACGAAGAGCTGTTTACGGGCGCGTTTCGCACGTTGTTCGACTGCCTTAAATTCGACGTGGCGATCATCGTGATGGTCGAGCAGGTGCTCGACCTCTACGTCATCACCCGCTCCAACGCCCAGCATCTGGTCAGCGACTCGCTGATTGAGAACCTGCGGGAGCAACTCAAGGAGATTCTGCCCGGCCAGTTCAGCTCCTCCGAGGTTCGGGGAAGGCTCGACATCTCCGACCTTGCGGAGCGTGAGCTGCCGCCGGACGCCGAGCTCGCCAGCGCCCATGCGGTCCTCGAGTACGAACGTCATCCCCTCGGCCTGGTCGTCCTCTACCGTGCGGGAGAGCCGTTCACGGAGGAGCAGGAGAACATCCTCAAGATCTACTCGATCCAGGTGGCCATGCTGATCCGGAACCTGCGCGCGCGCGAAGAGATCCGCTCTCTCGCCGAGACGGACGACCTGACCGGCGTGGCGAACCGACGCGCGTTGAAGCACTACCTGACGAGGGAGATCGATCGCGCGAGGGTGTACGACGTCCCACTCTCTGTGCTGATGATCGACATTGACGACTTCAAGCAGATCAACGACACCTTCGGTCATGGACTTGGCGACGTCGTTCTCTCCGAACTCTGCGCCATTCTCCGTTCAGCGACCCGGCAGCCGGACCTGGTCGGGCGTTACGGTGGTGACGAATTCGTCGTCATCCTCCCTCATACCGACGTGATGGGTGCGCGGTATGTCGCGGAGAGGATTGTCGCCCGGACGAAGGAGATTCCGGTCGACTACGAGAACGCCCAGATCTGCTGCTCGGTATCGATTGGAATCGCCGAGTTTGATTCGATGAGTGACCTGGATGCCGAACTCCTGATGCGTCGCGCTGACAGCAAACTCTACGAAGCGAAACGGGGCGGCAAGAATCAATTCGTTTCGTGATGTTTCGCCTGGCCCGCCTGGCGCAGCCAGAGGATGGGTAAACTGACGGGATGCGTAAACAACTCCTGGTCGCGAATTGGAAGATGAACCTCCCTCCCGAGGGAGCCGGGGATTACTTCGCTGCGTTGCGCTCCGCGATGCGCGAAGGGATCTCGATTGTCGTCGCGCCACCGTTCCCGTTCCTTGCCGGGTCGCGCGCGATGGCTGGTGACGCCATCGCCATCGGCGCGCAAAATTGCGCGCAGGAAAAGGCAGGAGCGTTCACGGGAGAAGTCTCCGCGTCGATGCTTCGCCATCTCGACGTCCGCTATGTCGTGCTCGGACACTCCGAACGGCGGACGATTTTCGAGGAGCCGGACACCGCCATCGCTCGCAAGCTGGCCATGGCGTTGTCGGAGGGGCTCACGCCGGTTCTCTGCATCGGTGAAGACCTGAGGGTGCGCGATGGAGGCCGGGTCGCCACCTGGCTGGCCGAGCAGGTCAAGGCGGTCGCGGGGGAGTGGCTCGAGGGAGGTGGCGAGGTCGTGGTCGCCTATGAACCGATCTGGGCAATTGGAACGGGGCGCAATGCCAGTGGCGCGATGGTCGCGGAGACGGTTGCAGACATCAGGCATGCTCTGGTCCGATTCTGGCCGTCCGGTCTCGAAGCCCGGACCTCAATTCTCTATGGTGGCAGCGTGACGCCGGACAATGTGGCCGACCTGGTCGAGCACGGAATGATCGACGGTTTTCTGGTCGGCGGCGCGAGCCTGGACTCCGGAAAATTCACGGCGATCCTGCGGGGGATGATACCGGCCGGATGAACGGTCCGGCGGGCCGGCTCGTTCGATTTCCCGGTTCTCCTTGACTCAGGGAGCCTGTTTGGGAAGAATTGCGCCCCTTGCCCCGTTAGAGGCGGGGCATCGGAGACTTATTCATGACCGTCGTTCTTGTCATTCTGCACGTCATCATCAGCGCGTTCCTGATTCTCATCGTTCTTCTCCAGCAGGGGAAGGGTGCGGATCTGGCTGGAGCTTTTGGTGGCGGTGGGTCGCAAACAGCATTCGGCGCGCGAGGCGCGACGACGCTGCTGCACAAACTGACGACGGCCTTCTTCGTCCTCTTCGTCGTGACCTCTCTCTCGCTTGCCGTCCTTCAGGCAAGGCCGCGTTCCTCGGTCATGAGCGGCGAAGCTGGAAGCAGCGTTCCGGCCGCGCCGGTAAAGAAGTAAAAGCAGTAAAGGTTGTCTCGTAGCGTCCTGCCCAAGTGGCGGAATTGGTAGACGCGCACGTTTGAGGGGCGTGTGGAGTAATCCGTGCCGGTTCGAGTCCGGCCTTGGGCACCAATTTCAAAGAAACTGAAAAAAGCTCGCGCAAGCGGGCTTTTTCGTTTTTCTGCTGGCGGCTCGAGCAGTGCGAGCGACTCTCGCGTTGATTTGCATCAGGGCTGACTTCCGGCACGTCGTAGCCAACCTGTGTCCGAATGAGTGCGTGAACGTCGCGCGGACGGGTATGTGAGACTCGCCCGGTTGCCATTCGCTCGAGTCACGAGCCGGTTTGACGGCAGCAGAGTGGAGGTGTGGCACCAGCATCTTCCCAGCATCTTCGCGGCATTTGATACGGGGAGACGCTTCAGTGAGAGCTGGGCATCGGGCAGCGCCGCCTGATCAGCCGTTTCCGGTTGATCACGGTAGTCGAGTCTCTAAATCTGTTGTCGCCGGCCGGGCGGCTGGGCAGCAGGCTCGCCCCATCGGGCTCGCCCCATCGTGCCACACCTCCACTCCGCGACGGGAGCACCAGCGCCCACGCCGTTTTCCGACTCTACCCATCGTGGAAGAACTCCCGTAAATTGAGCCGATAGTTTCCATTCCGAGGAGGTTTTCGGGCGGTTTTCGCGCTTGTCTCGCCTTCTCCTCGGCGATGCTAACTCTCCGAGGTAGCCTCGGTGCATGGGAAGACCACTACGCATCGAGCATCCAGGCGCGGTCTGGCATGTCACGTCCCGCGGCAATAACCGCTGTGCGATGTTCCTCACCGACGACGATCGCCTCACCTTTCTCGCCCTCCTCGCCGAGACGGTCAAGCGCTTCCACTGGCTCGTCCACGTCTACACGCTGATGACGAATCACTTTCATATCGTCATCGAGACGCCGGAGCCGACACTCTCCCGGGGGATGAAGTCGCTGAATCAGTCCTACGTCCAGAAATTCAACAAGACGCACAAACGCACCGGCCACCTGGTCGAACGAAGGTTTGATGCGCAACTCGTCGAAAAGGAATCGCACCTGCTCGAGGTGATCCGCTACACAGTACTCAACCCCGTGCGCGCGGAAATGGTGAAACGGCCCGAGGACTACCGCTGGAGCAGCTATCGCGCGACGGTCGGGCTCGAGACGGCGCCGTCGTGGCTGACCACCAGCTGGACGCTCTCGCACTTCGGGCCGGACCTCGCAACGCAGCGCAGCGAGTACGCGAAGTTCGTCGATGCCGGCGCCTCGATCTCACGCTCACCGTTCGAAGATCTCGTGGCGAATCTCTACCTCGGCACGCGGAACTGGATCGAGCGGATGCAGACGATCACTGATTCGAAGCTGCGCAGCAGCGAGCATCCGGCGCCGCAGCGCTACGCCGGCCGGCCGAAGGTCGACAAGGTGATCGAAACCGTGGCCACGGTCTTCAGCGACAAGCCGGTCGACATCCGCCAGCGACACGGTGGAAGAGAGCGCGAGTTCGTCGCCTGGTTGTGCTGCTACGAAACGCACGAGCGCTACGGCAAGGTCGCCTCAGCGCTGCGGCTCCGGAGCACGAGCCGGATCTCGGCACTGGTGAATGAGTGCGGAGAGTCGCTCAAACGCGACCCGCTCCTCGGCATCGCCATGGATCGCTGCGTCGACATCCTGCGCGGAATGCTGCAGCCGTTGCCAGCGATTCACAGGCAGAGCTTCCCCGGCACCGCGCTGCATCGTTAGTTCGTAGCAACTTCCCGCGACTTCGCAGGTGTGAGAACGCGGAGGCATGTCCGCGACTAGCGAGAGCGCCGTCTTTGTTAGCACACCAGTTCAGAATCGTCCTTCACGGCTCCGACCCGCGAGCTTCGAACAGCAATCCGCACGCAGCTATCGGTCCGATGCGCGCTTGATATGCGATCCAACCCTCTTGTCGGAAACGTCTCATCTTCGGTGCTGCTAAGTGGAGGTGTGGCACCATGCTCCGCACCATGCTCCAATGTCGCTCGCTCAGGCTGTTACAACTTCGACGTCCGTCACGATCTCCGGGACGTATGGGGGCCTAACCCAGCGAGGCACCGTGTCGGTCACACCAGTCGGCGGGGCCAGCATCAGCGAGCCCGCCGAGGCGTCGGCTGTGCCCAAACCGATGAGCGTTACGACCGCCCTGGTGAAAACGGCAACGCGGCCGGTCTGGTGCCGGTGGACGAGGCGCTGCGAAGAGAGCGTCCCGGTCTCCCTCGGCGTGACGGCGCCGGTGATCACCAACGCCGGTTCGTCGGTTGCGCGCGTCTCAATCTATTCACCGGAGCTGCAGCTGATCGCCGAAACGGAGTCCGCCTCCGGAACGCAACTCCCCATCCAGTACGAGTACCTCTGGTTCGCCGGAGAACCGGTCGCGCAGGTCACCACCGGATCGGGCGCCATCGTCTACACCTTCACCGACCACCTCGGCACCCCGATCGCACAAACCGATCCAGCAGGCGCGATCGTCTGGCGAGTCGAAACGGAACCCTACGGAACCCCCTGGCTCTACCGCACCGGCGTCGACCGATATCAAGCATTGCGCTTTCCAGGGCAGGAATCCGACCCGGCCGCGCCGGAACACTCATACAACGTCTTTCGATGGTATCGCTCAGGGTGGGGGCGGTATACACAGGCGGATCCGATCGGGCTCTCGATGGCGGGGAGCATGTACGGGGTCAATCATCTTTACCAGTACGTTGACGGCAATCCGCTCGTGAACATCGATCGCAAGGGCCTTTTTGCGACGAAGATGTGTGGACCTTCGACAGTGACGAAAATCAAGAAAGCGATGTCGCAGCTCGGAGCGCTCGACCTGGCGAAATGCGTTGGCTGCGATCTCGGCTTTACCGCGAGCACGCTTACGAGCAAGATGAATCGCATGACCATCAATTGTTTGGAGACAGACGAACAGGGCAACTACGGCATCACGTCAGACGTGTGTGCATTGGCTGCGAAGCCTTCATACTCTTCGTCGTTCAATCTCAAACAAACGGGCTCTGATATCACGCTTCTCGACAATGGCCTCGACGGCGGGTGTGGATGTCTGCCGCAGCTCCTACTTCATGAAGCGGGTCACCTCGCTGCAGGCAGGGGCTCTGGCGGCGGTGCCCCGATCCATCAAAAGATCATCGATATGGCGAAGAAGTGTGTCTCATGCCCACAGTGATGATTCACTTCATCATCGCGGTGGGTGTGATCCTCTGGGCGATGCCGTTGTCGTCTGAGCAGGCGATGGAACCTCCACCGGTCGTCGAGATAGCGGTGAAGAATACGCAAGCAGGTCAAGTAAGACTGCTCGTTTCAATTGCGAACGAAAGGGCTCCGTGCCGACCGGTATGGGTGACACCTCGTCTGCTGCGGAAAGGGTCGGCGCCGGTTTGGCTCGATGTTCAGGTTCGTACGGCATCAGGCAGGAACGTGATCTCTGGCGAGCCGATCGAAGTGGTGCGCCAGGAAGTGAGTCCGTATGACATGTTGCTCCTCGACTGCGGCGGCGTATCAGGCGAAGTAGTTGATTTCAGTTCCCCGATGTCGGAGTGGCCGTTCACCTTGCGACGAGGCGAGTATCGCGTTCAAGCCTGTGTCACATCCCAACTCCGGACGTTCTTGATTGCCCATGCCGAATGGGCAACGACATTCCGCGTGAGTAAGGCACAATCCAAGAGCAGGGAAGTCGCGATTCGTGAGTTCACAGCCTGTTCTGCTTGGATGTCCCTTCGGGTGAAGTAGCGGACGGATTCACACTTCAGCCAAACTGTCAGCGGCCATGGAAAAGTGACCCCCTAACGGCCACGAGAAGTTAACCCCCCTCCCTCGTCGTCCTCTTCAACTTTAATCCTTTCGATCGTCGCTGGCAGGGGCTGTGGGAGATATGGGAAACGCGACAGCGTTTTCCAAGGGCTGTGGGTAGGCGCGCGCCCTCAGCGCTCTCTGGCTCGCCTATCGTACTCGGTGGCGCGATCGAGGAACGACTCGACCGCGCGGGCGATGGAGAGCTTGTCGGCGAGTTCAGTCGCTTCCATGAACTCGGAACGCAGCCTTTCTGACTCGGCAAGGTAGTAATCGCGCAGGCCGAGTTCGATCGAAAATTCAGGATACTTCTCTGCCAGGGTGCGCAGCCACTCCTCCACCTGGCGGCGGCGATCCTTGTCGCCGGTGCCACTCCTGAGGTCCTCGAGGAGGGTGCTGACGATGGACGAGAGAGTCTGCTGCTTCTGCTGGTTGACGGTGTCCTCTGACATGGCGGGCGATTATAGCGGCCTCCTGCCGTTACAATGCGCCCGGTGAAAGTTCTGATCGCCAATCGAGGCGAAATCGCCGTGCGCATCATCCGGGCATGCCGCGAACTGGGCTACCCGACCGTTGCGGTTTACTCCGACGCTGATCGCAGCGCGCTGCATGTGCTGTACGCCGATGAGGCGATGCCGATCGGTGCCGCGCCTTCGAGCGAGAGTTACCTGCGCGGGGATCGCATCATTGCGGCGGCGAAGAAGACGGGCGCGACTGCGATTCATCCCGGCTACGGTTTTCTTGCTGAGAATGCCGCGTTCGCGCGTGCGTGTCAGGCGGCGGGGCTGATCTTCGTGGGACCTTCGCCCGAGTCGATCGACGCGATGGGATCGAAGACGGAAAGCAGACGGCGGATGCAGGCGGCCGGTGTTCCCGTCGTGCCGGGACTGACGGAAGCCGTGAAGGGCTTCGACGAAATCGAAGCGTTTGCCCGCGAGGCCGGCCTGCCGATCATGCTGAAGGCCAGCGCAGGCGGCGGTGGCAAGGGCATGCGCCTGGTGGAGCGGTGGGAAGACCTGCAGCCCTCGTTCGACCGCGTCAAGAGTGAAGCTCTGGCATTCTTCGGCGATGCCAGCCTGTACGCGGAGAAGTTCATTGCCACGCCCCGTCACATCGAAGTGCAGATTCTTGGCGACCAGCACGGCAACCTCGTTCACCTCGGCGAACGCGAATGCACCCTGCAGCGCCGCCATCAGAAGGTCGTCGAGGAGTGCCCGTCTCCGACGGTCGACGCGGAGTTGCGCGCGCGGCTGGGAGCGATGGCGGTTAAGGCGGCAGCAGCCGTGAACTACTACTCCGCCGGGACGATCGAGTGCCTGATGGGCCCCGACCGCGAGTTCTACTTCCTGGAGATGAACACGCGCCTCCAGGTCGAACACCCCGTCACCGAGATGGTCTGGGGAATCGACCTCGTGAAGGAACAGCTTCGCATCGCGCAGGGAGAGAAGCTTTCTGTCCGGCAGGAGGATCTTTCACCCGTAGGCCACGCCATCGAGTGTCGCGTCTACGCCGAAGATCCTTCGCGCCGGTTTGCGCCGTCCCCGGGACTCATCCGTTACGTCAACCTCCCGCAGGGGCCGGGCGTGAGAAATGACAACGGTGTTTACGCGGGTTATACCGTTCCGGTCTTTTACGATCCGATGCTTTCCAAGCTGATCTGCCACGCCGCGACGCGCGATGAAGCGATCGCCAGGATGGCCAGGGCGCTCACCGAATATCGCGTCGACGGTATCCAGACCACGATCCCGTTCTTCACGTTCCTCATGGCGCACCCCGATTTCCAGTCCGCGAACTTCGACACGGGCTTCATCGATCGGTTGCTCCCCGAACTCGACCTGGAGGGGGATCGCGACGACCTGGTCGAGGCGGCCATTGCTGCCGCTGCGATCCTGTCATACGAGGAATCCCAGAGAGTGAAGCTGCCAGCGGACGGACCGTCCGAGTGGAAGCGTGCAGGGCGGGCGGATGCGCTGGGAGGCCGGCTGTGAGGCTCATAGCGACCCATCAGGCTGAGCAGACCGAAGTGGTGGTCGAACGTTTCGGCAGTGGCTACCGGGTCCTTATCGGCGGCAGGTGGATCGTGACCGATCTCGTCGACGCGGGCGAAGCGGTGATGTCGCTTCGCTTCGAGGATGGCCGGCAGTTTTCGCTGGTCCATCATCGCGACGGGACCATGCATCAGCTCACGTTTTCCGGACGCACGTTTCACGTCGATGTCGTTGATCCTCTCGCGCTGAGGCGGAAGAGCGGCGATGACGAGATGAGTGGCGGCGGCGTGGTCAAGGCCCTGATGCCGGGGCGGGTGTCACGCGTATCTGTCGAGAAGGGGAGCATCGTGCGGAAGGGGCAGTCGCTGCTCGTTCTGGAAGCGATGAAGATGGAGAACGAGATTCAGGCACCGCTCGACGGTGTCGTTGATGAACTCTTCGTGGAAGCGGGACAGACCGTCGAGAGTGGCGCCGATCTGGTCCACATCACCAGCGAGTGACGAGCGGCTTCGCGAGCCTGCCGTGAGCCCTATAATCGGCAGCATGTCCACATCGGAGTCGATCTCTCCCGGAGCCACCCTCGGCTCGTTCAAGCTGGTCGAGCGCCTCGGCACGACGACCTGGCGTGCCCAGGACGCCCGATCCGGCAAAACGGTGGCCCTCAAAATCCTGGCGAGCCGCCTCCCCGCCGATGCGGTGCGCCGCGAATCTGCAATTCGCGAGGTGAGGCTGGCCGCGGTGCTGCAGAATCTCAATCTCGTGGCCATCGACGAAGTGACCGCGGCCGGCGAAGCGCTGGTCATGGTCATGCCGCTTCTCGAGGTTTCGCCACTCTCGGCGGTTGCGGCAAAGGCAGCGTCGAGGGAAGAGTTTTTCCGCGTTGCCTGGCAGCTCAACGCGGCGATGAAGTTCCTCCACGACAAGGGAATCGTCCACGGAAACATTAACGGGGACTCCGTGCTGATCACGCCCGCGGGCGAGGTGAAGGTCGCCGGAATGAATCTTTCGAACCTGCTGCCGCGGCGCGAAGGCGCATCACGAACGCTGCCGGACGACGTTCGAAAGGTCGCCTATCTGGCACCCGAACAGATCACCGGGCAGACTCTCGATGCGAGGAGCGATCTCTTCTCCGCTGGCGTGGTCTTCTACCATCTGGCGACCGGCCGCCTTCCGTATCAGGAATCGCAACCCGGAGAACTCGCCCGCAAGATTGTCAGCGATCCGTTGACTTCGCCCAAGGCCGCCAATCCATCGATTGAAAATGCCGTGATGAATGTGCTTGGACGCTGCCTGTTCAAGGACCCCGCGAAACGGTACCGCGATGCGCGCACGCTCGCCGAGGAGATTGATCGCGTCGAACCTGAGGCAGCGAAGTGGTCCGAGGAACTGGGGCGGCGGGTGGCTGCGGTGTCCCGCGCTGCCGTGGCGACGCAGGTGCCGTCCGGCGACATGCGTGAAGCCATCCTGTTTGTGGCGGACATCGCCAACTACGACGACCTTCTCGTTCGGGATCCCGATGCGGCTGCCAGGTCGGTCGCAAAGATGCAGCAGATTCTCGGCGAAGCCGTGTACCTGTTCGACGGGCGCGTCATCGACCCGTTCGCCTCGCGCATGATCGCGGAGTTGCCGACCGTCGAGGCGGCGCTGGAAGCGGGGCGCAAAGGCGAGTTCGACCTGGCGCCCGACCAGGTGCCCGGCTCAGACATGCTCCATGTCCGCCTTCTTCTTCACGCGGGAAATGTGATTGCCTCTCCCGCCTCGATGTCGGGAGAGGCTGTGGAAAAGGCAGCGCAGGTGCTCGAGCATCTCCAGCCTTTGCAGTTGTTCATCACCGAAGATTTCGTCAAGAAGGGACGTGGCAACGTCCGTCTTCGGGACGCCGCCGCCCGCGGCGGGGTCAAACTCTTCACGATCGTGGCGCCGGAGCCGGAGTGGGAACCGTCGGGGCCGAGTGACTCAGGTCTTCCGGTCGCAGATGAGGCTTCCGGTCCAGTCGCGGCTGTGATCAGCGAACCGGGTGCTGAGGCTCCCTCCGGGCTTGGCGATACGAAGGCGCCGGCCCGCCGGCCCGGCGGCAACAGGCTTGCCCTCGTGGCGGTCCTTGGCGGACTCCTGGCGTTCGGCGGAGCGCTGGTCTGGAGCCGGCGCAGCGTAGTGGCTCCCTCCGTCCCCGCGGCCGCGCCGCGCAAGGTGGTTGCGAGCGCACAACGGATCTACATTGCTCCCATCACCGCCGACCCATCCCTTGCTCCCCAGGCGGAGGCGATGCGCCTGTCCGCGATCGAGTTGCTGAAGCGGACGCCGGGCGTGGAAATCGCCACAAGCCCCGGCGCCGATGTGCTCATGATCTCGGCCGAACTGCGGCCCGGCGCAACGGGAGCGGAACTCGCGATTGCGGACGCGGGAGCCGCGCCCATACCAGCGATTGACGCGGCCTCAGGCATCCAGGCGCTGCTGGATTTTGCCGGCGCCAGACTCTCCTCGAAGCCGCCGTCGCCTGCAGTCCCAGCCGTGCTGAATGCGTTCGCCGAGGCAGTGACTGCGAAGGCAGCCAGTGACATCGCGAAAAGTGACAATGCACTTCGTGCAGCGGTGGCTGCCGACCCTAAGTATCTTCCGGCGCAGCTCTTCGCACTCGAGTACTTCGCGGGGAGCGGAAATCAGAAGGACGCTCTGGTTGCTGCACGAAATGTTTTTGCCGCTGACCCCGCCAATACGGATGCGGCGCGACGGGTTGCCCGTGCCAGTCTTGGTGAGGGCGACATCCAGCAGGCGATGCGGGGCTACAGTGCGGTTCTGAAGAAAAACCCGGCGGATCCGGAATCGCTGAATGTGATCGGTCAGTACGCCCTGGCATCGGGGGACGCGAAGCTGTTCGCATCGGCCCTCGGGCGACTGAAGGCAGTCCCGCAGGCCGCGATTGCCGTCCATGAGCCGGATGCACTGATCGCGACCGGAAGGATCGAGGCGGCCATCAGCAGGTACTACGACATCGAGGTCCTGCAGCCTACGAATTCAGCGCTCGCGCTCAAAATCGGTCGCGTGTCCATTCTGCGGCGCTCGATGGCCATCGCCGAACTGGAAGCGAAAAAGCTCGAGCAACTCGACCCGATCTACGCGCTCCCCCTGCTGCGTGCGTACATTGCAGCAGAGAAGCAGGATCGCTCCGGCGCGATGAAGGCGCTCGAAGAGGCGTCGCGTGCGGCCGAGCCCTCCGACCCTTACTGGACCGCCGCCGCGGAGGTGCACGCCATCTTTGCCGATACGCGGGGCGTGCTCGACGCGCTGGAGAAGGCTACGGCGCGGAAGGAGCCGACCGGGACGTACATTCTTGCGAACCCGCTCTTCCGATACCTCAGGAACGATGCGGAGTTCATCAAGATGGAGAAAGGGTTGCGTTCGCAACAGGAAGAATTCCGTCTCGCACTCGCGCAGGTTGGTCTTTAGTTCGGGAGAATCAGGCGATGATCGTCACAGCGAAGCTCGATTTTTCCGCGGCCCATCGACTCAACAATCCGGCCTTCGACGCGGAATGGAACCGGCTGACCTACGACAAGTGCGACAACGCGGCGGGTCATGGACACAACTACTACCTCGAAGTCAGCGTGAGCGGAACGATCGATCCCCGGACCGGGATGGTGATCGACCTCAAGAAGTTGAAGGACATCATGCGCGAACGGGTGATCGACCGCGTCGATCACCGCAATCTCAACGAGGATGTCGATTTCCTCCGCGGCGTGATTCCGACTGCCGAAAATCTGGCGCGGGCATTCTGGAATGAGCTCGCGCCCGCAATCCGTGAGGGGAGTCTCCATCAGATCGTGCTGCACGAGACGGAGCGAAACTCCGTGATCTATCGAGGTGAGGACGAATGATCAACTACGACCTGGCCATGATGGCGCTCGAAGGGCTGACGCGTTCTCCACTCAGTATCCGCCCGTCAGGGAAGGAAATCGTGATCGAAGGTTCAGCCGAGGCATTCAGGAATTTTGCGCGACTCTGCCTGCTGCTTGGCGGAGAAGGGTCCGAGAGCCGCGACGGCTTCGAACTGCAGGAGGGCGTTCACTCCACGCGCGACAGCGTCGCTCTCACGATCCGCCGGCCTTGAGCGCATCTCAATAAACGAGCAGCGAGTGCAGTGGCAGACCGGCCAGCCTGTCGCGACCGTGAAGGAACGCGAGCTCCACGACGGTGGCGAGCGACACGATCGTCGCGCCGAATCCGCTCACGAGCTTCGCGGAAGCCGCCAGCGTGCCTCCCGTGGCCAGCACGTCATCGACGATCAGCACGCGGTCCGAGTCCGTCAACGCATCGTCATGGATTTCCAGGGTTCCGCTTCCATACTCGAGGACGTACTCTTCGCTGCGGCGCGTCCAGGGAAGTTTTCCTGGTTTCCGTACAGGGACGAAGCCTGCGCCGAGTTTCTGCGCGACGCAGCTGCCGAAGATGAAACCGCGCGATTCAATCGCCACGACGGCCGTGATGCGCTGATTGAGGAAGGGTTCGGAGAGCGCCTCGATCGTGGCACGGAGAGCCTCGTGCGAACGCAGCAGCGGGGTGATGTCCTTGAACAGGATGCCCGGCCTGGGAAAATCGGGAACGTCGCGGAGATAGGCGTGAAGGTCGATTGCGCCCATGGTTAGAACTTGACGTCGAAGTCACTGAGACGTCCAGTGAACTCTTTCGTCTCCTGGTCGATTTTCGTGACCTCGGCGTAGCGAGGACCTTCCTTCAGTTCCTCAACCCATTCGTCGATGGCTTTCTTCTCGCCTTCAACCGCAGCTTCCACGATGCCGTCGCGCATGTTCTCGATCCAGCCCTTCAAACCGAGGCGTCTTGCCACGCGCGTCGCGAAGAAGCGGTAGCCGACTCCCTGCACTTTGCCGTGTATCCGGATGACCCGCAGTTCTTTCATGTTGTGCGATTCTAACCCGCATTTCTCACAGACCTTCTGCTACGACAGCCGATAGCGGCCTGTATGCTTCGTTGCCCGGCGATTTCGCTCCTCTGCATAGTTCCGACTATGCCTTCGTCGCGAAATCGCCGTGCGCCTCGCATCCAGGCCACTCTCGGCTGTCTCGCGACGAAGGGCTGTGAGAAATGCGGGCTAGCAACCAGATGCCGGGAACGCGACGGCAATCCAGATCATCGGCGCCGGGATGCTGGTTTGACCGCCGGTTTCGACGGCGTGCGCCTGATGATGACGATTTTCGGCGCAGCGGCCGGCGGTGGCGCAATGGCCGGTTCAGCAGCTGGAGGCTGTCTGGTGAGGTCGTCGACGCGCGTGTTGAGCGCGGCAGAGGCCTGTTGTGCTTTCTGCTGTTCGGACTGCAGACGCTTGTAGTCCCGAGCGAGCCGGGCCTGCTGATCGTCGACGAGCGAGATCAAAGCCACGGTCGCGGCTGCAGCCGCATCCGTTCTGGGATATTGCTGGATCAGCACTTTGAGTGTCTTTCGGGCTTCTGACTGGTTTCCATTCGCAACCTCGCCGCGTGCCTGGCGCAGAAGCGCTCCCGACTTGAGGTCGTTGGGTACCGTGAGCACGAGGTAGGCGATGACTGCACCGAGCAGCGAGGAGACGATCGCGGTGGCGATCAGTAGTGGCCGGACACGGGCAGTCATGGGGTCACGACTCTTTCCATCCGAACTTTCCGACCAGCGGGACGAACTCTGCGCTGCCGCAATCCTCGATCTGGATGCGGGTCCCGACACGCGTGACGCGGGCCAGCCGCTGGTTTCCCTCCGGCCCGATCGGTAACACGAGGCGGCCCGTGCGGGCCAACTGCTGCACGAGCGGTTCGGGGACTTCCGGTGCGGCGGCCGCGACGATGATGCGGTCGAACGGTGCCTGATCCGACCAGCCGTACGTGCCATCGAACACCTTGACCGTGGCGTTGTACACTCGCAGTTCCCGGATCAATTCTGCAGCGCGGAGAGCCAGTTCGTTGATCCGCTCGATGGAAAAGACCTTCGCGCACAACTTCGAGAGCACGACCGCCTGATATCCCGTTCCTGTGCCAATCTCCAGAACCTTCTCTTTCCCGGTGAGTTCGAGCAGGTCGATCATCCTGGCCACGATGTAGGGCTGGGAGATCGTCTGCTTCGCTCCGATCGGCAGGGCGCCCGGGCCGTAGGCCTTGGCGGCCATGACCTTGGGGACGAAGAGGTGGCGAGGCACGTCGCGCATCGCCTGCAGAATCCGCTCATCCCGGATTCCGCGCGCTGCGACGCTGCGCTCCACCATCAGAGCGCGCTGATGCGCGTACTCGCGCTCAATTGCTGCGTCATCCATGGTTCGCGACGTTGCCAAGGAGCTCCTCGAGCGGCTTGAGCCGCTGAATCGATTCGTGATGAGTCAGGTCGAGGTGGAGCGGAGTGATTGAAACGAAGCCAGCCGTCACCGCCTCAAAGTCGGTTCCCTCGCCTGGATTCCAGGTCGGCGATTCTCCGCCGATCCAGTAGTACTTCCGCCCGCGAGGGTCGAGACGCTCGATCACGCCCTCGGTGTAGATGCGCGTTCCCAGCTTCGTGATCCGCACCCCTTCGAATGCACCGATCGGGAAATTCACGTTCCAGATGACGCGCGGGTCCCGATGGACTTCGAGTGCGTGTTCCGTCAGGCGGGCGGCGAATTGCGCGCATCGGTCGAACGAGAAATGCTCTCCGACGACGGCTGAGAACGCGATGGAAGGAATGTTCAGCAGCGCTCCTTCGAACGCGGCTGAGATGGTTCCGGAGTACGTCACGTCATCGCCGAGGTTGGGGCCGAAATTGATTCCGGAGACGACCATGTCAGGGCGTTGGTCGCGCAGAAGCTTGAGCACTGCCAGATTCACGCAGTCGGTCGGCGTGCCGTCAACGATGTATTCATTCGTTTCCAGTTGCAGAACGCGGAGGGGGCGATTCAAGGTCAGGGCATGCGAGGCTGCGCTCTGCTCCCGGTCCGGGGCAACGATGGTGACCTCTCCCAGACCGGCCAGCGCGACGGCCAGTTTGCGCAATCCTTCACTGTAGATACCGTCGTCGTTGGTGACGAGAATCCTCGGGGGCATGTGTCCCGCATCCTAGCAAGATTCTGCGACCCTACGACGCGCTCTTTGGGTGCGCCGGTACGACTCGGACCGGGAGTTGTGAAATGAGCATGGCAGCGAGGATCAGGAGTGCGCCGACGATGAATCCCCGGGTCATCGGTTCGTCGTACCAGACGATCGAGGTGAGCGCGGCGGCAACCGGTTCGAACGAGAGGATCACGGCGGCCTGCGTGGCGCTGACGCGCGCCTGACCCCACATGAGTGCGGCAAAGGCCAGTGCTGTGGTGACCACCGCTGTGAGGATGATCACCCACACCACTTCGCTCGAGAACGTTGATGGCTCTGCGGCGAGCGAGAGAGGGGCCGCTGCGACGCCGACTACTGTGACCTGGACGGCGGCGAGGCCCATCGTCGAGTGACGCGCTGCATAGCGGGCGGTGAGAATCACATGGATCGAGAACATCAACGCGCACGCGATGGTCAGCAGGTCGCCCGCTCCAGGTCGTCCCTGAACGCCGCCGATCATGATGCCGGTTCCGATCAGCGCGAGAATCGACGCCATCCACGCCGGCCGCGAGACCCGCGTTCCGACCAGCAGGCGGTCGCAGAACGGGACCATCACGACGTAGAGCGAGGTGAGAAACGCAGAGCGTGCCGGCGCGATGAGGATCAGTCCCTCGGTCTGGAGCCAGTAACCGGTGAATACGAGCAGGCCCAGTGCGAGGCCGGGCAGCATCAGCGCACGCGAGAGTTTGCGCCGGGAGGCCGCGAGGAGCAGCAATCCGGCGAGCGTAAATCGGTAGAAGATAAAGGGTCCAGGATCGATCTTCTCCAGGACGTTCTTGACCAGGGTGAAGGTCGCACCCCAGGCCGTGGCTGTAGCGAGTAGCGCGAGCGCTGCGAGCCAGGACTGTTTCACGGCGACGGGGTCGTCGATGTGGTGGACGACGCCGGAACTGGTCGTTCACGCTGCAACTTCGTCAGCTTGCTCTGCAGGTTCATCATGAGCACGACGAAGAGCAGGAGGATAACGATCGCGACGATCCGTGCGACCCATTGGATCATCGGCCGTACCGCCCGGAGTGGCTGGCTGCCCACTCGATCGCGTATTGCATCGGGATCTCGCTGGCGATTCCCTTTCCTGCGATATCGAACGCCGTTCCGTGATCGACCGATGCGCGGAGAAACGGTAAACCCAAAGTCACGTTGACGGAACGCTCGAACTCGAGGGTCTTGACCGGGATCAGGCCCTGGTCGTGATACATCGCCATGACGACATCGTAATTTCCGGCGCGGGCGCTGAGGAAGAGGGTATCGGCAGGGAAGGGTCCGGAGACGTCGATGCCGTCGGCACGAGCCAGTGCAACACCACGCGCGATCTCGGTCTCCTCGGAACCGAATCGTCCCCCTTCTCCAGCGTGTGGATTGACGGCGGCGACGCCAATGCGGACATCCCGCCCATGAAGACGGCGCAGTTCCCGCGCGCTCAACCTGGCGAGATCGGCAACACGCTCGGCGGTGATCGCGTCGATCGCCTCGCGCAATGAGACGTGAACCGTGAGCAGCACCACGCTCAGGGTCGGTGAGTCGAAATACATCGCGTAATCGCGGCCGTAAGTAGTCAGCCCGGCGCGGCCAGCCAGCAATTCTGTGTGGCCGGGGAAGGGCGAGCCAGCCGCGGCGATCGCGGACTTGTGAATGGGAGCGGTCACGAGGGCAGAACAGTCGCCGACATCCATCGCTTCGATCGCCATGTCGATGGAGTCGAGAGCGACGCGGCCGTACGCGGAACTCACCTCGCCGAACCTCAGCGGTTCGGAGGGACCGCCAACGTCGATGAAGCGTTCCGCGAGGTCGAGGTCATGAAAGGGAGCAGTGAGGGCGCGACTCCCGAAGATCCACGCAGGACGCTTCAGTTGTGCGAGAGCCTTGAAAACAATCTCAGCCCCGATTCCCGCGGGATCGCCCAGGGTGATGGCGAGCGGCTTCATGTGCCGAGTATAGGGGGAAGGGGGAGCGGTGCTGGACTCAGCGCAGTTCTTCCTGCTTGAAGACGTACTTGATGCAGTGCTTCTGAATCAGCAGGTTCGGCCCATTCTCGCGATTGACCTTCAGGCAACTGCGGTCGTACCACTCGATGCAACCGCGTACTTCCTCACCGTCCATGAGCACCACCACGACCGGGGTCTTCGCGTTCATCTGCTTGAGATAGTAGAAATTCTCGGCATGCGTGACCTCGGGGGGAACTGGTCGGGCCGGCCGGGGTGCCGTGTTCCCGTTGCCCTTCGTCGAGCGTCTGTATTCCGGAACGGAACGGAGGTTCCGTCTCGCACCCGGGTGGGCGCTACCGCCGTCGTGGAGACGATTCGAATAGGGCATGGGAGTCCTCCGTCCGGTGCGCGTTTGCCGATTCAAGCGAGGCGGTTTGCAGTTCCGGATCGGTCATCGCTGATTGCGAGTTGCGTGCCGCGCGGTTGCGGCAGACCGGCGATTTCCCTAGAATTGCGGCCCGGCTCACCCGGGTGAGTTCGAGCGGCCGCCCGCCCCGGGCGAGCGGGTTCGGGTTCCGCCCTCCGTACACAGCATCCAGATTCAACATTTCCGTGGAGGCTTCTGTCGTGAATTCTGTCGTCTGCATCAGTCATGTTCCGGATACCGAATCGCGCATCAGGATCGGATCCGACAGCCGCAAAATCGATGAAGCCGGCCTGAAGTTCATCGTGTCTCCGTACGACGAGTACGCCCTCGAAGAGGCGATTCGCCTCAAGGAGTCGAAGGGCGGAGATGTCACCGTAGTGACGTTCGGTCCTGAGCGCGCGGCGCAGGCGCTCCGCGAGGCACTCGCGCGCGGAGCAACGAAGGCGCTCCACGTAAAAGGTGAGTCGTCGGACGCGGACTCTCTCGGCATCGCCAAGGTCCTCGCAGCTGCGATCCGGACCGTTCCTCACGACGTCGTGTTCTTCGGAAAGCAGGGCGTGGGGACTGACAACGGGCTGGTCGGACCGATGGTTGCGGAACTGCTCGGCTATCCGCAGGTCAACGTCGTGACGAAGTTCGAGATCGGCGAAGGCAAGGCGACCGCTCATCGCGAGATCGAAGCTGCTGAAGAAATCATCGAGACCTCCCTGCCGGTGATCGTCACTGCGCAGAAAGGCCTCAACGAACCACGCTACGCGTCTCTGAAGGGAATCATGGCCGCCAAGAAAATTGCCATCGACATGAAGTCGGTGAGCGATCTCGGCCTCAGTGATGGAGATGTCCTTGGCCAGAGGGTCGTTACCGTCTCCCTGGAATTGCCTCCAGAGAAGAGCGGCGGAAAGAAGATCGACGGCGGCGACGCTGCCGCTGCTGCCAAGGCGATCGTCCAGTACATCCGCGACGAAGCGAAAGCACTCTGATCACCGAACGGTCCGATCCGGACCGATGAGAAACATCATCAGGAGTCATACCGATGCCGGGTGTTCTGGTTTTTGTTGAAACGAAAGACGGGAAGCTCAGGAAGGCTTCACGGGAAGCGCTCTCCATCGGGCGCAAGCTTGCAGCCGCCAGCGGAGGAGACCTCATTGCACTCGCGGCCGGGTCTGGAGCAGAGGCAGCAGTCCAGGAAGCGGGCCGGTTCGGTGCGAAGAAAGTACTCATCGCAGCGAGCGCCGCGTTCGATACCTACACGACCGAATCGTTCACTGGATTGATCGAGAATGTCATCAACAGCGAAAAGCCTGCGGTGGTGCTGTTTGCTGGCTCGTCGAACGGACGCGACATCGCCCCACGCCTCGCGGCCCGCCTCGACGTCGGTGTGGCCTCCGACGTCGATCGGCTCGATTGGATCGACGGAAAGCTCCGTGCGCGCCGGCCCGTTTACTCTGGCAAGGCGTTCGCGACGGTGGACATCACAGGGTCGCCGGCCATTGCCACCACGCGCCCGAATGCGTTTCCTCCCGAGGAAGTGGAGGGGACGGCTGAGTCAGTGAACGTGTCGTTCGAGCCATCTGCCTCGAAGACCCGCCTCGTGGAAACGCACACCCCGGAAAGTAATGAGATCAGCCTGGCGGAAGCAGACATCATCGTTTCCGGCGGTCGAGGTCTCAAGGAAGCAGAAAACTTCTCCCTGATCCGTGACCTCGCCCACGCCATCGGCGGCGCGGTTGGCGCGTCGCGAGCCACCGTCGACGCAGGCTGGATCGATCATCAGCATCAGGTCGGCCAGACCGGTCGCGTCGTCAGCCCGAATCTCTACATCGCCGCAGGAGTCTCCGGCGCAATCCAGCATCTCGCGGGCATGTCCTCATCGAAGCACATCGTAGCCATCAACAAAGATCCGGAAGCGCCGATCTTCCGCATTGCCGATCTCGGGATCGTGGGAGATCTCTTCACGATCCTTCCGGCGCTCACTGAAGAAGTGAAGAAGGCGAAGGCCCACTGATCATTCGGGTCGTTCAATGGAAAGGCCGGCATTTCTGCCGGCCTTTCCAATTTCAGTCAGTCGAGTTTATTGCCCGGGTGTGTCGCGTGAGGCTGGCTCGGCGGGGCCCGCCGGCACCAGCGAGTAAGCCGCGGAGTTCGACGCTCCCCAGAGTGCGGCCTGCTCCGAGCAATCCAGCGGCGGAGTTTCCAGGATCCTCAGCGGCATAGTCTCGCAGCGCTCATTGACGCGGACGCGGTACAGGGACGGGCTCCGCGCCACGACCTGGTTCTTGTTGAGGAGCACGAAAAAATACTCGAGTTCATCGCCGTCGTTGAGGCGTGGGATTGCGACGAACGAGTTTGCGCGATGATTGCTGCCGATCACCGAGCACCAGGTTCCGTTGGTACGGCGATAGAAGAGTCGTAATTCCCCTTCGGACGGCGTGTTCACGTTCAGCACATATACGCGTCCAGCACGCAGGCACGACGGTGCGGTGTGCTCGATTTTCGGCTGGGCCATCAAAGGAAGCGTGGCGGTCAGAATCAAGGCGGCAAATAACCAGCGCATTCTCATGGTGTCCTCATGCTACGCCGATTTGCGGCGCATCGTGATGCGGGCCGGATTAGCGCCGTCCCTGGAAAACCCCCCGCAATCGTTCGAGCCAGCCTGGCTCTGCGTCTGGAGGGCGTATATCCGGATCAAACGGAAGGTTCTGGCCGGAAATTGCGGCCGCCGGATTCGCAACCATGACGGACTCGGCCGTCAAGATTCCGAAGCGGTCGGCGATCAGAGTGAAGGCCTCCCTGAGTCTGGGAGGGCGCTTGATGAGCGAATGGGAATCGCTGGCCACGAAGTGGACCGCGCCACGCTCGAGTCCACGAAGTGCAGCCTGGCGCGCAGTCTCTCCGAAATGGCCCGTGAGGCTGCCCGCCGTAATCTGCACCTTTGCGCCGGCGTTGATGAGCGCATCGAGCGCTTCAGGCTTCGACTGCAGCACCACGTTCCGCACGGGGTGAGCGATGATCGGCGTCCAGCCGCCGAGGAGCACTCGATAGAACACGCTATCGAGAAACATCGGAACTGTATGCGCGGCGAGTTCGACGAGGACGTAGCGATTTCCGGGGAGTGGAATGATGCTTTCACCGGACGCGAGTAACTCCGCCATGTCGTGACCGAAGTAATACTCCGATCCGAGAACGATATGAGGTGACCCGCCGAGACGCTGGTTCAACTCTTCCGTCAGGTCGCGCAGTTCGACGTGATCCCTTTCCTTCCACAGGCCGCGGAGCACATGGGGTGTGGCCACGATGGTCTCTGCGCCTTCATCCAGGGCCATCCTGCAGAGCGCGACCGACTCGTCCCACTCTCGCGGTCCATCGTCGACTCCGGGAAGACAGTGGAAGTGAATGTCGATCAAGGGTGGCCGGAGGTCATGAACTCTTTCGTGCGCGACGAGATGCTTTCTCGTCGTCGGGCTGGTAGTACTCGTAGTAACTCTTCTTGTAAGTGTAGCCGTACTGGTGCAGATCGACGTTGTTGAGGATGGCGCCGAGTACCGGGATCTTGCTCTGGCGCAACCGCTCCGCTGAGCGCGCCACGAGTTCACGCGGTGTTCGACCGCCGTGAACGCAGAGCACCACTCCATCCGATTCTGCCGCGAGAACAATCGCGTCTGCAACCGCGAGTACAGGCGGGGAGTCGAAGATCACGTAAGCGTAGCGGCTGCGGATTTCCTGGATGAGCTGCTTCATCTTGTCCGAGCCGAGGAGTTCGGAGGGATTGGGCGGAATCGGACCGGCCAGGACGATGTAGAGGTTGGGGACCTCCGTCGATTGAACGATCTGGTCAAGGGGCATGCCGGCGGCGAGATAGTTCACCAGTCCCACGTTCTTCGCACCGCGAAAGACCCGGTGCAGACGCGGCCGGCGGAGGTCGGCATCGATCAGGAGAACGGGCTTGCCCATCTGAGAGAGCACCGTGGCCAGGTTGACTGACGTCGTGGTCTTGCCTTCCCGCGCGAAGGATGATGTCACCACCATGACTTTCGGCGAGTTTGCGGATGCCAGCAGGAGCGAAGTGCGGAACGCACGGTAAGCCTCGGCAATCGCGGAGCGGCTGTCGCTGTGGGGAAGCAGGTCGATCCCTCGATCTTCTTCGCCGTCGACGGCTCGCAGTTTCGTATCTGTCGTGTCCGCGCCGTATCGCGCCGCGCGATCGTCGAATGACGAAGCGGCGGGAATGACGCCCAGGGATGCGAATCCGGTGACCTTCTCGAGTTCTTCCGGTGACTTGACCGAACGGTCCATGTATTCGAGAAAGAAGATGGTGGCCAGGCCGAGGAGAATCCCCAGGGGCAGGGCGTTCTGAATGTTTTTTCTGGTGGTTTCGTTGAAGCGGCCTTTCGGTAACTGCGCGTGATCGACCCAGTGGACATTCGAAGTGTTGGATCCGCGCAGTCGCGCAGCCACCTCGGTTTCGTTGAGCTGTCGCTGTAGTTGGGAGAGCAAGGTCTGTTTAGTTTCGATCTCGGTGCGGATGTCGACGTAAGTGACGGCATCAGCGCTCTGGAGTTGCGTCTCGCGTTTCTGCTGATCGACGGCGCTGCGCAGGGAGCCTTCGCTGGCCATGGCAGCGTTCAGGGAATCCTGCGCAGCCCCGCGCGCCTTCCCGTACCCGATCGAGACCGCGCTGCTTCGTTCCTGTCGCGTCTTGTCGAGCTGCTGCTTGAGCGTCTGCATCGTCGGGTGGTCGGGCTTGAAGACGCCGAGCTTCTGGTTGTATTCACGGTTGAGTGCCGAAACCTGACCGGTGAGCTGGATCACCAGGGCGTCGTTCCCCGCAACGGTCTCCGGATCGGCGCGCAGGAGCGCGTTCAACTCGCTCTGGCGGGAGATACGCTCGCTCTGCGCCGCGCTGTAATCGCCGCTGACTTTGAGCAGTCGCTGCACCGTCATGTTCTCGTTGTTATTGCTGTCGACTGAGACGATGTCTTTCGAGGCGCCGTACTTCTGCAACTGCCCGCGCGCCACATCGAGTTCCGACTTCACCTGACCGATCTGGGAGGAGAGAAACTCATTCGCCTGACGGACGGTCTCGAACTTTCGCGAGACATTGAGCCTCATGTACGACGTGCCCCAGCCTTCTGCGATCTTGAACGCAAGACCGGGAGTCGGGCCGACATAGGCAATCTCGGCGATCGACGTGTTGCGGATGGGAGTGACGAAGACGGACGCGAGGAGACCGTCGGCGACCGAGGATCGGATCTTCTCGATTTCGGCTTTCGACCTCCCATTGATTCCCGGAGGGTAGAAAGCGGGATCGCTCAGGAGTTTGTGCTCATCGATGACCCGGAAAGCGAGTTCGCGGCTTTTGAGGACGATGTACTGGGTCTGGAGAAACTCCTGCTCATCGGCGGCGATCCCGAACAGGTCTTCCATCGTCACCTGGTGCGGGTTCTCGCGATCGATCTGAATCGTGACCGCGGCGCGGTAAAGAGGCTTGGAGAGATAGCTTGCGAGCAGGGCACCCGCCATCACTACCGCGAAGATCGAGAGGGCGATCTTCCATCGTTTGTAGATGATGTTCCAGTAGTGGGAGAGGTGGACTTCCTGTGTATTGAGTTCCATCGCGAAGCCTTCGGCTTAGAAGAGGCTCTCGCTGATGAAAATCGTGTCGTTGTCCTGGAGAACGATGTCTTCGCGCCGCCCGCGCACGATGTCGAGATATTTCACCTTCGTCGTGGTGTCCTTGCCACCGGCGCGTCGTTTCACGATTACTGTCCGTGAGGCCCGATCTGTCAGCCCCCCCACGTCGGCCAGAGCCTGAAGCAGTGTGGGTGTCTGTGAGCGACGGAACTGAGCTTTGCCCGGCTTCATCACTTCGCCGAGCACATAGATGGTAATGGGAGTGTCCATCGGCACGTTCACGACGTCGTTCGGCGACAGAGGGATGTTCAAGTCGGGATTGCCGTTCACGAGCAGATCTTCGATGTCGATGGCGATCTGTTCGGTGAGACCATTGGTGGCCGTGCGAAGAACATAGAGTTCCCGGCCATAGCCTGTGGCGAGGCCTCCCGCGGCCGTGATCGCCTGGATGAGAGTCATCATCTCGCTCGTGCCGATTGCTCCGGGTCGCGTCACCGCACCCATCACGGAGATCGGCTTGCTCCCGAACTCGGTGATCTGCACGACGACGGTAGCGCGGTTCATGTACTTCGCCTCGAGCAGCGCCTTGAGTTTTGCTTCGATCTGAGTGGCTGTGATTCCCGAGACGTCGACCTTGCCCAGGAGTTCCATGTTGATCTTGCCGTCGGGCGCAACGGTGGCCTTGGTGTTGAGATTGGGGTCTTCGACCACGCGGATCTCGAGGACGTCACGGGCGCCGACGAGCGTCGGAGAGCCGGACTGGGCTGTCTCCTGCGCGAGGGCGGTGATCGAGATCATCAGCGCGACCAGCATCATGAGCGATCGTTTCATTTTTCTTCTTCTGGACCGTGGCTCGATACGTTCGAAGCAAACGGGGCGCTGAGAGTAGCGCCCGGGTTATTTGTACCAACTGCTGCCCGTCAACGACAACCGGACGATCAGCCGTATTCCAGAGCTCTCACCGATCAGCACGTTTGACTGACGCTCGTAGTACACGACGTCGAAACCGCCGCGAAAGCGGGTGGTCGAGTATGTCCACCCTGCGAGCAACTGTTTGTAATTGTCTTTCCGAGCCACGCCATTGACAGGAACGTCGTAGGAGAGCCTGCCTGCAGTGGGAGCAAATTGAAACGAGAGTCGCTGCGTGACGACCCAGTCAGCAGCTAGCGAGCCGGTCTCGGTCACGTAATAACTGGTGTTCTGAAAGTTGGAGACCTTTACGTCGCGTTCAACCGCCGATCCAACGGTCCAGCGGCGTCCTACAGGTGCACTCGCCCTCACTCTGCCAATGATCCCCTGGTAGTCATGAAAGCCGTCCTGGGTGGACGAAAGCCTTGCGGGGCCAGCCTCGGCGCGGATTGAACGGCGGCCCACGACGTATCCCGCTCCAAGAGCGACATGATCGCGGCGGGCGTCCGCGTACAGCGAGTTCGGGAAATCCCAGTCGCTTCGCTCCGCCGTCGCGCTCAGTGAGACGCGTGGGAGGGTCTTGTGAAGGATGGTCCCGCGAAAGCGGCGCTCGTCATTGTCATACAGTTCGATCGGCACCAGATCGGGCTGCAGCCTGCCATCGGGATAGCGTGTATCGGTTTCCGCCGCCGTCAGCAGAACGCTCGTCTTGCTCGAGTACTTGAGTTCAGCGTCGGCGCCGAAAGTACGACTGGTCGCAGTGCCGATTCCGCCGACTTCCGACGGAAGCGGGCCGAGTTCGTCTGCGGTCGCTCCATGGACATCGAGATAGAGGTGATTGAGCAGCAGGTGCGCATCCCCTCGAAGGGCATACCCACTCTGGGTAGTCAGACCGCTGCGATCGACGAAAGCCAGGGATGGTGTTGCGTCTGCAGAAAGCGCAAACTTCTTCGACGGGAACCAGTAGATCCGGTTCGGAAGCCCGGCCACGATCGAAAGAGCCAGGTTGTTACTCTTCTCAGGCGTGAAGTCAGGTTCTATGGCGAGGTCGGATAGTTCGAACCGCGAGAGCAGGTAAATGCTTCCGTAATGGAGCGAGGCATGGCTCACGTCCGAGTAGACACGCTTCGCGCCGTCGAGTGCCGGGTCACGATCACGATCCAGAGGAAGTGTCTCCTGCTGCGCCGACGCTGCGGCCGTGCACACCACGAACACCGCCCCGATCGTCCACCATCGGATCCAGTCCTGTTTCACCCGTCCTCCACCCGTGAGTCCGTAGCCCTGCGCAAAACGTCTGGCGGGCTAAACCATTGCTTATGTGGAAGTTTAGCATGGAGATCCCTACAATCGGGGGTACGCGATGCCTCATAGCTGGAGATGGTCTCGAGTTGTCGACTCTCTCTTTACGGGGCTTTTATTCGTCTGGCTGGTGTCCCTGCCGCTTCCTTTCGGGTCGAATATCCCTGCCGCCTACCCGTTAGTCACGCTCGTCCCATGCCTGCTCTGCTTCCTCGTTGCGCTATTCCGGGTCGCCACTTCGCAGGGGCGGCAGCCGGTGCAGTTCTCAGGACCCTATGTTCTGGTGAGCTGTGGGTTTGGCCTCTGGCTCGGAATCATCCTGCTGCAGATGGTTCCGTTGCCCGCCGGCATAGTCGGCTGGCTTTCCCCTTCCGCCCTCGAGATCTGGAAAGGCGCCAGCGGCGCACTCGCTTCTGCAGGAGTTTCGTCCCCCCACTGGTTCCCTCTGACCATCGCACCGGGTCTGACAGCGCTGGAGTTTTACCGCCTTCTCGGGATCTTCGCCGCGTTTCAGACAGGCGCCCTGCTGCTCCGGACAAATACGAGAAGGTTCTCGCTCGTATTTGTCCTCATCGCTTCTGCGCTCTTCCAGGTGGCGTACGCATTTCGAGAGGCGGCTCTGGGCCGCTACGCCATCTGGGGTTGGAAGAACATCAACATGTATGGACGAAGTTCCGGGACGTTCGTCAACGCGAACCACTTTGCCCACTATCTGGCGATCCTGATTCCCATGATGGTTCTCGTTCTGGCGATGGCGTGGAGAAATGCTTCCCCACCGGGCACCAGGCCGCGCCTCCGCCTCGCGGCGCTCGTCGAGACGCGGCTGCTCCTGTCGGGGGTTATCGGGTTATCGATCGGGGCTTCCATCGCCGCAATGCTGCTCGCTCAGTCTCGCGGAGCATTGATCGCGCTCATTGGTGGGAGCAGCGCCGTCATCGCGATCACTGCCGGCCGCATGGGGACAACCCGGATGCGAGCGGTGGCGATTGCCGCGGGCATGGGCGGCCTCCTGCTGGTCGCAGTGTCACTGCTGGTCGTGTTTCTCGGCGCGGATCGAACGGTGGCCCGGTTCATTCCGACCGCAGCGGATGCCTCCAACCTGGTAGGACGGGGAATCGGGATCGCAGCCGCTGCTGAGGTCTGGAGGGATTTTGTCGTGATCGGGTCCGGTGCCGGCTCATTCGTCGATGTGGTGTCGATGGCGCAGCGCGCTGACCTGACTAAAATCTACAATCACGCGCACAACGACTATCTGGAGATCGCGGCGACGACGGGGACGGTGGGCGCTGTGATCGCGTTGGTCACGCTGGTCGGGGGCTTCGTACTGCTGCTGCGGATCACGACGGGCCCGGCCGCGAGATCCATTCGCTGGCGCCGGAGAGCGTTTCAGCTGGCGGCGCTGGCATCGCTCTCCGTGGCCATGGTGCACGCGCTGTTCGATTTCAATTTCTTCATCCCGTCGAATCCGCTGACTCTGGCCGTCATCATGGGAGCCGCCGTTTCGCCACTGATTCACGACATGCGCACGCCGCGCTGATCGGCACTCGTTCCAGGGTTGATGAGCGAGACGGAGACGGTGTGCACTCCCGTTCCCACCGGAATCTCCCATGTGCTGTCACCCACTGGACCCTCGATCACGCGCCTTCCGTCCACTCGGATTTCAACGTAGGGATCGCTCCCGCCGCGGGCAGTGCTCCGCCTGAGGCGAAGCTGTAGCGTAGGGCTCGAAAAATACCGGGTGGATGATGCGGATCGGCAGAGAATTTCGCCGCACAGTCCGGACCACTGGTCCGTGGAAAACTGCTGGATGAGCCGCTCTCGCAGCATCGTTGCGCGAACCAGGTCCCCCCGGATGAGTGCTCCCCGTGCGGCAGCATCGAGGATCTCCGCCCGCAGTTCGCCGCCGGAAGCCTTGACGAGGTCGGCTTCCGCAGCTGTCGGATCGTGGCCCGCTTCCTCTGCCAGGGCACGTTCGATGTAGTACTGCCGCCAGATCGTGTCCGGTTGAGAATCGCTCGCCCGGATCTGCGAGGCCGCATCGAGATTGCCCAGCGCGACGGCCAGGCGGGCACGTTCGGTGGGAGGAGCGGACGCAGGCTCGATCATCAAGGGCTCGAGACCTTCGAGGGGCTTCATGTGGCGGCGAATCACGAAGTCGATCAACTCGCCCGCGACGCCGGGATTCAGCGAACTTCCACTTGCCGGCCGGACATTCAAGCGATCGAGTAACTGCTGAATGAGCGGCCGATGCTCCTCGCCTGGCGACACGGGAAGTGCGGCGATCAAGTGAGGTAGTCCGCTGTCTGCCGGGAGTAACCGAAAGTCGTCCAGTTGCTTTCGCGTCGCTGCGTCGCGCAGAAAGCGGTAGTGCGCGAAATCGTCGCTGTTCACGGCCAGATCGCGCAGCAACTGGAGGTCGGTCAGTCGTCCCGGATTGTTTCGGACCAGCAGTTCGAAGTCGCCGGTCAGGGACAGCAGGTTCGAAGCGATCACTGGAAACACGCTGCCATCACGGAGGACCGGGACCGCTGCGGACTTCACTTCGCTGCGCTGGGACTCCTCGAGTTCATACCAGTGAAACAGTCCTCCTCGCACGAAAGCAGTCTGCGGATTGGGCCGGAGCGGGGCGAGGGCATGAGCGTGAGCGAAAGAGCGCCGCCAGAGATCGAAGCGATGCGGCAGCGTCGTGTCGAGCGCGTATTCGGACAGGGTGCTGAACGCGACCCAGTCCGCAGGCCGGTCGCGTAGCGACTCTGCCAGTTGAACGACGGTGGGTGCCTGATGAGGCTTTCCAGCGCGGGAAAGTCGCGGGATCAGGAACAGCATCGGAACTCCCGCGATGAGGGAAATGCCGATCAGGATGGCGCGGTCGAAGCGGATCATTCAATGGCCTCGCCGAGGATCGATTCCCATTGCGCGAGCGCGTAGGCCATCGCGTAATTGCGTACTGAAGCCTCTCTACCGTTCTCACCGAGGCGGGTTCGCAACCCGGGATCCTCGGCAAGGCGCAGCAGGGCGGCGCAGAGTGCGGCTGCGTCGCCCGTCGCGACGGCAATCCCGCACTCGTGCTTCGCGATGATTCCGGCTGCGTCACCCTGCGGGTTTCCCACGAACACGATCGGTCTCCCTGCGGCCATGATGCCGTAGACCTTGCTCGGTGAGATCAGTGCCTCGAATTCGGGAAGCAGCGTCACGAGGTGGATGTCGCCTGCAGAAAGGCTTTCGGTGAGTTGTTCCCTGGGCTGATAGTCGAGAAACGTGACGTTGGCGTATCCGGCGGTCATCGCCCGCAGCCTCTCCATTCCGAAGCCTCCTCCAATAAAGAGGAAGCGCAGTTCCGGCATGCGCCTGATGGCGTCAAAGACTGTGCTCACATCGTGAGCCCGTCCCAGGTTGCCGGAGTACTCGACCACGACCTGATCGCCGAATTTCCAATCTGTGCGTAGATAGTTCGAACCTCGGTCGACCGGATGGATTTCTGGTTGCGCCCAGTTGTGCTGCACGACTGTCCGAGTCCCGAGACTGTTGATCATCGCGGCCATCCCGTCGCTGATCGCAACATTCACCCGTGCTCTGCGCAACGACCAGTTCCGGATTCCGCGGGTGAGCCGTGCGCCGGCCATTCCCGCAGCCTCGGCCACTTCAGGGAACAGGTCCTGCAACCAGTTGACCAGCCGGGCACGGCGGAGCGTAACGGCCATGGCGGCGGCGACGGAAATGAGCGGCGGATCGGTCATCGCCACGACGACATCACCCGGCCGGCAGCGTCGCGAGAGGCTGATCAGGGCGGCGGCGTAGAACGTGGCGTAATCGACGGCACGGCCGAGGAGGTTGGACCGTCCGAACGTCGAGGAGAAACAACGATGGACATCGATGCCCTGCATAGTCTCGACGGCTGGAAGTTGCGCCGAGGAATCGTCGTAGCGTTGACGGCTGGTGGTGACGAGCACCTCCCAGCCCCGGCCCGCAAGATGGATCGCGAGATCGGTGAGGAGCTGACTTGTTGCAGAATGATCCGGATGAAAGTACCGGTTGACGAAGTGAACGCGCCGTCGCGCCATGACGCGATTATCGGTCACGCATGATCATTCTCGGAATCAATGCGCATCACGCAGACGCCTCCGCTGCAATCGTGGTGGATGGAAAACTCGTGGCCGCCGTCGAAGAGGAACGCTTCCGCCGGATCAAGCACTGGGCCGGATTTCCTTCTCAGGCGATTGAATTCTGCCTGCGCGAGGTTGGCGTCGACCTCAACGGAGTGGACCACATCGCGGTCAACCGCAATCCGCGCGCGAGACTGCTGCAGCGAACGGCGTTCGTCCTCCGTAACCGCCCCTCGATCGGGGCGATCCGCCGCCGCCTCGAGAACCGTGCGAAGGTCCGCGATCTCGGTACCGAGATTCTGGACGCGTTTCACCTCTCTTCGCTGAAGCCGGAACTGCATCACGTCGAACATCACCGCGCTCATCTGGCCTCGGCGTTTTTCGTGGCTCCCTTTGATGATGCCGCCATTCTTTCCGTCGATGGTTTCGGCGATTTCGTCAGTTCGATGTGGGCGTCGGGGAGTGGAAACAGGATCGATGTGATGGGGGAAGTCGGCTTCCCTCACTCGCTCGGAATCTTCTATACCGCTCTCACGCAGTACCTCGGGTTTCCGCACTACGGCGACGAATACAAGGTGATGGGGCTGGCACCCTACGGAAAGCCGGCGTACATGCGTGAGATGCGCGAGATCGTGCGCGTGGGCGATGGGCGCTTCACGTTGAATCTCGATTACTTCACGCATCACTCCGTTGGACTGGAGATGGAGTGGCACGGAGGTTCGCCGGCGATCGGCACCGTCTTTTCTCCGCGTCTCGTCGATCTGCTCGGGCCCGCAAGGTCGCCGCAGGATCCGATGGAGGACCGGCATCGCAACATCGCTGCGTCGATGCAGGCCATGTTCGAGGAAGCATTCTTCGAAATGGTGAATTCGCTGCAGCGAAGGACGGGCGCGAGCAAGCTGTGTGTTGCTGGCGGCTGCGGATACAACAGCGTGGCCAACGGCCTGGTGTTCGATCGATCTACCTTCAAGGACGTCTACATCCAGGCTGCAGCGGGAGATGCCGGTGGGGCGATCGGAGCGGCGTACTGGGTTTGGAATCAGCAACTCGGTCGCGATCGATCGTTCTTCATGGATCACGCTTACTGGGGCCCGCAGTACAGCGAAGTCGAAGTGAACGCCGCAGTCGAAGCACGTCGCGCGGAAGTCGATGCAGCCGGTTGCTCGATGCAGTGGATCCGCGATGAGGAAGAACTTTGTCGTCTCACCGCGAAGCAGGTGGCTGCCGGGGACGTGGTGGGATGGTTCCAGGGGCGTTCGGAATGGGGACCGCGCGCGCTCGGCAATCGGTCGATCGTCTGCGATCCGCGCCGGGCGGACATGAAGGACATCCTCAACCAGAAGATCAAGCGCCGCGAATCGTTCCGGCCGTTCGCACCGTCGATCGTGCGCGAAGCGGTAGGGGAGTGGTTCGAGACCGACTACGACGTGCCGTTCATGCTGCAGGTCTATGTGATCCGCGAAGAGAAACGCGCACAGGTCCCTGCGGTCACCCACGTCAACGGCACGGGTCGCCTGCAATCCGTGACGCGCGAGCAGAACCCGCGCTACCACCGTCTCATCGAAGAATTCGGAAAGCTGACCGGAGTTCCGATGGTGCTCAACACGTCCTTCAACGAAAACGAACCGGTGGTGAACACGCCCGCCGAAGCGCTCGACTGCTTCCTGAGGACCAACATGGACACGCTGGTGATGGGCGATCTGGTGATGCGACGGGGTTGAGTCACCGGCTCGTCATCTGCCGAATCAGCTCCTGCGAAAGGATCGCCTCCGCAAGCATTCGCTCGAACGCGTAGGTGAGGCCGGGCGCGCCGTCGAGGATCAGGCGTTTGACGAATAGCGTATGCAGCAGCGCGGCAAGCGGCGCGACGACGACGAGCTTGCGGATTTTTCCGGCGAGCGGCAGTTCGCTCGAGGGAGTGGAAAGCAG